>JANYIZ010000099.1 GCA_025408445.1 Frigoribacterium sp. | reverse complement strand
GGGATTGGGTTCGGAATCGTGGGTGTGCTCCGCAAACGAGTCGAGTTGACGTGGCTTTGGGTGCAGCGGCGGTGGCGCATGCCGTCGACTGTACGGCACTGTTTAGCTGGGCAGAACCCGTTAGAAACGCCCTCGTTCGAGGGTTGTGTCCTTTAACGTGGTGTATCGGATCTCGGTGAGCGTGTCGTCGCAGACGGCGACGGTCACCGCGTGATCCTTCGAGAGAAGTCTCAAATCCATCTCGAAAGGAACTACGACGATGACCGTCGCACCCAGTATCGACCCTGCCCGCTTCCTCGAGGAACACCTGGCCCAAGCCAGTCCAGACCTGTTGCGGGATATGCTCTCCACCTTCATCAACACACTTCTATCTGCTGACGCGGACGCCGTCTGCGGCGCCGCTTACGGCACCGTCTCCGATGATCGCACTAACCGGCGTAACGGTTACCGGCACCGCGATTTCGACACCCGTGCCGGCACGGTCGATGTTCAGATCCCGAAGCTGCGGCAGGGCACCTACTTTCCCGACTGGTTACTGGAGCGGCGCCGTCGGGCCGAACGGGCCCTGACGACGGTGGTGGCGACCTGTTACCTTCTTGGCGTTTCGACCCGGCGGATGGAGAAACTTGTCGACTCCCTCGGCATCACGTCGTTGTCGAAGTCGCAGGTTTCGGTGATGGCCCGCGACCTGGATGAGCATGTTGCTGAGTTCCGTTCCCGACCGTTGGATGCTGGCCCTTACACGTTCGTGGCCTGCGATGCCCTGACGATGAAAGTCCGTGAGGGCGGCCGGGTGGTCAACGTCGCCGTGCTGGTCGCCACCGGCGTCAACGGGGACGGGCACCGCGAGATCCTCGGCCTGCAGGTCGCCACCACCGAGGACGGGGCCGGCTGGTTGACGTTCTTCCGCGACCTCACCGCCAGGGGTCTGACCGGGGTGAAACTCGTCACCTCGAAACGCCCACGCCGGTTTGGTTGCTGCGACCGCGGCAACCCTGCCCGGAGCGGCCTGGCAACGCTGCCGCACCCACTACGCGGCAAACTTGATGAGCACCGTCCCGAAGAGTTCCTGGCCGTGGGTGAAAACACTCCTGCACTCCGTTTACGACCAGCCCGATACCGGCTCGGTGCACGCCCAGTTCGACCGGGTCCTCGACGCGCTGGAACACAAACTGCCGAAAGCGTTCGCCCACCTCGATGCTGCCCGCGCAGACATCCTCGCCTTCACCGTCTTCCCGAAGGAGCTCTGGCGGCAGATCTGGTCGAACAACCCGAACGAGCGACTCAACCGGGAGATCCGCCGTCGCACGGACGTTGTTGGGATCTTCCCCAACCGGGACGCGATCATCCGCCTCGTGGGCGCTGTCCTCGCCGAGCAACACGACGAGTGGGCCGAGGCCCGCCGCTATCTCGGCCTCGACGCCCTCAGCAAATCCCAGGCCGTCGGCACCAACGAACCCGAGGAGGCCACCCCAGAACTCCACGCCCTCAGCGCCTAACCAACCGAAGGATCACAAAGATTCAGATACACCACACAAAAGGACTTGACCGTTTTTGCTTTATAGGTTCGAGCAGTCACCGACAGCTCGAAGTACTGCGCGAGCCATGGGTGAGCAGCACTGTCCAGCTTCACACGGTGGACTGATGCCCGGTCCGGCGTTTCAAAAGGGGAATGGCCTGCAAGACGTAGGACGATAATCGCCATTGCGAATATCCGTCCGCCAATCCTCGGTGGGGCGAACCGAACTGGCCCTCACCCGAGCGTCGGCAGGCAGAGCGCGCAGACATCGTTTTGGTTACAGCGCCGGCCTTGGTGTCGGGTCAGCTGTAGTCGGCGCTGACTTTACGAGTTGTGCCGTCGAGGCGAACGGTGCCGCCGTGCGGAATGATCCATTGCGGTCTGGTGTGTCCGAATGGCACCCCCACACAGATGACGGCATCGGGGCTATACCGGGTGACTTGTTCGATGATGGTCTCTCGCTGAGCGTCGCGCAACCGAGTGCGCTCATTTGCGGATGGGACGACTGAGCCCAGTTCACTCACCGGGGGGCGGGCGACCAGAATGCCGGCAACGGCACCGAGGATGCCCCGCTCACCGAGAGCGCGCACCCAGCGCTTCACCTCATCTGCTGCGGGAAGATCCTCACTCGTTTCGAGCAGAAGAATCGTCCCTGCGAGGTCCGTGACGCTTGGCATCCGGTCGGCGAGAGCGATCTGGTCAATGACTTCGATGCACCCACCCCAGGTCGGTCCCTCAGCTACAGCCTTCGGTCCAGCCCAGATCCACGGTTCGGTCGCCTCACGCGCCCCGAACTCGGTCAGAGCGCGAGGATCGGTCCACGCAATACCGAAGTCCTCCGACTCGCCCGGTTCGGTGAGTTCGATGACCCCTCCATCCAACAACGCCGCACGCAGCGATAGAAGATGCACCTCATCAAGATGTGGGCCAGGTCCCAGATGCACCTGTGTCGAGCCACCGTAGTAACTGGGAACCCCGAGGTTCCAGAGGAAGTTATGCAGATTCGTGTTGTCGCTGTAGCCGAGAAACGGCTTCGGATTCGCGGCGACGACATCAGCATCGATGTGCGGGACGACGGTCACCTGATCGTCACCACCAATCGTGGCAAGCACCGCACGGATGGTCGGATCGGCAAACGCGGCCGTCACATCAGCGCCTCGCGCCTCGGCGCTCGCGCCAAGTTGCCGCGTCGTCGGAAACTCCACCGGCACCAGCCCGGTCACATCCCTCAGTCGTTGCATCGCCTGTTCGTGCACGACCTCAGACACGGCAGGGGCAGCGAACGCAGGCGACAGGATCGCGACACGGTCCCCGGGCTTAGCCTTCGCGACGCTGGCAAACGTGCGTAATGTCATTTCCTCATTCAACCAGACGATCCGATGACACAGCGAGGCCGCATCCCCCGGATAGCGGAAGCTGAGCGGCGGTATTACCCGCCATCAGCAAAGCGCGGTCAAGACCACCTTTCGACCGATCAGGTGCACGCACGCGGAATGGGTTCTCGGCACAAAAGCGAAGTCGTTGTCGCCGATACCATCCAGAAGCTGCCCGAAAGCGGCCGTGACTAAAACGCCGCCGTCAAGTGCGCCGCAGACTCTTTTGCCTGATTGCCAAAGCCCCGAATCGATCGACGCTCAGGAGGTGCTTGGGACGGCGCAACTGTGAACGGGGAGTCCGCGTTGTTGGCCAGTGATTGGTTGTACTCGGACTACCAGTTGTAATCGAGGAACTTACCATCCAACGTGATCACGACACGGTCTCCGGTCGGATCCGTCCGGCGCTGTACATCCATCTTGAAGTTGATAGCGCTCATGATGCCGTCGCCGAACTCCTCATGGATGAGTTCCTTTATGGCAGGTCCATACACGCTGAGTGCCTCATAGAGGCGATAAATAGTGGGATCGGTGGGCGGCACCTGTTCGGCAGACCCCCGGTAAGGCTGAATCTGCAGAGACTCGACAACCTCAGCGTCCAGAGACAGCAACTCCCCGACAGCGTTCGCGTCTTCCGCAGACATCGGATGCTGTCCCAGCAGCGCTGCAACGGTCCAGGCGGGCGCTTTGTCGATGCGTTCAGCGATAGCGGCCCACGTCACTCCCGCGCGGAACCGTGCCAGTCTGATTATTTCTGCAGTATCCGTCTTGCTCATAGGTGACATGTCTGCTCCTCCTCGCCCGGAACCCGGGCGTCTGTCTTCTATTGGTCGTTAGCTGCTCGTGTCCGAACTGGGTGGCGAGAATCCTAACTCGCGCGGCACTTGACTGGTAACCACGGGGTGAATCACGGTCGAGCCAGAAGAGCTCTTTCCGTGCCACGCAGGTGAACGGTGATGAAGCGGTTTCTCTTCTACTCTGCACAACCCAGGAATCACCAGTGCTCACCGCCACCGCCAACCCGATAGAGCCACCCGAGAGTATCGATGACCGAATCCAGCGGCTCGCGGCGGCTGCCCCGGCCCGCAGCACCCGGCAACTTCAGACGGTGGTGTCCTACTCGCCACGAGGGAATTCTCGGGTAAGTCCGCTGCCTGATTCATGCAGTCAATTCCCCGCATCCAATGAAGTGTGGGGGCTTTTCGGTATCTTTATTTTGCCTTCGCCGGTGATGTACTTCCGAAGCGGAACTTCACTACGTCACGCTCAGTCATCGCGGTCCTCACGGCGATAGATTTCGATATCACGCTTGCGGAAAAGCTCAAGTGGATCGAACGATTTCGAAGCTCCCGGATCTCGCCAAAGGGCATCGACAAATTCGAGCACCCTCGGACGCCCAAACGAACGAGTTGCCTGAAAGATCACGGTCGTGTTCGATGTGCTGTCATCGAACGTCAGCTTAAGGCCCAACTGAGTCATCGCGAGTCGACGGATCTGGCCGGCATTCGCCCAACGTTGAGATGTCCACCCTCTGAGTAGCAACGCTCCATCGGTCCGGAATTTGACGACAGGAAACAGCGCTAGGAAGAGCGGGACTGTAGCGAAGATGACAAAGGCGACGTCTGACCACACGTCCTCGTCCGCACGAAAGCCGAGGGACCAGACGAGCGCGAGCCAACCGAACGACTGCAGAACGGTCAGCACCCGGATCTAAGACCGCACCCGACAGATTCTCGCTGGATACTCCACCGCTCCCAACCCCTCATACCTAACTGTGGCGGAAAGCCACCACGTGGCGCTTGATCATCGACGGCGCGCTTCACGGTGGTAGTAGACGGTGAAAGTCAGATCGTCTTCGCCCGCAGTGACTCCGGACGCGAAGGTGATGTCCTGCACCTGAGCGTCACCCATTGCTTCAATAACGTCAGCAAGGGAGCGCAGCAACTTTGCCACGTCACCTTGCCCATTGCCCTCTGGATTACTCAGGGAGAAATTCAAGATGGAGGAATCCATGGAGATCCTTAGCCCTTAGACGTAGACGTTGATCCGAAGCGGAACTCCACCACGTCGCCGTCCTGCATGACGTAGTCCTTGCCCTCGATCCGGGCCTTGCCCTTGGCCCGGGCCTCCGCGATCGAACCGGTGTCGACGAGGTCCTGGAAGCCGATCACCTCGGCCTTGATGAAGCCCTTCTCGAAGTCGGAGTGGATGACGCCGGCCGCCTGCGGGGCCTTGGCACCCTTGGGGATGGTCCAGGCCCTTGCCTCCTTTGGACCGGCGGTGAGGTAGGTCTGCAGCCCGAGGGTGTCGAAGCCGATGCGAGCGAGCTGGGTGAGACCGCTCTCCTCCTGGCCGGTCGAGGCCAGCAGTTCCGCGGCATCCTCCGGGGAGAGGTCGATGAGCTCCGACTCGAGCTTGGCGTCGAGGAAGATCGCCTTGGCCGGAGCGACAAGGGCGGCGAGGGAAGCGAGGGCCGCGGCATCCTGCAGCACCTCCTCGTCCACATTGAAGACGTAGATGAACGGCTTGGTGGTGAGCAGGCCAAGCTCCTGGATCAGCGAGACGTCAATGGCGGATGACGAGAGCGGCTTGCCTGCATCCAGGAACTTCTGCGCTTCGAGGGCGGCCGCGAGCACAGCGGGCTCGGTGCGCCGGGTCTTGACTTCCTTCTCGTAGCGCACCACCGCCTTCTCGAGCGTCTGCAGGTCGGCGAGGATGAGTTCGGTGTTAATGGTCTCCATATCGGAGGCTGCGTCGACTTTACCGTCGACGTGCACCACATCCGGGTCGGCGAAGGCGCGGATGACCTGCGCGATCGCATCCGCCTCACGGATGTTGGCGAGGAATTTGTTGCCGAGCCCCTCCCCTACCGAGGCGCCCTTAACGATGCCAGCGATGTCGACGAATGACACCGGAGCTGCGAGGATGCGTTCGCTGCTGAACAGGTCCGCGAGCGCGTCGAGACGCGGATCCG
>JANYIZ010000098.1 GCA_025408445.1 Frigoribacterium sp. | reverse complement strand
GAATTAGCGCTGTTGGCCGCGCGGTTGCGCCCTCGACGCGGACGCGGGGGGCGGCGCCGTCTGGCCCGCGGCCTCGCGCCGCCTCCGCGTCTCGCGCGCCCTGGGTCCGCAGAAAGGTCAGCGCGCACGATCGCGGTGTCGCGGTCGAGATCCACTTGGGCGCCGCTTGCGGCGCGATAGGTGGATCAGTTCGGCGCCGTGAGGTGGATCAGTCCCAGGGCGCCGCTGAAGAGTTCTTCCAAGTGCGCGGGGGTCGCGCGTGCCACGTTACCTGAATGGCACCAGAAAACCTGCAAAGAATTCGTCGACCGCGAACCATCACACAGCAAGTAGTCCGGATCGCTTATCCGATCGCGATGCTGGTTGGGCTGAACGGGTTAGCGATCTACATTGCAAGAGCTGAACTCTCGAAGCTCTGGCTCGTCGCCGTACTTGGGTTCGGCATCGCGCTGTCTTTCGCAACCGAGCGCCTGGTTCCCTATGAGTCGAGCTGGAACGCGCCTCATGACGACGTCGCGCGGGACTGGCTCCACTTCAGCGTGAACGAAGTGTCCAATATCATCAGCGTAGCGGCTTTGCCGGTGCTCGCCGGGCTCCGCCGGTTCGGCGACCGTTGGCCCCACGAGTGGCCCTTCGCATCTCAGATGTTAGCCGCTGTCATCGTGTTCGACTTCGGCATCACCATGACGCACTGGGCGAGTCATCGGCTGCCCGTACTCTGGCGCCTTCACGCGGTCCACCACTCGGTCAAGCGTTTCTACGGCTTCAACGGTATGATGAAGCACCCGCTGCACCAGACCGTCGAGATGACGGTCGCGATTCTTCCCCTGCTGCTGCTTGGGCTTCCGCAGCCCGTCGCCGCGGCGCTCGCGACCATCACGGCGGTCCAGTTGCTCATGCAGCACTCGAATGTCGACTACCGGGTGGGACAACTCCGGTACATCCTGGCGCTCAACGAGGGCCATCGATTCCACCACCTCAAATGGGGTGGCGTCGGGGACGTCAACTTCGGGCTGTTCACGAATCTGTGGGACCATCTCCTCGGCACCTGGTCGTTTGACCCGAAACGTCGCTTCACCTCCGACGACATCGGCATCGGCAAGGAACCGAACTTCCCGTCGGGGTACATGGCGCAGCTCCTCACTCCATTTCAAAAGAGGGACCTGTGACCGCGGCATCCGACGCATCTTCTCGCGTTCCACGCATGGCCGAGCGCTCGTGTCCTTGCTCCTGGGAAGCCTGATGCTCGTCCCGGTGCGGCCGTGGGGAATGAAGCTCGCGGTCTGAGTAAATTCCGCGCGAGGGTGATAGTGCAGCGTCTAGAGTCCCTGCCTCGCGGGCGGTCCGATGTTCATCAGACGATGGCAGAGACGGGCATCAAGGCGTCGGGGACACCATCTTCCGGCACGCTGCGGCGCAGCTCCGACAACGGTCGGCGCAGGCCTTCATCTGGGCGTCGCCGGTGAACTTCTCGCACTCGGTCGCGCAGGCGTCGCAGATGTCGGCGCAGGCGGCGCAGACGGTCGACATGACCGCGGAGTCCCGCAGCATCGAGTCTTCGCTGACATGGCAGCTCTCGGCGCAGTCGAGCAGGACCGCGATGTGGTAGGGCTCCGCATGCGCGCCGCCCATATTGAGGCAGTAGGTCGCCGTCTCCACGCAGCTCGCGTGACATTCTTTGCATTCCTCGATGCATTGCTGAACATCCGCGCTCCGGGCTTGTTTGGCTTGCTTGTGCATGAAATCCTCCTTTGGCCCGAACCGTGTGCAGTTCGGGAACAGGTTCCAAGCATTCCAACAAACATGCCAGCTGCCCGGTGACGCCTATAGTGGCTAATCAGGTTACATCGACGGTCATTGTGACCGGCGCGTACGTCACGCTGGACGCCCGCCTCGGGATCCTGGATAAGTCGGTGATGTTCAACCGGGGTCATTTCGTCGCTGGAGCCGTCCTGCTTTTCGTCACGGTTCTCGTTGCCCGTGCCGCCGCGCACGAGCATCGCGACGTCGCGGGATCGAAGTACACCTGCGTCGTCGGCTTCTTGATCGAGCCGGCGTTCGACGGCTTCCCCAACGGGGTGTCGGTTCGCATCGCCACGAAGAGCGACGGCAAGCCAGTCGAGGGCGCGGAGAAGACGCTCAAGGTCGAGGTGCGCAAAGGCAGTGAAACGAGAATCGTGACGCTGCGCCCTGTGCACGGTAGCCCGGGCTCGTACGCCGCCGATTTTCTACCGGCCCAGCCTGGGGCCTACACCTTCGTATTCAGCGGAACGCTAGGCGGCGACCCGTTCGAGGCATCGTTCGAGTCGGGTCCTGGACGTTTCGGTGATGTCCTCCCCTCGGCGGATCTCGTGTTCCCGCGCGCCGAATCGCCGGAGAAGCGGAGCCTGACCGCGGCGGATCTCCGGGAACTTCAGACGTCCTTGCGTATGGCGCGCGAGCGCGCAGCCGACACGGAGACGAGGGCAAATTTGGCGCGTACCCTGAGCTTTCTTGGGTTAGGTCTTAGCTTGCTCGGCGTGCTCCTTGGCGCGGTTGCGATGACCAAGACATTCAGGTTGCGGGCCTGATTTCGCCTGTTCCACTACTCGCGTCAGCCTGCATTGTGTCGGGCCGGGCGCGTCAACGGTGGTCCGCCATGTTTGGATGCGATCGGTCCATCGTCCTCGTCGCCGGTCGAACGCGCACGAAAATCATCGCTCCGAGGGGCCATCGCGTTCCGTAGAAGGGCTCCAGCGAGGGGCCGATCGCGGTCACGGCGCCGCGCGCACCGAGTCCGAAAGCCACCGCGGAAGCGAGCTCGACCTCGTGGATGTACCCGAGCGCCAGGCTGCTCATGTCGAACACGCTCTGTTCACCCGGTTCTGCAACGGCAAGCTCCCTCCCGATTCGCTGCACGTGCTCTCCTCGGCCAAAGAAGATGTTGTGACCATCGAAATCGAGGTCGGTCTCGAGGAGGTAGCTCGACGTCGGCGACCCATGCGGGTGGAGGTTCGTACCCCACACCGCGGTGGTCGCCCAGCTCCCGGAGGTGCCAAGCCGCCGGGTCCACGTTGCGGAGGCGGTGATGCGATGGAGGCTTTCGTCAGGCTCGAGCGCCTCGGGGCTCGCGAGAAACCCGTAGGAGGCCTGGATGCTCAGCGAATCGGTCGGGTTCACGGACAGCCGGCAAGAGACGGAGTCAGGCGCTCGCAGGTCGAAGCTGTAGCGGTTCTCGTCCGGCTCGCGACCGTTGAACCACGATCCTTCGAGCTTCACGTGCCGGGTGAAGATCCCGATCGTGAGGACACCGTAGGTGATGTGCGTCGAATCCTGCCAGTGGTGCCCGAGGGGAGCCAGGGGATCGGACGCGGCCGAGGCGCGATGCGGGAAGGCCACAGGGCCCAGAGCCGGCTCGCCCGCGGGGGCCGCGTAGACTTGCACGCCTACCCCGTCGCCGATCTCCGCGTTCATCAGGACAGCCGCTTCCATGAAGAGATCATGAGGATGCTGGCGATCATGAAGGGGCATCCCGTGGTAGGTCTCGCCCGTCTGGAGCAAGAGAGGATAGCCGCGACCTCCGAGGATGAACGGCTCGGCGCTCAGCATCACGCGCGCGCTGATCTCCGCGACTTCGGAGGAGCGCCGCACCATCGCCATCAGCCAGTTCTGGCTGACGATCTGCTGCGCTCCTCGATTGCTGCCCTGGAGATCGTAGCCGAGGAAGACGTTGCCGTGGACCATGAAGGTCCAGCCTCCTGCCATGGCGTGGAAGGCGTGCATGGGTGTCGTGTCCGGCTGCCACGATGTGCCCGAGCCCTCGCGCGTGTCCGACAAACCGAGCGGGCGCGGCGACATGCTCTCTTCTTTGCCGTGAGGAGGGGTCATGCTCATGCCCTCGGCAGGCTGCTTGGTTGACGTCAACCTGGAGCTCTCGGCTGCCTCGGCGCCGCGCGCCGCGAGGGTTCCAACGCACAGGGCTGCGGTGATCGACCCAGCTCTCCTCGTACTACGTTTCCTGGTCATGCGCCGACGCCGTGCGGCTCTCGTGCCGCGAGGCTTTTGACGCGGTCGGCGCCGAGGTGGTGGCCGGCGGTAGTAAGCTGTGACTCAATCGGTCACACCGCAGAATGCACGCAACGCTCAGTTTTTGGATCCGTCCGGCGTTCCAGGCTCCTCTCGAAAGTCGTCCGCTGAAATTCCGCAGCGTCGGAGAAGACGGTAGAAACTCTCGCGCTCTACGCCGGCGTGCGTAGCGGCCTTCGAGACGTCGCCTCGGAAGCGGCGCATCACAGCCTCGAGGTAGCGTCGGTTCGTCTCCTCGCGCGACGCGTCGATGGCTTCACGGTAGGAGAGTTGGGCGAGGTCCACGTCGCTAGCGCTCGTCAGCCGCAGGGGACTCGAGCTCTGTACTTCGGGTGGCAGCGACTCCCTCTGGATTTCACTCGTCGTTTCGAGGATGGCAGCTCGCTCGACGGCGCTCTTCAGCTCGCGCACATTGCCGGGCCACCGATACGTCTGGAGCGCGCTCATGGCGCCATGGGAAAATCGCGTCACAGACGCCCGCCCCTGGGGCGCGCGTTCGGCGAGGAAACGCTGCGCGAGGAGTGGAATGTCCTCCGCGCGGTCTCGCAGCGGCGGCAGCTCGATCACGCAGACATTGAGACGAAACCAGAGGTCCTCGCGGAAAGACCCTGCTTTGATCATGCCCCGGAGATCGCGGTGCGTGGCCGTGATCACGCGCACGTCAATCTTGCGCTCGCGGGTCTCGCCGATGCGGCGCACGGCGCGTTCTTCGAGCATCCGCGTCAACGTGGCCTGTACGGTCGGGCGAAGCTCGCCGATTTCATCGAGGAAAAGAGTGCTCCCGTTCGCGTCTTCGAACAGGCCGGCCCGGTCGGCCGTCGCGCCGGTGAAGGCGCCGCGCGCGTGCCCGAAGAGCTCGCTCTCCATGAGCGATCGGGGGATGGCCGCGCAGTTGACGGCGATGGGACGCGATGCGGCGCGGGAGGAGCGCTCGTGAATGGCGCGGGCCACGAGCTCTTTGCCGGTGCCCGTCTCCCCCAGGATCAGCACTGTCGCGTCGGTCGGGGCGATGCGATCGATCATCTGGTAGACCGCCTGCATCGCCGGGGAGCGGCCGACCATCGCTCCGAAGCCGTTGGCCTCCAGCGGTTGCGGCATCCCTTCGAGCACGGCTGCCTCCGCCGCTGCCCTGAACACGAGGCTGCGGAGCTCGTCCGCATCGAAAGGCTTGGTGACGTAGTCGTGAGCGCCCTCGCGCATCGCCTGAACGGCCGTGGGGACCGTGGCGTAAGCCGTCATCAAGATGAACGGCACACCGGGCCAACGGGACCGGACGGCACGGAGGATCTCGAGCCCGTCGCCGTCGTTCATGCGCAGATCGCAGAGGACAACCGTCACGGGCTCGGACTCGAGCAGCTGCAGTGCGGTGCGGACGCCGCTCGCAGTGAGCACCCGGGCGCTCTTTCCCAGGACCTTGGGGAGCAACGCGAGCATGTTCGCTTTGTCGTCGACCACGAGCACCGTCGGCTTCATTCTCGCTCCTGTTTCTCGCTTTCTTCGTCGATGAGGACGTCGGGCAAATCGACCACGAACTGCGAGCCTCCGCCGGCTCTCGCCTCCGCCCGGATGGTTCCACCGTGTGCGGTCACGAGACCATAGCAAACAGCGAGACCGAGACCGGTTCCATCGCGTCGGGTCGTGAAGAAAGGCTCAAAGAGCCGCTCGCGCACCTCGGTCGAGAGGCCCTTCCCGCGGTTCAGCATCTCGATCCGGTAGTCCGTCCCGTGGCGTCTTCCTCGCACCTCTACCGCCTCTTCATCCACCTGACCCGCGGTCGCCTCCCGGGCGTTCTTGACGAGGTTCACCACGACCTGTCGGATCCGGAGGGGATCTACCGAGAGCAACGCGGGCTCGGCGTCCACGACCACGGTGGATGCGTCCTCCGAGCTCCGCCGAGACGGTGCTCCTTCGCTGCGCTCCACCGCGTCCTGGAGCAGCTCCGAAACCTGAACGGCGCCGGGCTCCATCGCAGGTGATCGCGCGTATGTGAGCAGGTCCTTCGCGATGCGCTGACAGGCCGTTGCCTCCTCGTCGAGGATCATGAGCTCTTCCAGAAGCTCCGGGGTTTGGGCCTCCTGGCGCATCCTCTTGAGGTATCCACGGATGATCGCAATGGGGTTGTTGATCTCGTGTGCCACGCTGGCGGCCACGCGACCGATGGCCGCGAGACGCTGCGCAGTGACAAGGGCGATCGAGGCTCGATCGAGGGCGTCCAGCATTCGATTGAACACGCCCGCGACCACGCCAAGCTCGACCGCCGCGACCGGTGCGACCCGCGCGCTCCGGTCTCCTTCGGCGACACGCTGAGCGACCAGCTCGAGCGAGGCGAGGGGCATCGAGAAGGATCGCCAGAGGTTGCGCCCGAAGACAAGGGCGAGCGCCGCCGCGAGGACGTTCCCGGCGATGGCGAAGATCACCGCGAGCCGGACGAAGCGCGTCGCGCTGTGCTCGGCCTGCATGGCCTGGTCGTCGAAATAGCTCGCGAGGGCGTCCGCGTGCTCGGTCATCTGATCGACGAGGACGTTGGCTCGCTCGTGGGCGCGATGGACCTCGCCCCAGTCCTGCCGGTCGATCGCCGGCAGGATTGCGGTCGAGAAGATCCTGCTGAGCTCCTGGCTCGTCGTCCCGATCTCTCCGAGTCGGCTTGCGCCGTCGGGGCCGACGTCGGAGCGGAGCTCGTCGAGCTCGGAGCGGAGCTTGGTGACCCACTCGTCGTGGTGCTCGACGTGGGATCGGTTCCGCAGGATGATCGTGCGCGCCTCGTGAATGTACTGTTCTCGCGCGATGACGCTGAGGAGCGCGGAGCGCCGGGAGGCGACCTCGAGATCGTGGGCCTCAAGGATCGCGCTTCGCGACGGGAGGGCGATGAAGACCGCGACGGCGCCGCTGACGAAGGCCAGCCCCACCAGGAGGTTGATGATCAGCAGCAAGCGATGGCGGAGGCGATAGCACCAAACGCTCTGGCACCCAAACCATCGCTCACCTACGACTTCTGGCTTAACCCCTGATCCACTCCTGAGTCCGCTCGGTGTCGATCGGCGTCCTTCTGGGAGGCTTGCTCGTCGGGAGGGGATTACGGATGCGGCGATGGAGTCGACACGGGCGAGCGAGCTTCCTCAGCAAGCGTGGGCGCGCTGTGAGCGCGAGCATACGGAGGTGCGGGAGCGACGATGGCGCAGCGGGTCTTGCTCGAGGCCGCAGTACGGTTCGTGGTTGTGATTACCGCCAAGCCGATCCTGCTCCGGCTGGCCGCCTTCTTCTTGCTGCATGCGGCTAAATCACCGCGCAGGAATGTCGATCAACTGGTAAGCCGAATGGAAATACGCGGGGTTCTTCGGTGGTTTGGGAATCGCCAGACACCCAGCCAGGAAGGCCCCGCGCATGGATATCGTACCCCGACTCAGCCGAATTTTGCGACGTCATCTTCTTCGCCTCGGTCGTGAAAGCGGCAATCCCGCGACCGCGTTGCGCTTCCACGCCACGGCTCGGCTCGGCCTGGGCAAGACCAGCTCCGAGGCCGCCGAGGAGCTCGACCTCGCGCGTTCGACGGTCGTGCGAACCGCGCATCGCTTCGCGGAGGAGGGGAGCGCCGGCCTCTACGACAAGCGCCGCCGCAACGGCAAGCCCAAGGCCGGTGACGCGTTCCGGCGCCATCTCGCGCGGCTTCTTCTGCGCACGCCGGAGCACTTCGGCTGGCCTCGACCGACGTGGAACGAGAAGTTCTACCTGGCCGGCGCGCTCGACGTTCGCACAGGCGCGCTGCACACCACGGGCGCCGCGCGAAAGGGAGTCGCCCTGTTCTGCGCGCATGCTGGAGTTGCTGGCGAAGAGCTACGGACCTGAGGTGCAGCGCCTTCATCCCATCGTCGACAATTACTGCATTCACTCGGCCAAGGCGACGCGCCGCCTTCTCGACGCGCTCGGCGGTCGCATCGTGCTCCACTTTTGCCGCCCTACTCCCCGGACGCGAACCGCATCGAGCGAGTCTGGCAGGACGTTCATGCGAACGTCACCCGCAACCACCGCTGCAAGACGATGAAGCGCCTGCTCGCCGCGGCGCGCAGCTACGTCAACGCCTACGTCTGGCGCCGCAGCACGGGCTGCCAGCCCGTCATCGCGCGGGCAGCGTGATGTTTGTTCGAGGATCCTGCGCGGTCATTTAGCGCTCGGCTTCGGCGTCCGCGCGACCATCGACGTGGTCCGCCCGGGCCTCGAGCCGTCCTACGGCACGCGACTCCCGCTGGCAGCGATGGCCTTCGTGCGCGTCCGGCCGGTCGCGACGGGGCGGTGACGCTCGGGCGCGCCGAGACGCGCTATCTCCCTCCGGCAGGTGGATCGTTGACGCTCGGTCCCTCGGCCCCGGCGAGCGCGTCGTCGATGGCCGACGCGAACTCCTCGATCGGCTCGGCGCCCACGATCTGGCGGTCGTTGATGAACACGTGCGGGACGCTGCTCACGCCGACGCGCTCCGCGAGCTGGATGTCCTCCTCGACCTTCGCCTTGACCTCGTCCGATCCGTCACCGTGCAGCCACCGGTACGTGGGCACGGC
>JANYIZ010000097.1 GCA_025408445.1 Frigoribacterium sp. | reverse complement strand
CAAGATCCTGCTCGAAGACCCGGATGTGCTGCTGCTCGACGAACCGACGAACTTTCTCGACGTTGCGGGCGTCGAATGGCTCGAAGCCTGGTTTCGCGGATTCCACGGCGCCGCGGTCATCGTCTCGCACGATCGCAAGTTTCTCGATGCGGTGGCGACCCGCATCATCGAGATCGAGAACTACCACCTGCACGAGTACCCGGGCAATTTCGGCGAGTACATCATCCAGAAGCAGTTTCGCCTGAAGACCCTCGAGGCTCAGTTTCAGCACGAGTCGGAGCTGCTGGCGTTCGAGGCCGAGGGTATCGCCGATCGCCGGGATGCCGCAAAGGCGGAGAGCCGCGGGCTCGACAAACAGCTCTCGCAGATCAAGAAGTCGCGCGCACCGCGGCCGGTCGATCAGATCATCACGGAGATCTACGGTGGCCTACACGTGAAGGATGTGCTGTGCCGAATCGAAGGCCTCGGTAAATCCTTCGGAGAGCGGGTGCTCTTCGAGGGGGTGTCGTTCGAGATTCGTCGGGGCAACCGCATCGTGGTGAGCGGCGCGAACGGCAGCGGCAAGACGACACTGCTTCGCGTGCTGACCGGTGACGTGAAGGCGGATGCCGGCGAGGTCACGTGGGCCGCGGGCACGAAGGTCGTCTCGTATAACCGGGTGCTTTTTAAACTCGACGACACGGACACGGTCACCCACGCCGTCAATGCCTACCCCGACAGTCTTGCGCTCACCGCGACCCGCAAGTCGGTCGGTCGGTTCCTCGGAATGTTCCAGTTCTCGGAAGCCGACCTCAAGCAGCGCATCGGCAACCTCTCGGGTGGACAGCGCGCTCGGGTCGCGATGGCGCAGTGCCTGCTGTCCGGGGCATCCGTGCTGCTGCTCGACGAGCCGACCAACCACCTCGACCTGGCGAGCACCCAGGTGATGGAGCGGGCGCTGCTGCACTTCCCCGGCGCGATCGTCGTCGTGAGTCACGATCGGTTCTTCAGTGAGAAGGTCGCGAACCGTCGCATCGTGTTCGGAGCGGATGGCGCGGATCCCGGTGAACTGCACGTTCGCGCCGCGTGACCATCTCCTTCCTTCCGATCGACGTTCGCTCGTCCGGTTAGGCCGACTTCGTCGAATTCCCGGTGGGGAATTCCTTTCACGTTCATCCCCATCCCTCTGTCGATCAGGCCTTGACCGCAATCGACCGCGGTCGCTATGACGGTGACGATCACGCCGCACTGTGGATCGATGACGATCTTCGCCGTCGGCTCGGCGTCGTCATCCTGGAGGATCTCGCCGACGGCGGACCGATGTTCGACCTTCGCCTGGCGGAGATCCCTCGCGATGTGCACGACGTTTCAGCGCGCAGGCTTTGTCAAGGAGGCGCACTACCGTGAGGCATGGCCCGCCGATGGCGGCGCTGTGTTCGGCTCGGTCGCCTACGCGATTCTTCGTCGTGACTGGCAGTCGGGCGCAACGACTCCTGTCGACTGGGTCGACTTTCCCGGCGTTGGTCTTCACCGCTCCTGACCACACTCTGCAGCAGTGCCGGGTCCGCTGATTGCGAACCCGGCGCTGGCTGGCCTCAGGAGGCGGGGTGGGTGAATGGCACGCGCTCGAACACGAGCGGCGTCGCCGACCCGAGGGGACTTTCCGTCGCCTTGAGCCAGTCCTGGGCGTTGGATGACCCGTCGACCGTGAGACGGGTGAGGTTGGTCGCGGCGGTCGACTGGCCGTAGAACGCCAACCAGGGCGATCCGCTGGCCAGCGGGTGGTCCTCGTTGAAGTCATAGCTGTCTCCGTTGATCAGGTACACCGCACCGCCGAAGTCATTTGCCTGCTCGATCAGCGCCTTCACCAGGGGCGTGTAGCCCGCGTAGTCGGATATCGCGGGGTTGGTCAGCGTCAGGTCGAACATGTCGGCCTGGGTCATCACGACCACCGCCCGGTCACGGTGTCGGCGGGCAGCCTGGAACGTGTCGGTGAGCTGGCGGATGTCCGCTTGCGTGCGCGCCTGAACCTCGGCGGTCTGTTCGGGCGTCGGCGCTGTCTGGCCGAGGCCGGACCACGGCATGAGGGAGTTGTTGCTCCCGGGAATGTTCACGGCGGTGAAGGAGATATCCCTCGTGCGGAAGTCGACGTCCTCGGGGTACCCGGCGCGTGCCTGCGAGTCGACTTTCATCGGCGCTCCGAGAGTGACACCGGGGCGCGGAAAGAAGGTCTTTCGCAGCGCGGCCAGCCGCTCGATCGGGTTGTAGGCGCCGTTGTTGGTGCGGTGGCAGTCTGTCCATTCGTTGTCGCCCGGCGTGTAGACGAGGGGAAGAGTGAGGGTGTCGAAGTTGCTGCGGATGCTGGCGAAGTATTCGTCGGAGCAGACCGACGATCCGCTCTTGATGTCTCCCAGGTGCCCGACGAAGTCGAGTTCCCGGTGTGCGTTGAGATCGTTGATGTACAACGGGAATGCCGCGATTTCTGCTTTCCCATACGGCACATCGCCGATGATTCCGAAACTTAGGTTCCGGCGATCCGAACCGTCTCCGGTGGTGTTGTGACCATGACCGGCATCGTCGGCGAATGCCGGTGTCGCGGCCCCCGCCATCAGCAGTGTGGCCGCCGTTGCGGCGATCATCAGGTTTTTCTTCAGGCGCATGGAATCCTCCAGAGCCGTTGAGTGTGAACCAGTGAGGAGGTTAGGACCCCGAGCTGACCTGCAGGGGTCGAAGAGGTTAATTCCCTATGACTAGGCCTGGCGAGGGCGATTTCGAATCGCCGACCAGGCTCCCGTGCTCCACAGCGCCCAGACGACCAGCAGCGGCTGGAACAGCAGCCGGATGCCACGGGCCAGGTCGGTGTTGAGCCCGAAGGAGTCGGTGTGGGTGACCAGCTGGGAGATGTTGCCGGGAAAGACCAGCAGGAAGAAAACGGCCACGACGACTCCCACGAACACCTGCCGGCGCACGAGCAACAGGAGGGCGAGCCCGAGGGTGATCTCCACGATCCCGGATGAGAGCACCACGAAATCCGCATCGACAGGCACCCAGCGAGGTACCTGAGCGCGGAAAGCCATTCGACTGACGGTGAGATGGCTGATTCCCGCCAGCAGGAGAAACGCGCCAAGCAGCAGTCGACCGGCCGTGCGGGTGACGGAAGAGCGTTTTGTCGAGGGTAAAGACACAATTCGAGCCTAGATGAGTGAGTCCTAATGGTCGTAGGAGATGAGGGATCGTTTGTTGGGGTCTCCGATGAGCCAGTTGTGCCAGATTCCGGCGACGCGGGAGTAGACGCCGGGGATGCTGCGGCCGCCGTGGTCTTCGAGGGTGAGTTGTCTTTTCATAGTGTCGAACACCGATTCAACCCATTGGCGGATTCCGCCGAGTTTCCCGAAGCGGGGCTTGTCGTCTTTTCGGTCGGGGCGGATGAGTTCTGCTTCGAGTTCTGCGGTGATGAAGGTTTCGAATTCTTTGCCGGCAAAGCCTTTGTCGCCGATGATGATCTGGCCGGGGCGGATCAAATGTTTGTCAGAGCGTTTCACAGTTTCGCGGGACTTGCCGCAGGGCACCGGGGTCGAGTCGATCAGCCGGGCTATCTCACCCCAGGAGGGTGTGTCGTGTGCCAGTTCGGTGATCACTCCTGACAGCAATCCGATGGTGTGGCGTACTCGTTTGCTCCACCCAGATTGTTGCGGAAGCGACGGGAACATGCCAAGCAGATGTGTGTGGGCGTAGCGGATCCACTTGTGTTCGGAGGCGATGCCGAGCAGGTGTTGGGCGACGATCAGGCAGAGCAGCTCAACGTCGCTGAGGACGGGTTTGCGACCGGGGTGGTGATCACGCGAAAAGCCGAGCGCGGGCAGGATCCGCTCGTCGAGATGGACGTAAAGTGTGGTCAGGAGGGTGTTGAGGTCGGTTTTCACACCCAGGGTTCAATACCCTCTGCCAACGATTAACAGCCTCCACGCGGCAAAACCCCGATTAGGCCTCACTCATCTAGGGCTGCTCCGAGGCGCTTCGCCCGCACCCGTTGGTCTTGACCAACTCCGTGTTCGAACGTACGATTCGCAGCATCGTGCGCTCCCGAACGCCCGCCTCACTGTCGAGAGCAGGAGATTTATCATGGCCATCCTTCCCCAGAGTATTCGCCGGTCGACCCATGGCGTTGCGACGATTTTCCTCGCGCTAGCCCTCGCCCTCTCCGGCGCGACACTGGCTCCGGCGGCTTTCGCCGATCCGGGGCATCCGTCGGGCGGATCCCCGTCCGTCGACTTCGGACCCAACGTGAAGATCTTCGACCCCACCATGCCGCAGAGCCAGATCCAGGCAGCGGTCGATGCGATTGCCACCCAGCAGGTCGACAACGAGATGGGTACGGCCCGCTACGCGATCCTGTTCAAGCCCGGCGTCTACGGCACTGTGACGAATCCACTGGTCTTCCAGGTCGGCTACTACACCGAGGTTGCCGGTCTCGGCGTGTCCCCGGGCGACGTCACCATCAACGGTCACGTGGATGCCTACAACCGGTGCTTCACCGCCGACAACTGCAGCGCGCTCGATAATTTCTGGCGCTCCGTCTCCAACATCACCATCGCCGTGGTGGGCGGCACGGCCTGCCGGTCCTCCGGCGAGTTCTGGGCCGTGTCGCAGGCGGCACCGATGCGTCGGGTCAACGTCACCGGCGGAACCCTCACGTTCATGGACTACTGCACCGCCGGACCGCAGTTCGCCAGTGGCGGGTTCATGGCCGACTCGAAGGCCGGCGCGATCGTTAATGGCTCGCAGCAGCAGTTCCTCGTGCGCAATAGCTCGATCGGCTCCTGGTCTAACGGGGTATGGAACCAGGTGTTCTCCGGCGTAACCGGGGCGCCGGCCCAGTCGTTCCCCACCCCCACTTACACGACCCTCGCGACCACCGCCGTGAGCCGGGAGAAGCCATACCTCTTCTTCGACAGCGTCACGAACAGCTACAGCGTGTTTGTTCCAGATGGCCGAACCGACTCGGTCGGAACCACCTGGCAAACCGCGCCGACAGCGGGTCGCGCCATCCCGCTCTCGGACTTCTTCGTCGCCAAGCCGGGCGTCTCGGTGCGAACGATCAATGACCAGCTCGCCCGCGGCAGGAACCTGCTGTTCACGCCCGGTGTCTATGACGTCGATCGCATCATCTCGGTCAAACGAGCCGACACGGTGGTGCTCGGCCTCGGCGTCGCCACCCTCAGCGCGGTGAACGGTGCGGTGCCGCTTGCCGTCGCCGATGTGCCGGGAGTGGATGTCGCTGGCCTCATGATCGACGCGGGCACGGTGAACTCACCGATACTCCTGCAGATTGGCGCGAAGCGGGACGGCCACTGGCACGACCATGACGCGAAGTCGGACACCCTCCGTCGGGATGAATCGCGCAACCAGACCGCCATCCAGGATGTCTACTTCCGAATCGGCGGACCGCACGCGGGAAAGGCCACCGTCGCACTGCAGGTCAACAGCGACAACTTGCTCCTCGACAACATCTGGGCCTGGCGTGCCGACCACGGTAAGGGAGTCGGTTGGACGGCGAACACCTCGGAGACCGGGGTGGTCGTCAACGGACGCAACGTCACCGCCACCGGCCTCTTTTCCGAGCACTTCCAGAAGT
>JANYIZ010000096.1 GCA_025408445.1 Frigoribacterium sp. | reverse complement strand
GCAAACCCGTGCGTAACTCGGCCGGCAGGTGACCAAGATCGTTGTGGGTGATGAGCACGGGGGGTTTGGCGGAACGGACGCGGATGATCGTGAGTCCGCAGTTCGCCTGGTTGAGTCCCATCCAACGCCAGTGCGGCGCGTTGAACACCTCGCGCACGAACCAGGCGATTACGAAGTTGTGGGTGATGAGCAGGTCATGGCGGTCCTCCCGGGCGGGCGTGAGCCACTCGCTCACGGCATCCGCCATCTGAGCCTTGCCCGCCTCGATCTGATCGCGAGTGACCGAGCCGAAGAACGGCTCGAAGGCATGCGGCATGTCGGGGGTCGGGCCGGACGGGATGCAGTCGAAGAGCAGCGCCGAGGGCTTCGAATCTAGGCTCGGCATGCTCGCCGTCATGATGTTGGCGGTCTCTTCCGCGCGTTGAAGTGGCGAATGCCACGCGCCGGTAAAGGGAACTCCGCTCAGCCGCTCAGCCAGGAGCTTTGCCTGACGCGTGCCCCGACCGGAAAGCGGTCCATCGGGCATGCCGTGCTCGGCATCCTGCTGCTCGCCATGGCGCACGAGATAGATGAAGTGGGACATCATTGTTCCTTTGGAAAGTCGGTAAAGGTCAGACGTGAACGGGCTTGTCGACCAGTCCGTCGAAGACCGAAGCCTCAACAGTACCGACGGCCGCAATCGATAACGGTCGCGAGGCGAGCTCAACGGCGAGCCCGCGCACGTCATCCGGAGTCACAAGCGCCAGTCGGCGCAGCGACTCATCGAGGTCGGCATACTCCCCGAGAGTGATCTCAGAACGCCCCAGCCGAGACATCCGAGTGTCTGAGTCCTCGAGGGCGAGGGCGGACGCACCACTCAACTGGCCAACTGCGCGCCGCATCTCGTCGTCGGTCACCCCGCCGGAACCGAGGCGCCGGAACTCGGCCAACAACAACTCGGCCACCTGGCCAGCTTTGGCGGGCGAGCATCCGGCATAGAGTCCGAAGAGGCCAGAGTCCGAGAAGCTCGGCGAGAACGAGTAGACAGAGTAGGCGAGGCCACGCTTCTCACGGATCTCCTGGAAGAGGCGGGATGACATTCCGCCACCCAGGATCGAGTTGAGCACGGCCATGGTGGACCGGCGGTCGTCAGATGCCGGGATCCCGGAGACGCCCATGAGAATATTCGCTTGCTCGATGGGTCGATGCACGACCACGAGGGGGCTGCCGCGCTGGATCACGCCGAGTGTGGCATCCCGACGCTCCACCGGAGTCGCCTCCCGCTCGAGATCCCAGCCCGCCGACGCGAGCGCACGCTGCACTCCCGCGACGAGTTCGTCGTGGTCGACGGCGCCCGCGACTGTGATGACGAGATCCTGGGCGCGGTAGTTGGCACGGTAGTGGTTCCAGACCGAGTCCCGAGTGGCCGCGCGGATGGTTTCCGGGCTTCCCCCGATCGGTCGTCCGAGCGGATGGTCACCGAGCACCGCCTCGAAGAAACGCTCACTCGTGACATCCGATGGATCGTCGTCGGCCATGGCTAACTCTTCCAGGATGACGTCGCGCTCGGTCTCGAATTCCCCGGTATCGATAAGGGAAGAGGTGACCATGTCGGAGAGTACGGTGATCGCCATGGGGAGGTCACGATCCTGCACCTTGGCGTAGTAGCAGGTGTACTCTTTCGCCGTCATGGCATTGTGCTCACCACCCACAGCGTCGAAACTCACCGCGATATCGAGCGCGGTTCGTGCCGCAGTGCCCTTGAAGAGAAGATGCTCGAGGAAGTGCGTGCTGCCGAAAGTCGCGGGAAGCTCGTCTCGTGAACCGACGGCAACCCAGTAGCCGACGGTTGCACTGCGGGAACCGGGCACCTGTTCGCTCAGAACGCGCACACCGCTCGGCAGAATGCTGCGACGTACGAGCGAGTCTCCCGAGGATTCGATTCTGAGTTCAGCGAGGTCGAGGGGAAGCGGGACAGCACCGTTCATTGGACCGAGTTTACGTCACGACCAGGGACATCTGCTGCACATCGCCCCGCCCCCGCATTTGAGGGGAGACCGAGGAGAATAAAGAGGACAAACAGAGCTGTCTGTCCTCATTTCCGTGTTACTGTTCTCAGGTCGAGCTAAGCACCCGAAGTTCGCTCGTCCCTCCACTCTCGAGTGGAGTAACACCACCTAAGATTGTGTGACCGCAAACCCGAAACTTGCGGGGCAACAACACCGGACACTCCCCAATAGTCCGGTTAGCTGCCGAACGGCTTCGAGGACACCTAGCCGACTAGCCCAAGGGAGCCACGCTGTGCCGATTGTTGATACGCATCCGATCGTCCAGCGTGCCCCATGGGCGGCTGGCACCCATCACAACTCTGTGGCACCGGCCAAGCGCCGGATTCTCGAGACAGCGAACCGCCTGTTCTACAACGAGGGCATCCGGGCGGTGGGAATTGATCGCCTGATCAGCGAATCCGAGGTGACCAAGGCCACCTTCTACAAGCACTATGGGTCCAAGGACCGCCTCATCGTGGAGTACATCTCTCAACGTCATTCGCTCGTCCGGGAGTCGGTCGATGAGCTCATCTGCGAAAAGAATGACCCGAACATCGCACTCCGTACGCTCATCGACCAGATTGTGGCGGAAGTCGTCGCCCCCGGGTTCCGAGGATGCGCCTTCACCAACGCTGCGATCGAATTCACCGACTCCCGGCACGCGGTACGCCAGATAGTCTCCGACCACCGCGAGTGGTACGCCGAGACCCTCAGCGATCTGCTCAAGGAGCTCGGTCATCCCCTGCCCGGCGATGGCGGCGACGAGCTAGTACTGGCCCGCGACGGCGTGATGACCGGCGGCTATGCCGGAGACCCTATCGCCGCGACGACGGCGTTTGTGCGCGTTGTCAACCGCGTTCTGAGCGGGACAACAGGAGAGTAATCCCGCATCACCACCGCTCGAGCGCGGTGGTCAGTCCCGGGAGACCGACTCAGGCCGAAACCCGGTTCAGATTCGCCACCTGGTGACGTCCCAGCTGGATTTTGGCTGCGGCAACGAGCTCGATCACCTGCTCTGGCTGGCTCGCACTCGCTACAGGCGCGACAATCCCGGGCTTGGAGAGCAACCAAGCGAGAGCTATGGTCGCGACGCTCGAGTGCTGCTCGCGCGCGACCTGGTCGAGGACGGCGAGAATACGCTGGCCACGCTTCGAGAGGTGATTGGCCAGTTCCGTTCCCCTGTTGTTTTTGCCGAGATCCCCCCTGGTGCGGTACTTGCCGGTGAGGAAGCCGCTCGCAAGGGCGAATCGCGGCATCACGGCGAGGCGCTGCTGGGCGGCGACGCGGGCCAGATCCCCTTCATAGCCGGTGCGATGCATCAGGTTGTAATGGTTTTGCACGGCGAGCATCGGCGCAACTCCGAGCTGGGCAGCAATGACCCGCGCTTCGACGAGTCGGTTGCTCGAGTGGTCCGACGCGCCGAAATGACGCACCTTGCCCGCACGAATGAGATCGTCTACCGCGAGGAGCGTCTCCTCGAAAGGGACCTCCGAGTCGTCGATGTGCAGGTAGAGCAGGTCGATGTAGTCGGTCTGGAGACGTTCGAGGGACGCGTTCACCGAGCGGCTGATTGCCTGGGCGGTAACCCCGGGGTTGTCGGCGCTCTTGCCCACTTTGGTCGCGACGACGATACCGTCGCGCAACCGTCTGTCACGCATCCAGTTGCCGATCATGATTTCGCTTCGACCGGCGGCATAGGAGTCGGCGGTGTCGATGAAGTTCCCGCCATGTTCAAAATATGTGTCGAGAATATCGTTGGTCGCGCCCCCATCGGCGGTCCAGCCAAAGACGTTGCCCCCGATAGCGAGGGGAAAGACCCGCAGTGCAGACTGGCCGAGCGGCCGACGGATGGGCAGTGAGACCTCAAGCGTCGGGAGGTCTCCGGACGAGACCTCATTAGCCGGCACTACCTGCGCCATGACCATCCCAGAACTCTTTCTTTCACGATGTTCGAATCGACGTGGACACCGGTGTGCCGCACCCGAATTTGAACGGGAATACGATGCACTCCCGCATTTCGACACTAGAGGCGGGGGGTGATAATACAAGCTCCCACAGGTGAAATCCCAGTCGAGTCCACCTAATCGTTATCTCTCCGAGACCGCGAGGGTCCGGCCGCGAATTCCCTCGATGACTATCTCTTCGTCGGGATTGCCACCTGTGGCTCGGAGGTGAGCCACATTCTTTCGAATCGTGCGCAAGTAACCGCTCCCGAGGCGTCGCTCTCTGAAGCAGACGGTGGTGACGAGACAGTCGGGCGACCGCTCTAACCCCGCGATAGGGGCCGCATCCGCCGTCACAGTCGGCGGGCGGCCCTTCGCAAAGAGAAAGAATTCCGATGATGACGAACGATCCCAACCGGCGCCTCCCCGAGTTTCCAATCTTCACGCTAAAGAGCTCAGATTTCGCCAACGGCGATCCCTTGCCGGGGTGGGTACGTGGTGAATGCGGAGACGCCCGCGAACTGACACGACGAACGGCGAAAAGCCCGCCCTCACAACTGTGGGGGCGGGCTTTTCGTGTGGTCTCGAAGCGGCCGCAAGCGGCCTATTCCACCGGCACTGAGCTAGACCTCGGTCGAGCGGCCCTCAGACGACGCGTTGACGTTTTCCGCGCCGACATCGCTGCCCTGGGTGTCTGCGGCCTCGGCTTCGTCAGCCGCGACCGGTGCGAGCGAGAGCTTTCCGCGGTCGTCGATCTTGGTGATCTCCACCTGGATCTTCTGGCCGACCGCGAGCACGTCTTCGACGTTCTCGACACGCTTTCCACCGGCGAGCTTGCGGACCTCGCTGATGTGCAGCAGTCCGTCCTTGCCCGGGGTGAGCGAGACGAACGCACCGAAGGTCGCGATCTTCACGACGGTTCCGAGGAAACGCTCGCCGACTTCGGGGTTCAACGGGTTCGCGATGGCGTTGACCGCCGCGCGCGCCGCTTCAGCCGACGGACCATCGACAGCGCCGATATAAACCGTTCCGTCATCCTCGATCGAGATATCAGCCCCGGTGTCGTCCTGGATTTGGTTGATCGTCTTGCCCTTCGGGCCGATCAGCTCGCCGATCTTATCGATCGGGATCTGCACCGAGATCACGCGAGGTGCGGTCGGGGCCATCTCATCCGGAGCATCGATCGCCGCGTTCAGAACAGCGAGGATCGCGGTGCGAGCCTCCTTCGCCTGCTTGAGCGCGCCATCCAGCACGGAGGAGGGGAGCCCCGCGAGCTTGGTGTCGAGCTGGATCGCGGTGATGAACTCCGAGGTGCCGGCAACCTTGAAGTCCATGTCGCCGAGCGCGTCTTCCGCACCGAGGATGTCGGTCAGAGCCGCATAACGGGTCTGGCCGTCGACCTCGTCAGAGACGAGGCCCATTGCGATGCCGGCGACCGGCGCGCGCAGCGGCACTCCGGCGTTCAGCAGCGAAAGGGTCGAGGCGCACACGGAACCCATGGAGGTGGAGCCGTTGGACGAGAGCGCCTCGGAGACCTGGCGGATCGCGTAGGGGAACTCCTCGCGGGGCGGCAGAACCGGAACGAGGGCGCGCTCGGCGAGGAAGCCGTGCCCGATCTCGCGACGCTTCGGCGAACCCACGCGACCGGTTTCACCGGTCGAATATGGCGGGAAGTTGTAGTGGTGGAGGTAACGCTTCTTCTTCACCGGGGCGAGAGAGTCGATCTGCTGCTCCATCTTGAGCATGTTCAGCGTGGTGACACCGAGGATCTGGGTCTCGCCGCGCTGGAAGATCGCGGAA
>JANYIZ010000095.1 GCA_025408445.1 Frigoribacterium sp. | reverse complement strand
GCTGGCGACGTGCTTCACGATACCGAGCAGATTCGTTCCGGTCGGCACAAGAGGGCGACGGCAATCGTAGGAAGACAGCCCCTCGAGTTTCCAGAGCAGCGCATCGCGGCCCGCTTGCAGGTACCGCTGGAGATCCGCCTTTAGGTTCGATTCGCTCATGAGGGCACGATGCCACGGGGCACCGAGGCCGTCACTCGATTGGAGCTATTTCTTGACGCGGGCCTGATTGTGGCTGATCGCGGCGCGGATGAGAGCCCTGAGGGCACTGTCATCCGTGATATCTGCCTCGAAGAAGTCGATTCCCCGCCTCGTGTTACCCGCCAGCTCGGCATTGAAGAGGGTGTGCGGGTCGCTGAGCGCCGCGCCATCCATGAAGACGAGCTTCACCTTGTTCTTGAAGATATTGCCCACACAGAGGATGCCGTCACGCTCCCAGACCGGCGATCCCATCCATTTCCAGGTCTCGATGATGCCGGGGTCGACGTCGAGAATGAGCGCGCGCAGGCTGGCAAGCCTCGCGCCGCGCCAGTCCGGGTGCTTCGCGATCAGGTTGTCGATCTCTTCGGTCGGATTCATGGTGGCTCCTCCTTCATTTCCGACCCCGGGCACGATCTCGCCGGGCATCCAGACAGAGTTCATGCGTGACGATCGTCAAGTTGATGCTAACGCTGGCGGCAACCACGTCGTCGGGACGCGAGCAGCACCACCCCTGTACGGTGTGCTGAATGACACGACTTCTCAGAGACCTGCCGACCCTCATCTACGGCACCACGCGCCTCGGAGATAGATCGGTCCCTCGCCAGCAGCGTCTCG
The DNA here is from genome assembly GCA_025408445.1 of Frigoribacterium sp. GTDB lineage: Bacteria > Actinomycetota > Actinomycetes > Actinomycetales > Microbacteriaceae > Lacisediminihabitans. Next base: position 4,247 of record JANYIZ010000095.1, on the reverse strand, counting down.
AAGTGGCTCGAGCGGCGGTCGATCGCGGCCTGTGGATGCACACCTCGCGGCAATACGACGAGGCCCTTGAGCTGCTCGGCGAGACCTTCACTAACGCAAACCAATCCGACACTAAAGCGAAAACCGCGCTCATCGTGAAGGTCGGTGGCGGTACGGCCGAGGATGTTCGAACCACTGTGGCGGAGAATCTGGAGCCTCTCGGAGTCGAAGCGATCGATATCGGGCAGCTGAGCCCGGTTGACGGATTGGAGAACGACCTCGTCGCCGGTGGCGCGGCTCTCAGTCGTCTCAGAGAGCTCAAGGACGAGGGCCTCGTCGGCCGCTTCGTGCTCGAGATCTTCCCCTGGACATCCGCCGCGCCGCTCGAGGCGATCCGACGCGGTCATCTGGACGACTTGATCGACGGCGTCATCACCTACTACAACCCGTTGCAACGCTTCGCATCGAACGAACTCTGGGCAGAACTCGTCGAGCGGAATGTGTCGATCATCTCGATGCGCACCGTGGCGGGTGCTCCCGTGCACATTCTGCGCGATGTTCCGGGTGCGGCCTGGCGCCCGTACCTGCAGGAACGCGCGGTCGAGATCGCGCCCATATTCGAACGATCGGGCATTGAGACGTGGGTGGAATTCTGCCTCCGCTTCGCGCACAGCCAGCCCCAGGTCGTCGCCACGGTGGGATCCACCAGCCGCATCGAGAATCTGGATGAACTGCTTCGCCGCAGCATTGATATCGAGCCACTTCCGGAGGAGGTTCTGCATGACATTGCCGCCATTCAGTCGCGATGGTCCGAGGAGACGGACATTTTTGCCGAACCGTGGACGATGTGACTGGCGTGCTTTTCCCTGTGCCCCCGGCAGAACCGAAATACCCCACCGTTTCGTTGGGTAACAAGCGGTCCTCGGCTACGGAATTGATCATTTTCGCCGGTATCTTCGCGGACTTCGAGTCTCGGCAACTCTGCGTACCTGTCACCATACGGAATACCCGGCTGACCGGCACAAGCGCGGCGGATACCTGCCCTCTTCGCTTGGCACTTGACTGACCGGTTCACTATTCACTCGCAGAAGCAGGTATGTCTGACATTCATCGCTTGATTCGGAAGCCCAACTCCGAAAGAGTGCACTTCACCCAACGCAACGCTTCCCGGTGCACTTCGCGGTGAGATTTGACATGAGCCGGCCCGCACCCTTGTGGTTTTTCCTTCGTACTGGTTTGATTGCGATTTAAGGTCGCTTTTCGCGGTCGATGAAGCTGTGTCGTCGCTCTCCCACAATCCGGCACAGTGCAGCGCACGAGGTCGTATTTTCCCGACGACCAGTATTCGCATCGAGTTAGTACGAAGTCCCCTCCACCTCGGTGTGAAGCACAACGGTCGATACCCCCTGAAGCCGACCGCTCATGAGACAGAGTGACGCCTACCCGATCTTTTCCACTCTGTACCAAACCCAACGATCGCCAGAAGAGTGATCGCTGCGTCCTTGACGACCTCCCATGGGTTGTCGTCGGCAACCCGAAATACGCGGTGTCCCTCACCCGGAGGCATTGCGAGCACAGACAAAACCACAGGAAAAAGATGTCGAAGAGTATCAAAGTGAAAGCCATATCCCTCGCCGCTTCCGTTGCGTTGCTCGGCGGAACAGCGTGGCTCGCATCCGGTGCAACCGGGGCCTACTTCAGCGACACCCACGATGGAGCGATCTCTGGCACCGTCGGCAACATCCATGTCGCCACTTATGGCGGTTCCGGCGCGAACGGCACGAATCTGGCGTTCTCGAATCTCCTCCCCGGCGCCGCGCAGACCGTCAGTCTCAACTACACCAACACTGGCTCCGACCTGGAGGATGTGTTCATCGTCTTCAACAACGCGACCGCGCTGAGCGCATTGAATAACCTCGGAACCTACGGCGAGGTTCACCTTTCCGCGAACGGCACCGCGATTTTTGACTCGGCCAACCTGAACGATCATCTCGCGCCCGCTCATTGCCTCAGTTTCGAACCCGCTGGCTGCTGGCCGTTGAAGACGCAATACCTTCTCGCCAGCAACGTCGCACCTGGAGTGACGGGTAGCTTCTCCTTTAGTTTCAACTATCCGGGCAAGCTGAAGGGCCAGGCTCCGGTAGGGGCGCCGGCTCCGATGTGGAACTCCTATCCCCTGTCCGACCAGTTCACTACCGTTGCTGGCGACGGCAGCGGATCCGGACTTCCGTACCAGATTGTTGCTACGCAGCACGGCATAACTCCGGGCAACTAGGCACAGCGAGCGGATGCCGCGGCGGCGAAAACCCGGCGCGGCATTCCCCATGCACGCATTCAAACGAAAGGGACCAGCCATGGGACGAGGTCGAGTCGTTTCGTTGATCGTCGCGGCCTTCGTCGTCCTCTCTGCGTTCGTTATCCTCACATCCGGAATATTGCCGTACCGGGTTTTCATCGTCCACACCGGCTCGATGGAGCCGACTATCTCCTCGAGGAGCGCGGTGATCGTGCGTGAGCATGTTTACCGTGTCGGGCGGACGATTTCCTTCTACGAACAGGGCGGAGTGATCACTCATAGACTCATTCGCATCAACACCGACGGCACTGCGACGACAAAGGGCGACGCGAATTCCACCCCAGACCCCTGGAAGTTGAAGCCGAGTGCGATCATCGGCGAGGTCGTAGCGTCTCCACCCGAGGTCGGATACTGGCTCATGTATCTAAGAAATCCGTTTGGCTTGACCTCCGTATTCATCAGCATCATCGTCTGCTGGCAGGTCTATGCGCTCGGCACACACACTCCAACAAGACACAGGCGCGTCAAGAGACACAAAATCCAAAACGTTCTCGTGTGACCAACCCCTGCAGAGAGGCTGGGACGGCACTGGAAAGAGTGAGGATTATGAATCACCCGCGCAAGTAGGCAGGGAACCGTGGTCGAAACTTTTGGCCGTTCACACCGTGTGGCCCCGCCATGAGCCACGGTGTTCGGGTCGGTGCGCTGGAGGCTCTCGTGTTCTCACGACAGCCGCGCTATTTTTGCTAATTGCGATCAACGCCCACCGTCGCCGTGACTGGACCGGTGTATCCCGGCTCCGGATCGCCAGTTGGCTAATCCAGTTCGCAATATAATCTGGACCGCAAAAGAACCACTGGTCAGCAGCTGCTTTTGCATGCGGAGCGCTTTCTAACGGGAGAGCGGGGATCTCGTTTTTGGACTCATCCGAATCTGCTTCACTCCACCAGATATTTACGATCGTTTTTATCCTGCCTGCGCGGAGTTCGCTCGGGATGATCACCATTCCCTTTTATCTGTCCGCACGCTTCACCCGATTCAAGATCAAACGAATCAGAGTCAATCTTTTGGCGCGCCCGAGGCCGTTGGGTCATCCCGCCAAAAAATCCCATAAGCACACGATCATTAGGCACAAGTTGAATGATGAAAATCAGCAACAGGTTCGAGTCGCCGATACTAACCGAATGCGCCTCAGCTTGATGGCTGCGGTAGTGATCGGAACATCGGCACAGACAAGCGCAGCAGCCCTCATTCACACCTCCGCGCCGAAGTGCCCAGCATGCGTGCTGTCGCCGAGAGAAAGCCCGATCCTTATTCCATTTCGGGTAGCCAAGCCATCGGACAGGTCAGTGGCAACTAAACCAACGGAAGTCCCGGATACTCGGTTTCACGGTGTAACGCCTCTGCGACAGTAGCCACGAATTTCATAGACCATTCCGTGTACATCGCGGCCCTCCACTGGATCAGGTTGGGGACTCCTTCCAACTGTGACGGGTTGAACGGCACGTATGTCGTGTGCGGCAGTGACCGGCACAACATCTGCGACTCAGCGTTAAGTGCCCGCGCGTGGCTGGTCGCGATGCGCGCCGGCACCCGGGCGAAGTCCCACACCATCACCGCCGGGGGGATCTGCACGATCAGGATCGGTGTTCCCCAGTCGGTGCGTTCGCGGATCACCCCGATCAAGGTTCGAAGTTGTTCCCGCCAGGCACCGACCGGGGTGAGGCGCAGAGCGTCGTTGATACCCACTGACACCAGGACAGCATCAGCCCACAGTGCCGGCATCTCCCGTGCCTGCGGAGCGAGCGCGCGAAGAGTCATCCCCACATCCGCGATTGCCTGCACCTCCACACCGCGGCCGGTACTCTTCGACAGTTGCCGGCTCAGGGCGCCGACAAGACCGATCTGATGGGTCAAGACACCAAACCCCGCAGAGGTATGGCCTCCCAGAAGCAGAATACGGTCCAACCCG
>JANYIZ010000094.1 GCA_025408445.1 Frigoribacterium sp. | reverse complement strand
GTCTGCCTCCTGGGCAAGACGAATGGCGTCTTCAATGCGCACTACACCGACCTGCTCGCCGTTGGGGCCAACAAGTCGGACCTCCGGCACGCGGATTCGGTCATTGGTACGGGGATCGCTGATGCGTAACTCCTTAGTCGGGCGTGTTGGCCAGAGTTGTCGGCGGTATGCCGGACTTTTGACGACTGAGGAAATTCGTGCGCCTAAGCATCCGGTATTTTTCGGATCCTTGGGCACTGCGACCTGACTGCCTGCACCCCTATGGGAGGGCAAGCGGACCGCAACAACCCGGTAACCTCGTCATTAGCGATATTGACTAGCAGTATCTCTAAGCGGTCAAGCGCGGGTGGGAGAATCTCCACTTTCGTTCCGAGATCCCTTGCGGGCTCGGAGCCAGCACTCAGTGTAACAGAGGAAGCGCCCGATGAGCGAGCAGGATCATTCAGAACCCGGCCACACCCACGAGAACAATGCGGCGAGGGATATTGCGGATGTTCCGGCGATCGAGGTCATCAACACTGTCGCCGTCCACCTGCTCAGTGCTGCGGCCGTGAAGTGCGGCCTCGCGGATGATCCAGACACCCAGCTCGACCTGGACGAGGCCCGAAAGCTGATCAACGCCCTCGCCGGCCTGATCACCGCGAGTGCCCCCGATCTCGGCGACCAGCACTCACGGGCGCTGCGGGACGGCCTGCGTTCCGTGCAGCTCGCATTCCGCGAGGCATCCACGATTCCGGATGCCCCTGGCCTCGGCGCCGGCGAGAAGTGGACCGGCGCCGTCAACTAATTCGCCGCTAGCGGGCGCGCACCCGTTCCCTCGTGCATCCCGCCGCTTCCGAAAACGCAGGAGATTTGCCACCGCAGAAGCGAATCGCTGCCATTCGGGCGGCTTCGTGGCGCATCTCCTGCGTTTTCGAGATGCGGGTTGGGCGGGGCGACGGCGAGGACGCTACCGCGGGTCGTCGTCGAAGAGGTTCGGCGGACCAGGCCGGTTGCGCCGATTCCGGGCGGTGACCACAAAGCCCACCACCGCCCAGGCGATCGCCACGACGAAGAACCACGGCTGCGCGGATGCCCCGAGAACGAGTCCGACGAGCACCACCACGAAGCCGACGTTCAGCCAGAAGGAGACGGACTTACCCGGCATGGCTTTCTCCCGTGCCGATGTGACGCTCGTCCGGCCCGTTGTAAAGGCTGAGGGGGCGGATGAGGGCGTTCGAGGCGAGCTGTTCCATGATGTGCGCGGTCCAGCCGGTGATGCGGCTCGCGACGAACAGCGGGGTGAACATTGCGGTGTCGTAGCCGATCAGGCTGTAGGCCGGGCCTGAGGGGTAGTCGAGGTTCGGTTTGATGTTCTTCGCCTCACCCATCGCTTTCTCCAGGGTGTCGTAGAGATCGGAGAGCGGTTGGGCGTCGTACTCGACGATGAGAGTGTGGAGTGCCGCTTTCATCGTTGGTACTCGGGAGTCCCCGTTCTTGTAGACCCGGTGACCGAAGCCCATGATTTTGCGCTTCTCGGCCAGTGCCGTGTCCAGCCAGGCCTGCGCCCTGTCCGCAGTTCCGATTTCCTCGAACACATGCATCACCGCCTCGTTCGCTCCCCCGTGGAGCGGTCCCTTGAGGGCTCCGATTGCTCCGACGACGGCCGAGTAGAGGTCCGAGAGGGTCGAGGTGATTACGCGGGCGGTGAAGGTGGAGGCGTTGAAGGAGTGTTCGGCATAAAGCACCATCGACACGTCGAAGGCATTCACGACCACGAGATCCGGCACTTCGCCGAAGGTCATGTGCAGGAAGTTGGCTGAGTAGCCGAGATCGTCGCGCGGCTCGATCAGCTCCTGGCCGCGGCGGCGACGCTGGTCGTACGAGACGATCGTGGGGAGCTGGGCGAGCAGTGCAACCGACTTCGTGAGGTTTGACTCCGGGCTCGCGTCGTCGGCGTGTGGATCGTTCGCACCGATCACGCTGACCGCGGTGCGCACAACATCCATCGGATGCGCGGTGAGCGGCAGGTCGTCGATAACGCGCTTCACCGTGTCGTCGAGCGCGCGCAGCGAGCGCTCGAGAGTCTCAAAGTCGGCGAGCTGGTGCTCGTCGGGAAGCTCGCCATGCCAGAGGAGATACGCAACCTCTTCGAAGGAACAGTTCGCCGCCAACTCCTGCACAGGGTATCCGCGATAGAGCAGCGAGTTGGTGTCGGGATTCACCTTGGAGACTGCGGTGTAATCGACGACGACTCCCGCGAGCCCCTTTTTCGGTGCCTGTTCAGTGGTGGCTGGGTCGGTCATGTGTGCTCCTAGCTCAGGGTGAAGTTGAAGACGCTCGTGTCGAAGGCGTTGTATGCCTCGTAGTCGAGCAACTCGTAGAGCCGGGCACGCGTCTGCATGTTCGGCACCTCCGATGTCAGTGATCCCTCTCGCCTGATCGTATCGAGACCGCGTTCGGCTGCCCCCATCGCGAGCCGCAGAAGGCTGACCGGGTAGATCACCAGGTTGATTCCGACGCCCGCGAGTTGGTCGGTGGTGAACAGCTCACTCTTGCCGAATTCGGTCATGTTGGCAAGGATCGGCACGTCGATCGCCGCGCGAATGGCCGCGAACTCAGAGAGGTCGACCATTGCCTCCGGGAAAATCGCGTCGGCCCCGGCATCGACAAGCGCCTTCGCCCGGTCGATGGCGACGGCGAGCCCGTCGATTGCCCGGATGTCGGTGCGTGCCATGATCAGCAGGTTCGGGTCTCGGCGCGCATCCACCGCCGCACGGATGCGTTTGGTCGCCGTGGCCGTGTCAACGACGGCCTTTCCGTCGAGGTGACCGCACCGTTTCGGGTTGACCTGGTCTTCGATATGAAGGCCGGCCACGCCGGCATCCTCGAGTTCCTGCACCGTGCGGGCGACATTCATAGGCTCGCCGAATCCGGTGTCCGCATCCACCAGCGAGGGCAGGTCGGTCATCCGACTGATCTGCTTGGCCCGGTTGGCGACCTCGGTGAGGGTGGTGAGCCCGATATCCGGCAAGCCGAGATCCGCGGCGATGACCGCGCCGGAGATGTACACCCCGTCGAATCCCCTGTCCTGGATGAGTTTTGCGCTTAACGGGTTGAACGCCCCTGGCACAAGCTGCAGTTCTCCACTGCCAAGGGCCGCTCTCAAGTTGGCTCGCTTCTCGGCAGGGGTGAGGGCGGAATACAGCATCAGAAAAGTCCCTTCGGGCCGGCGCCAAGGAGGCCCGGCTTCGCGGTGACGGTGAGACCACCGAGTTCGTTGGCAGTGAGTTCGGGCAGGCGCTGCACGAGCTCGAGGAAGCGTTCAATCTCCACGGCGTCGAGAATTCCCGCGGCGAGCGCGCGGAATTTTGCGATGTAGTGTTCACGCACGAATGGCCGAGCGCCGAGGGGATGTGCATCCGCTACCGCGATCTGGTCGACGATGCTCGTTCCGTCGGTACGCGTGATGACAACGCGACCGCCGAAGGCCTTTTCGGCCGGGTCGTTCGAGTGGTAGCGACGGGTCCACTCTGCATCCTCGGTGGTCGTCACGCGGTTCCAGAGTGCGACCGTGTCGGGGCGCCCCGCACGCTCGGGTGCATAGGACCGCTCGTGGTGCCATTCGCCGTCCTGCAGCGCGACCGTGAAGATGTACGGGATCGAGTGATCGAGTGTCTCTCGGCTCGCGGTGGGATCGTACTTCTGCGGGTCGTTCGCGCCGGATCCGATCACGAAGTGCGTGTGATGGCTCGTGTGGATGACCACGGACGCGATCGTATCGGCAGCGAGGTCGGGGTATTCGTTATGCAGCTTTCGGGCGAGGTCGATCCAGGCCTGTGCCTGGTACTCCGCCGAATGCTCCTTGGTATAGGTGTCCAGAATGCCCCGTTTGGCCTCGCCGGCTTCCGGCAGCGGCACCTCGTAATGGGCATCCACGCCATCGAGCAGCCAGGCGATCACGCCGTCCTCGCCCTCGTAGATGGGGGTCGGACTGGTTTGGCCGCGCATTGCACGGTCGACTGCTTCGATGGCCATCTTGCCGGCAAAGGCCGGGGCGTATGCCTTCCAAGTGGATATTTCGCCCTTTCGCGATTGTCGCGTGGCGGTGGTGGTGTGCAGTGCCTGGCCGATCGACTGGAAGATCACTTCCGGGGAGAGGTGAAGCATCGTGCCGATTCCCGCGGCGGCCGACGGGCCGAGGTGAGCGACGTGATCGATCTTGTGCGCATGCAGGCTGATGGCCTTCACCAGGTCGACCTGGATCTCGTAGCCGGTGGCGATGCCGCGAACCAGGTCGGCGCCCGTGCAGCCCGCCTGCTGGGCCACCGCAAGAATTGGCGGGATGTTGTCGCCGGGGTGCGAATACTCGGCCGCGAGAAAGGTGTCGTGGTAGTCGAGCTCGCGAACAGCCACGCCGTTGGCCCAGGCCGCCCACTCGGGGCCGAACCGACCGGCGATGCCGAAGACCGTCGATCCGGGCTCATAGGGATGATCCTCGGCCTGTGCGCGCGCAGCGATCGCGGGCCCTCGGGTGAGGGAGGCGGTGGCAACGGATGCATTGTCAATCAGCCGGTTGATCACCATCTCGGTCACCTCGGGAGTCACCGCCACCGGATCTGCCGCCACCTCGGCGATCTTCCAGGCCAGCTGGTCTTCGCGCGGGAGGTTCTCGGAGCTCGGGTGGACGCGTACGGAGTGCAGTTTCACTTATGTTCCTTTCGGTAAGGCGCTACTCGTTGAGCTCGCCCGGTTCAAGAGGTCCGCCTGGAGACCCGTCTGGAGGTGTGCCATCTTCTGGATGTTTCGGAGGGCCTGGTGGAGGTGTACCTGCGTCGCGTGAGCAGCAAGTTCGGCATCCCGGGCAGCGATCGCCTGCACGATGAGAAGGTGCTCGGCAGCAGCGGCGGACAGTCGCGCGGGGTCGTCGACAGCGAGCCGACGAACGCGCACGAGATGAGTACGCAGGGTCGCCAGCGCGGCGGCCAGGTAGGAATTGCCAACGGCGGTATCGATGGCATCGTCGAGTCGGGCGACGAGTCCGTAATAGGCGTGGCGGACCGGATCGTCGTGCTCGAGCAGCTCGTTGACGGCCGCGAACTCGATCTCGAGCTGTTGGAACACCGCGGTGTCGCCGCGTCGGGCGGCGAGGCGAGCTGCCTGCTCCTCGAGTGCCTGGCGCACCTCGAAGATCTCCCGGATGCTCGCGAGCGACAGATCAGTGACGACGAGGCCGCGACCGGATTGGGATGACACCAGGCCATCCGCCATCAATCGCGTGAGCGCCTCCCGCAAGGGGGTGCGCGAAACACCGAGGCGGGTGGACTGCTCGACCTCGCCAAGCACGCTTCCCGGACGCAGCTCCCACTCCACGATCTCGTCGCGAAGGGTCTGGTATGCCCGATCGCTTGCCCGCCGACTGACTGCCATTGCTCCCCATCTTTCGCACTTCTGTACACATTATGGCCCATTCCGGGCCAATTTACCCATCCTGTGTCATACTTCATGCATATTCTGTATACATAGCCGGTGTTATGACTTCGATGGAGAGGTATTCCGTGAGTGAGCCCAGCGCGTCCCCGGAGAGTTCCCGCAGCTACCGGCAGACATTTCAACGCAGCGCAGATGACCGCGAGGGATTCTGGCTCGAGGCGGCGAGGCTCGTGGACTGGGTGGTCGAGCCGACCACGGCCCTCGACAGCAGCGATGCTCCGCTCTACCGCTGGTTCGCCGGGGCCGAACTCAACACCTGCTTCAACGCGCTCGATCGGCATGTGCTGGCCGGGCGTGGGGAGACCACCGCGCTGATCTACGACTCCCCCGTCGTCGGCAAGAAAAAGACTTACAGCTACGCCACTCTCCTCGACAAAGTCGCCCGGTTCGCCGGTGTACTCGGGGATGCCGGAGTCGGCAAGGGCGATCGGGTCATCATCTACATGCCGATGATGCCGCAGGCGATCGTTGCGATGCTGGCGTGCGCTCGACTCGGCGCGGTGCACTCCGTAGTCTTCGGCGGCTTCGCGGCGAAGGAACTCGCCGCCCGCATCGACGATGCCGCCCCGGTCGCGATTGTGACCGCCACCGGTGGCATCGAGCCGAACCGGGTGGTGGAGTACCTTCCCACCATCTCGGCCGCACTCGAACTCAGCAGGCACAGCGTCGACACCGTGATCGTGAAAAACCGACCGGAGGTGCCGGGCCGGGCGAGCGACTATTCGACCGAGACGACCGCGTGGTGGGACTGGGATGAGCATTCGGCGACCGCAACCCCGCGGGATCCGGTGCCGGTGGCCGCGACCGACCCGCTCTACATCCTCTACACCTCCGGCACGACCGGCGCCCCCAAGGGCGTCGTGCGCGATAACGGCGGCCATGCCGTGGCGATGGCCTGGTCGATGAAGAACATCTACGGCGTCGGGCGGGGTGAGGTCATGTGGACGGCGAGCGACGTCGGCTGGGTCGTCGGCCACTCCTACATCGTCTACGGCCCCCTCATCGCGGGGGCCACGACGGTGCTGTTTGAGGGCAAGCCGGTGGGCACTCCGGATGCCGGGGCATTCTGGCGCGTCGTCAGCGACTACCGCGTCAAGACTCTTTTTACCGCGCCGACGGCTCTCCGCGCCATCCGCAAGGCCGACCCGCACGCCGAGCTCTCGCACCAGTACGACCTCAGCTGTCTCGACGCCCTCTTCCTCGCCGGCGAGCGCCTCGACCCCGATACCTGGACCTGGGCCACCGCGCTGCTCGAGAAGCCGGTCATCGACCACTGGTGGCAGACCGAGACCGGTTGGGCGATCTGCGCGAGCCCGCGCGGGCTCGAGCAACTGCCGTTGCGAGCCGGCTCCCCGTCGTTTCCCGTACCCGGCTACAACGTGAGCATCGTCGACGAGCATGGTCAGACGGTGCCACACCTCGACGAGGGGAACATCGTCATCTCGCTGCCGCTGCCGCCCGGCACGCTGACCACGCTCTGGAACGGCGACGACCGCTACATCCAGCAGTATCTCTCGGTGATTCCCGACCACTACCTCACCGGAGACTCCGGCTACTTCGATCGCGAGGGCTACCTCTACGTGATGGGCCGAACCGACGACATCATCAACGTGGCGGGGCATCGACTCTCCACAGGATCGATGGAGCAGGTGCTCGCGCAACATCCGGCCGTCGCCGAGTGCGCCGTGATCGGCGTGCACGACGAGATCAAGGGCCAGAAGCCGATGGGCTACGTGGTGCTGAAGAGCGGTACCGACATTTCGGATGAGCCCCTCGCCGCCGAGCTCGTGGCGATGGTGCGGGAGCAGATCGGGGCCGTCGCCGCGTTCCGAGATGTGGTGGTCGTGTCCGGCCTGCCGAAGACCCGGTCCGGCAAGATCCTTCGCAAGACGATGCGCCAGATCGTGAACGGTGAGGACTACGTGGTGCCTCCGACGATTGAGGACACGCAGTCGATCGCGGTGATCGCCGCGACGGTTGGACGCTGACGTCGCACCCTCAGCCCTCGGTGAGACCCGCCCGCTGCCGCAACAGCGGTGCCGTGCGATACGGCACCATCTCCCGCATCGAAAGGGACAGCTCGGTGCGCTCAATGCCGGGAGAGGCGAGGATGACGCCGGCGATGCGGTAGAGATCATCGGTGTCCTGCGCCACCACGCGGATCATGATGTCGGCGCCCCCGGCGATACCGTGCACCTCTACCACTTCGGCGATACCGGTGAGGGCGGCCTCGATCTCCTGCAGCCGATGCTGGTTGACCCTGGCCGCCACGAACGCCGTGAGCGGGTAGCCGAGAGCACGGTGCTGCACCCGCCGATCCATGCTGCCGAGTAACCGGTCGGACTCGAGCCGTGCCAGTCGGGACTGCACAGTGTTGCGGGAGAGGCCGAGACGCTGGGCGAGTTCGACACCCGACAGCCGGGCATCCTCGCTCAGTGCGAGCAGGATGCGGGCGTCAGTGCCGTCGAGGTCTTGCATGTATCGCAGTCTGGCACGGTTCACAGCGTTCAGGGTGTGCATTCTGCTCAACTCTTGCGAGATGGGTTGTGCAGTCACGCTGCGGGGCGCACTATTCAGGGACAACTGGCCACACGCAATACACGTCAAAGAGGACGGTCGTCATGAGCATCGCATCGATGGAAATCACCGGGCAGACCGAGGCGGTGGCTTTGCTGCCGAGAGCCGGCGGCGACCTGCTCCTTCATCCCGTCTTCTCGGCCTACGTGAGTGACATCAATGACGCCGAGCTGGTGCAGATGTACACCGATTTGGTGGTTGTGCGCCGAATCGATGCCGAGGCGACTGCCCTGCAACGCCAGGGCGAGCTCGGACTCTGGGCGCCGATGCTCGGCCAGGAGGCTGCGCAGGTCGGATCGGCCCTTGCCCTGCGGAAGAAGGATTTCGTCTTCGCAAGCTATCGCGAGCACGCCGTGGCCTACTTGCGAGGAGTGGACCCCACGATGATCCTTCGCTTCTGGCGCGGGTCGACCCACTCCGGTTGGAACCCGTACGAGGTCAACATGACCACGCCCGCAATCGTGGTCGGCTCGCAGATGCTGCAGGCAGTCGGCTACGGCATGGGGATCCGCCGCGACCGTTCTGACGACATCGCAATCACCTATTTCGGCGACGGGGCCACTAGCCAGGGTGACTTCTCCGAGGCGCTGGGATTCGCCGCGAGCTTCAACGCTCCGGTCGTCTTCTTCTGCCAGAACAACCAGTTTGCGATCTCCGCTCCCGTCGGCGTGCAGGCCACCGTTCCGATCGTGCAGCGCGCCGCGGGCTTCGGAATCGAAGGCGTGCAGGTGGACGGCAACGATGTGCTCGCCGTGCTCGCCGTCACCCGGTACGCGGCCGAGCGCGCGCGCAAC
>JANYIZ010000093.1 GCA_025408445.1 Frigoribacterium sp. | reverse complement strand
GTCTGCACAGCGAGGTGGTCGCAAAAACGGGAGGTGGTCGCACAACGGGCGGCGGACGGGGAGCGGAGACGGATCGTGCCGGGGCTAGTCGAGGAAGAGCGTGCGCAACCGACGAGTCGTGAACACCAGCCCGACGGCAATCATCACGACGTAGTACAGCACATGCCCGATCATCGCGACGCTCAGGGCTCCCGTTGTCAGGCCCCGCACGAGTTCGACGCCGTGCCACAGCGGTAGCGCCTGGATCAGCCACTGAATCGCCTGCGGGTAGACACTCAAGGGGTAGAAGGTCGCCGAGAAAAGGAACATGGGCAGCATCACGAAGTTGATCCAGTCCATCTGCTGGAATGTCTTCATATAGCTGGTGATCGCCATTTCGAGGCTCGCGAACCCGAAGGCGATGAGCAGTACCGCCGGGATTGCCAGGATCGCTGTCCAGGAGCGGTTCAGGCCGAGCCCCTGCATCACAATGAGGAAACCCGTCGCATAGACCGCGCCGCGCAACAGCGCGAGGAAGATCTCGCCGAGCGCCACATCCAGCGGCCCCAGCGATGTCGCCAGCATCCCCTCGTACAGCTTGGCGTACTGCATCTTGAAAAATACGTTCCAGGTGGAGTCGAAAATCGCCCCGTTCATCGCCGACACCGCAAGAAGTGCCGGCGCGATGAACGCCGCGTATGACACGGGCTGACCGGTCGTCGTAGAGACCGAGCCGACCAGGGCGCCAAGGCCGATACCCAGCGACAGCAGATAGAACACCGGCTCGAAAAATCCACTCAGCACAATGAGCCAGTTGGAACTGCGGGTGGCGAGGAGTCCCCGCGCGATGACCGCCCGAGAGTTGCCAGCGTAAAGCGAACCGATGCCTCCGGCACGGGGCTTGGGCACCGGCCGAAGGGGGGAACGGGCAGGGGTCGCGCTCATTTGTTGAGCCTCCGAGTAACGACGACCTGGGTGCGCCGCCAGCCATAGACACAGAGCGCCAGGGGGTAAAGCACGTGCACGATGGTGAGCCAGCCGGGCTCGACCGCGCCATAGCTCACCACGCGACCCAGCTCCGTGCCGTGCCACAGAGGTGAGATCCACCCGATCCACCGCAAGAAAATGGGCATCTGGGTGAGCGGGAAGAAGGTACCGGAGAAGAGAAAAAGCGGGATGATGATGAACCGCTGGATGAAGGCGGGCTGGCCGACATCCTGCTCAACTGTTGCCATATAGCTCGCGATTACCAGACCGAAGGCCATTCCGGTGAGAACCGCGATCGGAATATCGAGCACGCCGAGTGGCGACGGAACCGCCCCGAACACCAGCATGACGAGGTAGTAGATGAGGGTGGTCGGTAGCAGCCGGGCGAGTACGGCGATGAAGATTCCGTTGACAATCTGAGCACCCGAGATCGGCGCGGCGTTCATCCCGAAGAAGATCGGATTCCACTTGAAGCCCATGAGAATCGGGTAGGTGCACTCCTCCACCGCCGCCGTGACCGCGGCCGAAGCGATCAGGGCGGGCGCGACGAAGGCAAGATAGCTCGTGCCACCGAGTCCGTTGTGCCGGTCGACGAGAGTCGCCAGCCCCACCCCGAGCGCAAACAGGTACATGAAGGGGCTACCGACCGCCGTGAACAGCAGGGTTTTGGAGTAGCTCCGGATGCCGCGAATGCGATGCTCGGCCACATACCAGGAGCCGTAGCGGCGCGGTTTCACTCCGGCGGCGATCGCCCGGGCCGAGGGGGTCTCGATGGCGACTGTCATTCGATCAGACTCCGCCCGGTGAGCCGCAGAAACACGTCCTCGAGGCTGGACCGCCGCACGAGGGTGGTGATCGGGGTAAACCCCTGCGCGAGGATCCGGTCGAGGTCGGAGTCGCCGTCGTTGCTGTAAATGAGGATTCGGTCGGGGAGCACCTCGATGCGGTCGCCGATGCCGACCACTTGCGTTGCCACCGTCGCGTTGTTGTCCGAGCCGAACCGCAGTTCGAGCACCTCGCGCGTCGAATAGGTGCGGATGAGATCGGCCGGCGCCCCTTCGGCCATGATCGTGCCCTTATCGACGACAACGATGCGGTCACAGAGTTGCTCTGCCTCATCCATGTAGTGCGTGGTCAGCACAAGGGTCGTGCCCTGCTCCTTGAGGCGAAACAGCCGATCCCAGAGGATATGCCTGGCCTGCGGGTCGAGACCGGTGGTCGGTTCGTCGAGCAGGAGGACCCTCGGGTCGTTCATGAGGGACCGCGCAATAGTCAGTCGGCGCTTCATCCCACCAGAGAGGTCGTCCACCCTTGACTTCTTGCGGTCGGAGAGCTGGGCGAATTCGAGAAGCTCGTCAGCCTTGGCGGCACAGGTGGAGGTGTTGATGCCGAAATAGCGTCCGTAGACAATGAGATTGTCGCGCACGCGCAATTCCATATCGAGGTTGTCCTGCTGGGGAACGACGCCCAGCTGCGACCGGATCTCCGGGCCGTGCTCATTGGGGTCGAGACCCAGAATCTCCAGCGAGCCGCTCGTGCGTGTCGATACAGCGCCGACCATGCGCAACGTCGTCGACTTGCCCGCCCCATTCGGCCCGAGGAAGCCGAAGGACTCGCCCGGCGCGATCTCGAACGAGATGCCGTCGACCGCGGCGAAATCCTTGTACTTCTTGGTGAGGAGATGAGCAGCGATGACAGGTGAGAGCACGGTAGACAGCCCTAACCACTTCCTCGGACATGCAGAGAGTACTGAGCATGTTCCCCGCGGAGTACGTGTGTCCATCTACACCGTGCCTAAGCTTGACTGTTCGCCTCGGCCATCCGAAAGACATCATGAGCACAAGCACACAACCCCCTCGATCTCGTTCGCCTTTCGCCCGTGCAAAGAAGGACGAGGGACCGCGCGCGAGCTTC
Source organism: Frigoribacterium sp. (assembly GCA_025408445.1). GTDB lineage: Bacteria > Actinomycetota > Actinomycetes > Actinomycetales > Microbacteriaceae > Lacisediminihabitans. The sequence continues at coordinate 13,215 of JANYIZ010000093.1, read as the reverse complement.
CGGCAGCTGCTGCCCTACCTGCTCGAGCACAAGAGGGTGCTCGGTATCGTCATCGCGCTGAGCGTGCTCGGCGCCGGGACCGCATTGGCGCAGCCTCTGTTGGTGAGCCAGGTGATCGCCCGCGTGCAGAAGAGCGAGCCGCTCGGCGCGCTGGTATTCCTGCTCGTGGCTCTCGTCGTGATCTCCGCGATCCTCTCCGGGGTGCAGCACTACCTGCTGCAGCGCACCGGAACCAGCGTTGTGCTCTCGGCTCGACGGCAGCTGGTGCGACGGATGCTGCGGCTCCCGATCAGCGAATTCGACACCAGGCGCACCGGCGACCTGGTCTCCCGGGTCGGATCTGACACCACTCTGCTCTACGCCGTTCTCACCCAGGGGCTCGTCGATGCGGTGGGTGGGGCGCTTATCTTTCTCGGCGCGCTCATCGCCATGCTCGTGATCGACCCCGTGCTTCTCGGGCTCACCGTACTGGTAATCGCGGTCTCGGTGGTTACGGTCGTGCTGCTCTCGGGACGGGTGCGCGTCGCCAGCCGCAAGCAGCAGGAGAAGGTGGGGGATCTCGCCTCCTCCGTGGAACGTGCGCTCGGAGCCATCCGCACCGTTCGGGCTTCGAATGCCACCGACCGCGAGACGGCCGCAATCGAGAAGGATGCGACCGGTGCCTGGGAGATGGGAATCCAGGTCGCAAAAATCTCGGCTCTCGTGGTGCCGATCGCCGGCATCGCCCTTCAGGTGTCGCTGCTCGTTGTTCTCGGTGTCGGCGGATTCCGCGTGGCCAGCGGCGCGATCACTATCGCGAACCTCGTGGCGTTCATCTTTTTCCTGTTCATGCTGATCATGCCGCTCGGCCAGGCCTTCGGTGCCATCACCTCGGTGAACCAGGCGCTCGGGGCGCTCGGGCGCATCCAGGAGATAGTGACCCTGCCGAGCGAGGCCGAGCTCGATGGCGCGATCGAGCCAGCCGCACCGTTGCCGTCGGATGCCGCGATCAGTTTCCACGACGTAGTCTTCACCTATCCGGATGCAGCCCGGGCTCCCGGGTCCGCTGACGATGATGAAGGTGTCGCGCGCAAGGACCTCACCGTGCTCCACGGCGTCTCGTTCGATGCGCCACGCGGCCAGCGTACGGCTCTCGTCGGTCCGTCCGGCGCCGGCAAGAGCACGATCCTCGCGCTGATCGAGCGCTTCTACGATCCGACCTCGGGTATCGTGCGACTCGGCGGCGTCGACATCCGCGGCCTCGATCGCGAAGCGCTGCGGGCCCAGATCGGCTATGTGGAGCAGGATGCGCCCGTGCTCGCCGGTTCACTGCGCGACAACCTCACGCTCGGTGCCCCGCACGCGACCGATGAGGAGTGCATCCGGGTGCTGCACGACGTGAATCTCACCGAGGTGCTTGAGCGTAACGAGAAGGGACTGGATGCCGCGGTCGGCGAAGAGGGAGTAATGCTCTCCGGCGGCGAACGCCAGCGTCTCGCCATCGCTCGCACCCTGCTCGCGGCGCCGCCCATCCTGCTTCTCGACGAGTCGACCTCGTCGCTCGACGGTCTCAACGAGCAGCTGCTGCGCGAAGCGATCGATGCCGTCGCCGAGAACCGCACCCTGATCGTGATCGCACACCGGCTCTCCACCGTCGTCGACTCCGACCAGATCGTGGTGCTCGACCACGGACGGGTCGTCGGCACCGGCACCCACTCCGAGCTGGTGAAGAGCACCCCGCTCTACCGCGAGCTGGCGAAGCACCAGCTCCTCGTCTAGGGCCGACTCCTCCCTCCGCGCGGCTCCGTGGCCGCGCCTCCGCGCCGACCCCTCTGCGCCCGCCCCCGCGCCTCCGCCCCTCCGCCTCCGCGCCCATGAGTGACACTCGCGCCCGAATTTTTGGGCGCGGGTGTCACTCATGCACGCACTCGCGCGCCACTCGTGCACGCACACAGGCGTGTCGCCGCTGCCTGCACGCACGGGTGTCACGGGTGTCACTCCTGCACGCACTCAGGCACGAACCCACCCACGCATGCACGAACCCACCCACGCAAGCACTGGTGTCGCACGCATACACGCGTGTCACTCAAGCACGCGCGCGTGCCGCTCGTGCACGCACACAGGCATGCGCACGTGCACGCACGGACACCCGTGAGTGAGCAGAGACGTCGAGAGTGTTGGTTGCACAACAGGGCCTTCGTGGATAAGAGCAGCCGATCATCCGACCGCAGTATTCGGCTACCCCTGAGGTTTAGCCGAGCGCCCACATCGCCACCGCCGCGGTGGCCGCCACATTGAGCGAATCAATTCCATGCGCCATCGGAATCTGCACAATGGTGTCAGCGCTGGCGAGCGCCTCTGCCGTGAGACCCTCCCCCTCGGCGCCGAGCACAAGCGCGAGCTTCTCGGGCGCCACAAAGTCACGCAGGCTCACGGCATCTTGGCTCAGCGCCAGGGCCACCACCTGAAAGCCGGATGCCGCGAGTATCTGCCGCGCGGACGGCCAGTCCCCGAGGCGCGTCCACGGCACCTGGAGCACAGTGCCCATTGACACCCGGATGGCGCGCCGGTAGAACGGGTCGGAACACCGAGGCGTCACGAAGACGGCATCCGCTCCGATCGCTGCGACCGAGCGGAAAATCGCGCCGACGTTGGTGGGGTCAGCCACGTTTTCGAGGATGATCACCCGTCGGGCCCCCTCGAGCAGCGAGGTCGCAGTCGGGAGTGCAGGCCGGTGCATCGCCGCGATCAGCCCGCGATGAAGCAGATAGCCGGTGAGCTCCTCAAGCAGTTCACTCGGCCCGGAAAATATCGGCACGTCGCCTCCGACGATGGCCCTCGCCTCGTCAACGGTGTTGCCGAGGGCGAGCACGGAGCGCGGACGGTGCCCGGCGGCGATCGCACGCTGCAGCACCAGCGCCGACTCGGCGATATAGAGCCCGTGCTCGGTGCCACGGGCCTTCTTGAGCGCAACATCCGTCTGGTGCGAGTAATCGGCGAGCCGGGGATCGGAGAGATCCGCGATCTCGACGACGGTCACGCGACGGTGTGTGGTGCGAGCACGTATTTCGTCTCGAGGTACTCGTCGATTCCGACGTCTCCGCCCTCGCGGCCGAGCCCGGACTGCTTGACCCCACCGAAGGGCGCCGCCGCATTCGACACGACTCCCACGTTGAGGCCCATCATTCCGGTCTGGATGCTGTCGATCAGTCTCAGTCCGCGGGCCAGGTCGCGCGTGAAGGCATAGCTCACCAAACCGTACTGGGTGTCGTTGGCCTTGGCCACGGCATCCTTCTCGTCGCTGAAGGTCGTGATCGACAGCACCGGCCCGAAGATCTCCTCGCGCAGGATGTCGCTTCCGGGCGTCACGCCGGTAATCACGGTCGGCGCATAGAAGGTGCCATCGCGGTCAACGGGGGATCCGCCGGTAAGGACTGTCGCCCCCCGGGACACGGCATCTTTCACCAAGTCATCGGCTTTTGTAACCGCAGCGGCATTGATGAGCGGGCCGATCGCGACACCCTCCTCGGTACCTCGGCCGATTGTCAGGGCATTCACCCGCGCGGTCACGCGAGTGGCGAATTCTTCGGCAACCGCCTCGTGCACGATGAATCGGTTCGCCGCCGTGCAGGCCTGGCCGATGTTGCGGAACTTGGCGATCATCGCGCCGTCTACCGCGGTATCGAGGTCGGCATCCTCGAACACCAGGAACGGCGCATTACCGCCAAGCTCCATGGAGGTGCGCAACACGTTGTCAGCGGCCTGCTTGAGCAAGCGCACTCCGACGGGAGTCGATCCGGTGAAGCTCAGTTTGCGCAGCCGAGGGTCCGCGATGATCGGCCCGGAGACGTCACCTGAGGTCGAGGTGGTGATGACGTTGAGCACGCCCTTCGGCAAGCCCGACTCCTCGAGGAGTCGTGCGAAGTAGAGGGTGGTGAGCGGGGTGAGCTCCGCTGGCTTCACCACCGCCGTGCAGCCCGCGGCTAACGCTGGGGCGATCTTGCGCGTCGCCATCGCGAGCGGAAAGTTCCACGGCGTGATGAGGAAGCAAGGTCCCACCGGGAAGCGGGTGACGAACATGCGCCCGGTGCCCTCCGGGTTCACGCCGTAGTGACCCCCGATGCGCACAGCCTCTTCGCTAAACCAGCGAAGGAACTCGCCGCCGTATGTGACTTCGCCGCGTGCCTCCGCGAGAGGCTTGCCCATCTCGAGAGTCATCAGCAGGGCGAATTCGTCTGCCCGCTGCTGCAGCAGATCGAACGCACCGCGCAGGATTTCACCGCGCACCCGCGGAGCGGTGGACCCCCATGATTCCTGGGCCGCAGCGGCGGCATCCATCGCCAGAGCGCCGTCTGCGACGGACGCGTCAGCGATGGTCTTGACCACCAATCCAGTCGACGGATCCACCACCTCGATCGCCCGGCCAGAAGTGGATTCAACCCACTCTCCTCCAACGAAGAGTCGGTCGGGTACCTTGGCAAGCAGTTCGGATTCAGAGATCGCACTCATGCTTCCAGTCTAGTTTTACGTTGACCTTTCGACTCGCACTCCAGCGGATGCCAGCTGCTCGAGCGCGCGAACGCTCGATGCCGCCGCGACCCCCACGATGAGGTCCTCGAGAACCCGAACCGTCCGTCCGCTCGCCTGCGCATCGAGGGCGGACGCGAGCACGCAGTAATCCGTGGCGATTCCGACGACGTCGATCTCCTCGACGCCCAGGTCGTCGAGTCTCTGCGGCAAGGGCTCGCCATCATCCGTCACACCCTCGAAGATCGAGTATGCCGGGCACCCCTGGCCCTTGCGCACGCCCACCGTGACCGCCGAGGTGTCAAGCGCCGGATGGTAGTCGGCACCGGTCGTGCCTGCCACGCAGTGCACCGGCCAGGTGGTGACGAAGTCCGGGGCATCCGTCGTCGCGAAATGACCACCGTTGTCGTTGTCGGCATCATGCCAATCGCGGGAGCCGAACACCTGGTCGTAGCGATGCGGATGTTCAACCAGATAATGCGTGATGCCCGCGGCGACAGCGGCGCCGCCCTCAACCCCGAGGGCGCCTCCCTCTGTGAAGTCGTTCTGCACGTCGATGATGAAGAGAACGCGGGTCACGAGCGTCAGTTATTCGACAGGTTGTTGCCGCATTTGAAGACGGCCGTTGTGATGGTGTCAAGGGCAGGAATCGTGCGGCTGTTGATCGCTCCAAGAGCGTAAAAAGCGAACGACAGTGTCGCGCCATCGGTGGCGTGCACCACACCCGCGAGAGCATATTCAGACTTGATCCAGCCGGTCTTCGCATTGACGGCACCACGGGCGACCGCGTTAGCCCCGGTGAACCGGCTCGCGAGCGTGCCGGTTTTGCCGGAAATCGGCAGGGCGTCATAGATGATGTTGAGGTTCTGCTGGCCGCCGGCGACCTTCGCCATCAACCGGGCGACGAACGTGGCAGGCACGACGTTGTTGTCGCTGAGCCCCGACCCATCACGAATGCCAACGCCGGTCGTTGTGAGTCCGTACTTGGCGAGCGCGGCCGGGATCACCTGGGCGAGGGAGGCGGACGAGCCGTTGCTTCCCGCGACCTTCGAGGTCTGGCGGGCGAGGTATTCCCCCAGCGTGTTGTCAGATATTGGCAGCATGTAGGCCACGAGGGCGCGCACCGGTTGCGACTTTACTTCGCCGAGCAACGTCGCGCCCGCTGGTGCGGTGCCGGCGGTCACGTGCGCGGCCCCGGAGATGCCGAGGTCCGCCGCGAAGGCGGCCCCCGCATCCGCGATCGGATCGCTGCTGCGTTGGCTGTTCTGTGCCTGGGGATTTGCTCGCCCGCCGTCGACGGTGAGGGCGGTGACTTCCGGCTGGGAACCCTCGGACTGTTCGGTGCGCTCCCAGCTCGGATCCCAGTTGTCGGTGGGGTCCCAGTAGGTCGAATCGAGCACGATGTCGGTGATCGGCACGGAGCTCTTGGCCCGCGCCTGGGCGGCGAGGTCACTGAGTTTCGGAGCGCCGCGATACACGCTCTCCTGGCCGGCGCCAAGAGCACTGAGCGTGGGATCTCCACCACCGACCAGCACGACAGAACCGGGGGTCGATCCCGCGTAGACCTTCGTGGATATCTGATAGTCAGGGCCGAGCACGGTGAGTGCTGCCGCGGCAGTGAGCGTCTTGAGCACGCTCGCGGTGCGAGATGGCGTCGCACCATTGCGATCGAACAGCACCTCGCCGGTGGTGGTGTTGATCACACTGCCCTGGAAAGTGAGCAGGTTCGGATCCGAGGCGGGCGCCGCGACCGAACAGGTGCGCAGGCGGGTGGCTGCGGCGATCGCGGCAGGCACTGGCCGGGTCGGCGTGGGCGAGGGCGTCGCGCTCGGGTTCGCCAGGGAAACCGGAGTGGAGGCATCCGCTTTCGAGGATCCGACAGCGGCACCGGCGACGATCGACCCCGTCGCCAGAAGCACGAAGACCACACCGAGGGCGGAGAACAGCCAGGCATTGGGATGCTTAGCGACCATTGCAAAGATGCCTCCGCGAGCGAGCTGAGGGGCCGCGGACCCGAATGCTTCGGCGATCGGGGACGTCACGAGCACCGTGGTCTCCTGCTCGGCCGCGGTTTCCTGCTCGGCCGCGGTCTCCTGCTCAGCCGCCGGAAACGCCGAAGTTGCCTCGGCCACCGATGCCGACTGCGCCAGCTCGCGGGCTTCCCGCCGGGTCGATGGCTGCGTCGGCGGCGTCACCGATGGCGTATTCAGGGGATCGACCGTGGGCTCTGCGGCCTGCGGATCTTGCGGGTCACTCACACCCCCATGATAACCGGGCTTATTCTGCGGGGTACGAGAGCCCGATCTGGGCACGCACGGCGTCGAGGGTCTCCATGATGCGAATACTCTCCCTGGCCGGAAGGATCACAGGAGAGAGGTCGCCCTCCCTGATTCGGCGCTCGAACTCCCACGCCTGGAACTGCATACGGCGGTGCGAAACAGAGTTTTCAAAGCGTTCCACCACCCTGTCCTGATTGTCGAACACCGTGAAGGTCGTGGGCGCGTACCAGACGGCGTCCACGGCGATCCGCCCGCCAGTGCCGAGGATCGATGCGGTGTTCGGTCCCTTCGTATCGAGCGCCGAATGGAGCACGGCCTGTCGGCCATCCTCAAATCCGAGCAGGATTGCGGTCTGCCGATCGACACCGGTCGCCGTCTTCGCCGCGATCGCGCGCACCGTTTCGGGCGTGCCGAACAGATCGAACGCGAACGACACCGGGTAAATGGCGAGGTCGAGCAGCGCCCCGCCGCCGAGCGTCGGATTGTTGATGCGGTGCAGGGGGTCTTTCGGCAGGTCCTGGTTATGGTCGGCAATGAGCGTGCGCACGTCACCGAGGGTTCCGGCGGCGATGATCTCGCGGATACGCAGCATATGAGGCAGAAAGCGCGTCCACATCGCTTCCATCACCACGAGTCCATGGGCCTCACCTGCCTCGACGACCGCAATCGCCTGGGCCGCAGTGAGGGTGAAGGCCTTCTCGATGAGCACGTGTTTGCCCGCTCGCAGTGCGAGTAATGCGTTCTCCGCGTGGAACGGATGCGGCGTCGAGATGTAGATCGCGTCGATTCCGGGGTCGGCCACGAGCGCTTCGTAGCTCCCGTGGGCCGTGGGGATGCCGAACTCGGCCGCGAAGGCATCCGCTGTCTCCTGCGAGCGCGAGCCGACCGCGGCCACTGTGAAGCCGCAGCCGAGGAGATCGGCAGTCTGGGTGTGGGCAATGAATCCGGTGCCGAGAATGCCCCAGCGGATCGGTGCGGTTGGGTTGGTCGTCTCAGCGATCACAGGAGAAGTCACGAGACGAGAATCTAGCAGGAGCTCAGCATCCGCCCCAGCGCGCCGCGGCGCGGGTGAATCCAGGGTTCTCGTCAGGCACTCCCCCATGGGTCATCGCAAAGTAGATACAGACGCCAGCGGTACTGCCAACAGACGGGCGGTAGAGCGAAGCGCGGTGCGGAAGTGAGTCCCACCACTTTTGGGCCACGGTTGCGCCGCTGTTGCCCGATCCGCCCGCGAGGTTGCCATCGCATCCCCTGGCCGGCACGGAATCCGAGTAGTAGGCGCCGTTATCGTCGGGAGCGAGGCTTCTCACGCCGGAGTGGCCCCAGGTGTTTCCGGGGTTTGTGCTCGGATCCTCTGCCATCCAATAGAGGCGCTGCTCCATGCAGGAGTCATAGCGAAAGTTGCCGGAATCGATGGGCTGGAGACAGTTGGCAGCACGGATCGCATTGAGGGTCGCCGAGAACGACTGGATGTCTCCGCTGGTCGTTCCGCCGATGCCCGATTCGCTTCCACCGGGCGCGCTTCCGCCCCCACCCCCGTCACCCGGGCAGGAGGAACCGGCCGCGGCGGCCGCGGCACGGCGGTCTGCCGTGCTCGCTCCGGCGCTGCTCCCGCCTCCTCGACTGGTGCGCCCGCTACCGGCTGCGGTCGGTGCGGCGGGAGGGGCGACGACAACCGGGATCGGCACGGGCTTCTGGCCAAGGTGCTCGGTATCGGAGGCGAGGTATGCCGCAGTGGCCGCCGCAGTAGCCGATGCAGTAGCCACTGCGGCTTTGGCGAGAAGCACGTCGTTGACGATGGTGGCTGGCACTGCGACAGAAGTAACGGGAGCCACCGCCGAGGAGGCATAGACCGGAGCCGTCGAACCGGCAGCTGACGCGGAGGACACGCTACCGGTGAGCGATGGCCCACCGCCGCCGACAAAGGGAAGCAGAAGAGTGAGCACGACGGTGAGTATCGTCGTGAGAAGTGCGAACCGCTTCATTCCAGATTCCCCCGAACCCCTATGAGGCCGGCATTCCAGTGCCGAACCTCTTTCCAACGGTAGGTCCCGCACCGGGGCATCACAAGTAAATACGGTAGCTGTGCTCGAAAGTTCCCCCGAAGTGGGGGCGTTTCACTGCGACAGTCTCTCCTCATCGAGGGGGCAGAATGCACGTTTCTCCCCCTAACCGGGGTACATTTCGCGGGCTCTATTGCCTGGCCAATCTTCGAGAATGCCCAAAGAACTACCGATCGCCACCGGCGCGCGTACCTTCACATTCGGGTGCCGACTCTTTCCGTCGGGTTTCGCCGGGGTCCGGTATCGTGTGGTTACTGTGCCGGGCCCCCCTTTTTCGCCGGATCCCGGTTTCGTCCGCTCAAGCCGGGGTGATTCTCGGCATCACGCGCTCTTTCCTACCCTCTTTTCCGAGGCGCTCAATGAACATGAAAATCTTGTTCTCAGCCCTGAACTTGGCGAGGAAGATGGTGTTCAGCTTCGCGGTTACCTCCACACCGGCCGCGATGTGAGGTCGCGCGGCAAGAAGCTGCTCGTCAGCAACGCGAAATGACGCGATGCGGGACCGAACAGAGGACCGGCCCACCGGGCATACGTCGCTCACTTTCTTCGGCGACGAATCCGCGCCACACTTCCGCCGACTGTCAACGCAGTTCTCCGCGATAGATGCCTTCCACGTGGACGCCGAGGCGAGCGCTAACGGCGGCAACCGGGTGACTATGGCCAACGTTCCCGCCTCCACCCTCTACCGCACCGCTGGCCATCTTGAAGTCAGTGCCCGACGGACAACTGCGGGGTCATTTTCCACGCCCCGAGGCCACGGGGTAGGACCGGTCGTTCCGGAGGGCGAATATCCGTCATCCGACTGTCGTCTATAGTTAGTTTACAACAAGTAACTAAGTGGCGCTCAATGACGAGGCCTTGGTATGGAGGCAATCGTGGGGCAGAAGACCGTTAAAGCTCGAACCGGGATGTTTAACAAAGACCACCCGAATTACAAGTGGATCGCGCTGAGCAACACGACCCTCGGCATCCTGATGGCCACCATCAACGGGTCGATCGTGCTCATCTCGCTGCCGGCCATCTTCACCGGCATCAAGCTCAATCCGCTCGAACCCGGCAACGTGAGCTACCTGCTCTGGATGCTCACCGGCTACATCCTCGTAACCGCGGTGCTCGTCGTGAGCTTCGGTCGACTCGGCGATCTCTACGGCCGGGTCAAGATCTACAACCTCGGTTTCGTCATCTTCACGATCTCCGCGATCTTCCTCGTCTTCGACCCCTTCACCGGTGGGCAAGGAGCCCTCTGGCTGATCGGATGGCGCGTGGTGCAGGCCGTCGGAGGCTCGATGCTCTTCGCCAACTCCACCGCGATCCTCACCGATGCCTTCCCGATCGAACGCCGCGGCTTCGCGCTCGGCATCAACCAGGTCGCTGGTATTGCTGGCACCTTCCTCGGGCTCATCGTGGGCGGCGTGCTCGCCGAATTGGATTGGCACGCCATCTTCATCGTGAGCGTTCCCTTTGGAATCCTCGGCACGATCTGGTCGTACAAATCGCTGCACGAGGTCGGTACCCGGGCCACCGGGAAGGTCGACTGGCCGGGCAATATCGTCTTCGCGATCGGACTCGTGGCGCTCCTCACCGGCATCACCTACGGCATCCAGCCCTACGGCGACTCGTCCACCGGGTGGTTCAACCCCTGGGTACTCACCGGCATCATCGGCGGCATCGCTTTCCTCATCGGATTCGTCTTCCTCGAGCTGCACACCACGGACCCGATGTTCAACATGCGGCTGTTCCGCATCCGCGCCTTTGGCTGGGGCAACTTCGCCGGCCTCCTCGCCTCGATCAGCCGTGGTGGGCTGCAGTTCATGCTGATCATCTGGCTGCAGGGAATCTGGTTGCCGCTGCACGGCTACTCCTACGCGAGCACACCCCTGTGGGCGGGCATCTACCTGTTGCCGCTCACCATCGGATTCCTCGTCTCCGGTCCGGTATCCGGGTCCCTCTCCGACCGCTTCGGTGCCCGTGCCTTCGCGACCGGCGGGCTGTTGCTTGTCGCAGCGACCTTCGTGGCTCTGCTGCTCATTCCGGTGGACTTCCCGTATTGGCTGTTCGCACTCATCACTTTCCTCAACGGCGTGGGATCGGGGCTGTTTGCAGCTCCGAACCGCACCGCGATCATGAACAGCGTGCCCGCCCACCAGCGAGGCGCGGCATCCGGGATGACCGGCACGTTCCAGAACGCGGGAAACTCGCTCTCGATCGGCATCTTCTTCTCGCTGATGATCGCCGGCCTCGCCACGAGCCTTCCGAACGCCCTACGTTCGGGACTGACGGCGCACGGCGTGAGTGCAACCGTCGCTAACCAGGTCGCGGCGACTCCTCCGGTGGGCAGTCTGTTCGCGGCCTTCCTCGGCTACAACCCGATCGAGTCCATTCTCGGGCCGACCGGCGTGCTGAAGTCCCTGTCGTCGTCGAACGCGGCGGCGCTTACCGGCAAGACCTTCTTCCCGCAGCTGATCGCCGAACCATTCCACGCCGGCCTCGTGATCGTCTTCATCGCAGCGGCGGCGATGTCGGTGATCGGTGCGATCGCGTCCCTCACCGCCGGGGGCAAGTACATCCACGTCGAGGAGGAGCCGGTTCGCGAGGAGGTCCTGCAGGGGGCCACCGCTACGATGAGCAACGTCTAGATCGTTAGGCGCTGGCCGGATGCGGAAGGGAGTGTCACCATCGATCGACTCCTCACCGATTCCGCAGGCCGACTCGCGTTCGTGATCGGCCAGCTCACGCGTCGACTCCGGTCGGCGCGGGGCGGGCTCAGTCACAGCCTGCTGTCGACGCTCGTGTCCGTGGCCAAGCACGGACCGTTGCGCCTCGCCGACCTGGCGCAGGCGGAGCTTGTCTCCGCCCCGAGCATCACCCGGCTCGTCGCCGAGCTCGAAGCGCAGGCACTGGTCTCGCGCACTCCCGATCCGGCAGACGGTCGCGCCTCGCTGATCCAGGTGACGGATGCCGGACTCGAAGCCGTGCAGGTGGCTCGGCGGGTGCGCCAACAGATGGTCGCCGAACTGCTCGAGCCGCTCACGGCCGATGAGGTCACCTCGATCGAGGCGGCACTTCCGGCTCTCGAACGGCTGATCGAACCGCGCTGACCTGTGACGCTGCTTGCGCCGCTGCTGCGGGCGGGTCACGCTCGGGAACGACCTCGGCATCGCCTCCACCGCCGCGCCCAAAAGTGCCACGCGCGCCGAAAAGATCGGGCGCGCGTGGCACTTTTGAGCGCGGAGACCCGAACCTCCGCCGATGCAACTCCGAGAAGGGAGCGCCAGAGATGAGCGAGCCGACGGCGGACCGATTGATCACACCGCACTCGATGCCCTAATCGCAATCGAGTGGTCGGGCATCCGCGTCTCTGTTGTGCAATAATCTGCGTATGAATGCAGATATGCGATGCGGGGGAACGGAACCCGACAGCCAATACGTCGAACTGGCCGTCGAAGTGTTCGCCATGCTTGCCGATGCCACACGGGTACGCATCATCCTCGCATTGGGTGGCGAGGAACTATCCGTCAACGAATTGGCGGACATCGTCGAAAAAACGCCAGCCGCGGTCTCTCAACACTTGGCGAAGCTTCGGCTCGCTCGTTTTGTGACCAGCCGCCAGGAGGGCACGCGTGTGTTCTACCGACTCGCGAACGAGCATGCGAGGCAGCTGGTGAGTGACGCCATCTTTCAAGCCGAGCACTCGCTCAGCAATGATCCCCCGCACCACCATCACAGGAATGAGAGTTCTGTCATGCCCGTTCAACGCGCCCCTCGCCTCGACTCGGCCGAGATCCACTCGTGAGCGCGACACCTCCCCCACAATCGCATGCCGATGAGCCTCATTCTCATCTCGATGACCACGACCATGACCACGACCACGACCACTCGGATGGACACGACCACGACCACTCGGATGGACATGGCCACGATCACGGGCACTCTCACCCAACCGGTATCAAGGGATTCTTTTACGGTCTGTTCGTACCGCACTCCCACGACGCAGCAGATTCGATCGACGACGCCCTGGAAGCGAGCAAAGAGGGCGTGCGCGCCCTCAAGATCAGCCTGTTCATCCTGCTCGGAACCAGCGTCCTACAACTCGTGGTGGTGCTCATCAGCGGCTCGGTTGCACTTCTCGCCGACACCATCCACAACTTCTCCGACGCATTGACCGCCGTACCTCTCTGGGTCGCTTTCGTGTTGGGGCGCCGCGTCGCAACCCGCCGCCATACCTTCGGCTTCGGCCGAGCAGAAGACCTGGCTGGCCTCTTTATCGTGGCGGTCGTGGCCCTCTCCGCAGTTGTGGCGGCTTGGCAGTCAATCAACCGGCTCCTCGATCCTCAGCCACTGCATAATCTGTGGTGGGTCCTCGCTGC
>JANYIZ010000092.1 GCA_025408445.1 Frigoribacterium sp. | reverse complement strand
AGGGAGCGGCCTTGGTAGATTTGGGTAATGACACTAACCGTGGCGATCGTCGGTGCGAACGGACGCATGGGGCAACTCGTTTCCCGTCTGATCGGTGAATCCCACGACTTTGAGCTTGTGGCCAGCCTCGGTTCCGCCAGTCCGCTTGACGACATGCTCGCCGCTGATCTGGTGGTGGATGTCACTGTTCCGGCTGTGAGCCAGGGCATCGTCGACTTCGCGGTCGGGCACGGCAAGAGCGTGCTCGTGGGCACGAGCGGATGGTCGGCGACGCGGATTGCATCGCTCGAGAATCGACTGGCCGCCGAGGGTACCGGTGCTGCCGTCATCATCATTCCAAACTTCTCGATCGGCTCGGTACTCGCCACCTCGTTCGCGGCAATGGCGGCGCGTTTCTACGACTCCATTGAAATAATCGAGGCTCACCAGGCCACGAAAGTTGATTCGCCGTCCGGAACCGCGGTGCGCACGGCAGAGCTGATCGGCAACGCCCGCGCCGCGCTGGGGCCGGTGATCGCGCCGCACGCCGACCAGCGAGCGCGGGGCCAACAGGTGTCTAGCGTACCGATCCACTCGTTGCGCATGCAGGGAATTGTGGCAAAACAGGATGTGATCTTTGGGGGCATCGGTGAAACACTCACCCTGAGCCATGAGACGCTGCACCCGAGCGCCTACGAGTCAGGCATCATGCTCGCGCTGCGGGCGCTCGGCTCGACCCGAGGTGTTGTCGTGGGCCTCGATCGCCTGATCCACCTTGGACCGTCCGATCCGGAGGCTCCGACGGGCATCCCGAGCGACCTCGAATGAAGGGCCGCGTCGCGGCCGTGCTGATGTCTGCACTCCTGGTGCTCTACCTGGTGCTGGTTCTGCAGCTCGCCATCCGCCTGATCACCGTCGACAACGGAATCTCGAAGGCGCTCGGAATCGCTTTGCTGGTGCTCCCGCTGCTGGGAGCCTGGGCGCTCGTGGCCGAGATACTCTTCGGCCTTCGCACCCAACGCCTGGTGCGTCGATTGGATGTTGCGGGCGAACTGCCCGTCGACTCGCTCCCCAAGCGCACAAGCGGTCGACCGGAGCGGGCGGCTGCAGACGCGGAGTTCCCACGGTACAAGGCCGAAGTCGAAGCGGACCCCGGCAGCTGGAAGGCGTGGTTTCGTCTCGGCCTCTCCTACGATGCGAGCGGAGACCGGCCGAGGGCCCGCCGCTCGTTGCGGCGGGCGATCGCTCTCGAGCGTGCCACTCGCTGACCTGCTTTCGTCAATTTAGAGGAAGGCGTCGATCGCCTGTTCAACCGTGCTGTCTCGAAAAGTGAACCCATCGGCGAGCAACTTGGTCGGCACGATCTGTTGGCTGCTCATTAGCAGCGCGGGACCGGCGTCCTGAAGGGCGACACCGATCACCCAGGACGGCGCGACGAACGGGTACCACCGATGCATCCGGCGTGCCACGTGCCTTGTGATGCGGTCGGAGGTCGCGGGCGTCGGCCCAACCAGGTTCACGGGTCCGGAGAGCGTGGAAGTGAGAAGATGTCGGATGGCAGCTGCCTCGTCGTACAGGCTAATCCAGGGCCAGATATCGCCGCCGGTGCCGAGTCGCGTGCCAAGGCCGAAGCGGGTGAGCGCCATCACGGGCAGCAGGGATCCTCCTTTTCCGATCACCACGCCGGTGCGCAACGTCACGAGTCGGGTTTTCGCGGGACGCAACTGCGCGGCCTGCTCCCACGCCTCTACGACGTCACCGAGGAATCCAGAACCACGTTTCGAGTCCTCTGTGAGGCGCTCGCCGGGCCGGTCGCCGTAGATTCCCACAGCCGAGCCGCTGAGAAATACCCGTGGTGGAGTGGTTGCACGCGCCATCGCTTCGACCAGGGTGCGCGTGGCCTGCACCCGAGAGTCGAGGATTTGTTTCTTGTAGTTTCGCGTCCAGGGCAGTCGGCCGATTGACGCACCGGACAGGTTGATCACGGCATCGACGCCGTCCATCACGCTCGAATCGAGCATGTGGGCACTCGGTGCCCAGTTGATCTCATTTGGTGACTTCGGCTGGCGACGCACCAGCGAGAGCACCTCGTGACCGTCTGCCTCGAGCTGGCGGGTGAGTTCACGTCCGATGAATCCGCTTGCACCGGAGACAAGGATCCGCATTGGCTTGCGGACGACGGGACGTGTTGCGCGTGGTTTGCGGGCGGCGGAAGTTCGATCTGCGGTTGGCACTATGCGAGGTTAGCTTCGAGCGTGATCGGGATGCCCGCCAACGCGCGCGAAACCGGGCAAGTCTTCATGACTTCGACCGCGATCCGCTCGAAGTCCTGCGCGCTGATTCCAGCGACCTTTGCGCTGACCAGCAAGTGACTGCCGGTAATGCCTTCGGCCGGGTCGAAGGTGACCGCTGCGGTGACCTGTACGCTCTGCGGGGGCGCACCGAAGTCGGCGAGGGCATTGGCGATCGCCATTGAGTAGCAGGCGGAATGAGCGGCTCCGAGCAACTCCTCGGGATTGGTCTTCGCCGCCACCCCCTCTGCTCGGGCGGCCCAGCTCACGGGGAACTCTCCTGCGGCGGAGGAATCCAGTTTCGTGGTGCCCGCACCGCTCCTCAAGTCGCCGTTCCAGAGGGTCGTCGCTTCGCTGGTGACTGCCATGGAACCACACTACGCGCTGGCATCGGCCTTCACTCGGATCAGTCCGGCTCGCCGACACGTTCGCGACCATTGCCTGTTCGATGCGCGATTACAGGCGGCCCTACCTGCAAAAGGATGTCCTGCAGAAGGATGTCCTGCAGAACCGAATAGCGGAAGAAAAGGTGCTTGGCCCGAACGTTCACGTTAATCAGGTCACAGTCCTGCAGAACACGGCCCAACCTGCGCTTGGCAGGAAAAATCGATTCCCGCACCTGGCGCCTTTGTGAATCCAGGGAATTTCCCGTGCCGGCGGCAGATTTCCGTTCTGCAGGACATCGTCCTGACGATCGTGAGTCCCCCGGGACACATGTGTCGGCCAACAGCCAAGCAGCGGGCGAGAGTGGACGGTGTCCGGTGCCTCCTTCACAACCTCCACCGCGGCGATCGCGTCCACAGAAAGGAGCCTTTCACCGTCAAGCGCGCCCCGATTCGAGAGGCTTGGGAGGTGAGCACTGCGGAACAACGAATCAGAGAGCTGGGCGGCATCGCCACCACGGGTGAACTCATCGCGCTCGGTTATTACCCACAGCACCTGCTCGTCCTTGCGGCGTTCGGGCGCATCGTGCGGATTCGCAAGGGGTGGTATGCCAGCACCGACGTCGACGAGGCGGTGATTCAAGCCCGGCGCGTCGGCGGCGTTCTTGCCTGCATGAGCGCCCTTGCGCATCACGGCTGGTGTGAACCCGAGCCGAGCGTGCTCCACGTTCGCGTCCCGCGCTCGGCCTCACGGCTGAGATCTCCGCAGGGCCCCGCACTCTCGCAGACAGTGCGGGATCGAGGCGAGTAGTTCTTCACCAGAGCCGACATGCACCGACCGGTGATCGACAGGCCGTCTCCCTCGGCGAGGCGATCGCGCAGGCCCACAGCTGCACCCGCGGGCGCGATACCCTAGAACCCGTGTCCACGTCTCACAATCCCTTCGGCCAGGTGCTCGTCGCCCTGGTGACCCCTTTCACCGCCGAGGGCGAGGTCGACTGGGCGGGCGTGGAGAAGCACATCGACGACGTGATCAACGCGGGGGCCGACGGCATCGTTGTCACGGGCACGACGGGGGAGACATCCACCCTCACGGACCCGGAGAAGCTCAGGCTCGTCGAGGTCGGCAAATCCGTGGCCGCCGGCCGGGCAAAGATCATTACCGGCGGAGGATCGAACGAGACTGCACACGCGATCGAGCTCTATAAGCACAGCGAGAAGGCCGGCGCCGACGCGGTCATGATCGTGACCCCGTATTACAACAAGCCGACCCAGGCTGGCGTGCTCACGCACTTCCGAATGATCGCGGATGCGACGGACCTGCCGGTGATCCTGTACGACATCCCCGGGCGCACGGGTATCCCAATCCGCTACGAGACAATCCTGCGGGCGGCAAAGCACCCGAACATCAAGGCGATCAAGGATGCGAAGGGGGACTTCAGCGAGGTCAGCCGCGTGCTCAACCAGACCGATCTTCTCTACTTCTCCGGCGACGACGCCAACATTCTTCCCCACCTGGCGATCGGTGCAACCGGCCTTATCGGCGTGACGGCGAACATCGCCGCGGCCCCGTACCGGGTGATCGTAGATGCTGTCAACGCCGGCGATCTCGCGACCGCCACCGCGGCTCACCGGCAGCTCGAGCCGCTCGTGCGCGCGGTGATGACGCACGTGCCTGGCACCGTTGCCGCAAAGTACATCCTGCATGGCCTCGGCCGGATCGATAGCCCGCGTGTGCGTCTGCCGCTCGTCGGACCCGAGGATTTCGAGGCTGCCCAGATCGAAGAAGAGATATCCCTCGTGGGGGAGATCCCCGGCGTAGACCTCACAAACTTCCGCCCGGACCGCAATGCGGCCGCGGGCGGCGCGCTGCCTAAGGTCGCCGGGACCACGCGCTAACAGCTAAGAAGGGGGTGAAAGACCCCGAAGATTAACGAAAAATTTGGATTCCATGAACTCACCGGTGTACGAACCACGTCCCCTCGCGCCTGCTACGCTCCGCGTCATCCCGATCGGAGGACTCGGCGAGATCGGCCGCAACATGACCTCGTACGAGATCGACGGCAAGATCCTCATCGTCGACTGCGGCGTGCTGTTTCCGGAAGAGAACCAGCCGGGAGTCGACCTGATCCTGCCCGATTTTAGCCCCATCCGGGACCGTCTCGACGACGTGCTCGGCATCGTGCTCACTCACGGTCACGAGGACCACATCGGGGCTGTGCCGTACCTACTCAAGCTCCGCCAGGACATCCCGCTGATCGGGTCGACCCTCACGCTGGCCTTGATCGAGGCAAAGCTCAAAGAACACCGCATCACCCCGTACACGCTTACCGTCGCCGAGGGCCAGTCCGAGAAGATCGGCCCGTTTGACCTGGAGTTCATCGCGGTGAACCACTCGATTCCGGATGCCCTGGCCGTGGCGATTAAGACTGTTGCTGGAGTCGTGCTTCACACGGGCGACTTCAAGATGGACCAGCTTCCCCTCGACGATCGCATCACCGACCTTCGTGCATTCGCCCGCCTCGGTGAGATCGGTGTCGACCTGTTCCTGCCCGATTCCACCAACGCGGATGTGCCGGGTTTCACCGCACCGGAGCGTGACATCGGCCCCGTGCTCGAGGCCGTCATCTCGAAAGCGCCGCGCCGGGTAATCGTGGCGAGCTTTTCAAGCCACGTTCACCGGGTGCAGCAGGTGCTGGACGCCGCGCATGCCAACGGGCGTCGCGTAGCGTTCATGGGGCGCTCGATGGTGCGCAACATGACCATCGCCGCCGATCTCGGGTATCTCAAGGTGCCAGCCGGCGTACTCATCGACGCCAGAAAGGCCGCCGACCTCCCCGACAACAAGATCGTCTACATGTCGACCGGCTCGCAGGGTGAGCCGATGGCGGTGCTCGCGCGCATGGCCAACCTCGAGCACCAGATCGAGGTGGGCAAGGGCGACACGATCATCCTCGCCTCGTCGCTCATTCCCGGCAACGAGAACGCCGTCTATCGCGTGATCAACGGGCTCACCAAGCTCGGCGCCAACGTCGTTCATAAGGGCAACGCCAAGGTCCACGTCTCCGGACACGCCTCCGCCGGCGAGCTGCTCTACGTCTACAACATCTTGAAGCCGAAGAACGTGCTGCCGGTGCATGGCGAGTATCGTCACCTGGTGTCGAACCAGCAGTTGGCGATCGCCACCGGTATCCCTGAGGCGAACACGATCATTGGCGAAGATGGCATCGTCATCGACCTCAAGGACGGGGAAGCCACTGTGGTCGGGCAGCTCGACCTCGGGTTCGTCTACGTGGACGGTTCCTCCGTCGGAGAGATCACGGATGCCGACCTCAAGGACCGCCGCATCCTCGCCGAGGAGGGTTTCGTCTCGATCTTCGTGGCAATCGACGCCCAGACCGGTCGTGTGATCGTCGGGCCGGAGATCCAGGCCCGCGGGTTCGCCGAGGACGAGGCGGTCTTCGACGCCGTCAAGCCGCTCATCATCAAGGCGCTGTCTGACGCGGCGGCGAACGGCACGCGCGACACCCACGCGTTCAGCCAGGTGATCCGCCGCACGGTGGGTCGCTGGGTGAACTCGTCGCATCGTCGCCGGCCAATGATCGTGCCGGTGGTCATCGAGGCCTAGGTGCGAGTGCACCAGGACGTCATCCTCACGATTGATCTTTACTCACGCCAGCCCCACTAGGGTGAGGGTGGAACGGTCGGTCAAACACGGGGGTTGCTGTGGGAATTGCGCGCAAATGGATCTTCCCAATCTTTCGGATCATCATCTTCCTCGCAATCGCTACGGCCCTCGTCAAGATGGCGTTCTTCTCCGGGGCGATCACCGCGACTGACCCAACGGTGCCGACCGCGCAGATCGAAGAGCCGCTCGCCACCGTCGAAACCGGTACGATCACCAACGACGTCACCCTCCCGGCAACGGTGTCGGCGGATGCCGCAGCGCCGGTGAAGGCGACGCTGGCCGGTGAGGTCAAGAAGGTTCTCGTCACGTCAGGACAGGCCGTGGTCGCGGCGACCCCGATGCTCACGATCCGATCCGAAGTGCCCGCGGCAGACGGCACCGCGGTCATCAAGACCGTGACAGTCACTGCTGGGGCGGTCGGTATCCTCTCCTCGTTTCCGGTGATCGTCGGGCAGGTGGTCGCCGTCGGAGAAGTGATCGGCCAGGTGGCACCACCCACATTCAGCGTGAGCGGGTCACTGTCTCCCGAGCAGCAGTACCGTCTTCTCAATCGACCGACCGAGGCCACAGTGGCGATCATGGGTGGTCCCGCACCATTCACCTGCACCGGTCTCACGATCTCGTCGGCACTCGCCGGGGCAGCGGCCGACACCACCTCGCCCGCAGCTGCCGGGGCGGGTGCGTCGCCATCGGGCGGCACCACCATCCGGTGTGCGGTTCCCGCCGCAGTCACGGTCTTCAGCGGTCTCGCCGCGAAGCTCACCATTTCGGGAGGGGTTGCGAAAGACGTGCTCATGGTGCCGATCACCGCCGTTGAGGGCAGCGCGCAGACCGGCGTGGTCTATACCCAGAAAGCGGATGGTTCGAGCGAGAAGCATCCGGTCACCATCGGATTGACCGACGGTACCAACGTCGAGATCACCGGGGGGATCGCCAAGGGCGCCCAGATCCTGCAGTTCGTTCCCGGCGCCACGGCGAAACCAGACTGCGCCGACCCTCGCTTCGCCGGTTCGCCGCAGTGCAGGGGAGCGGGCGGGTGAGCCTACTTCGGCTCGAGGAAGTGACGCGTTCGGTGCAGCTTCCGGATGATGAGACGCTCGAGATCCTCAAAGGGGTGACCCTTGAAGTGGAGGTCGGCGACCACGTGTCCATCGTCGGACGCAGCGGCTCCGGCAAATCAACACTGCTCAACCTGCTCGGACTTCTGGATGCTCCGACGTCGGGAAGTATTTGGTTCGACGACCGTCTCACGAGCACGCTGTCAGGAAACGCCCGCGACCGCGCTCGCGGAGCAGATATCGGCTTCATCTTCCAGCAGTTCAACCTGCTTGGCGGCCGCACGGCACTCGAGAACGTGATGACACCCCTGCTCTTTGCGAGCGGCCGGCAGTTCTGGCGTCGACGCGAGCTCGCGGCCGAAATGCTCGAGAAAGTCGGTCTCGGTGGTCGCCTTGGCTCGATGCCCGAGAAACTCTCCGGTGGAGCAGCAGTGGGTGGCGATCGCGCGAGCGCTGATCCGGCGCCCGCGGCTGATTCTCGCGGACGAGCCGACCGGTGCTCTCGATATCGAGACCGGGGCCAGCATCATGGCTATTCTCGACGAGGTCGCGGAAGTCTCTGGTGCCGCCCTCATCACGATCACCCACGACGTGAATGTCGCGGCCCTCGCCCGGCGGCACTATCGGCTCGATCGGGGCGTGCTCGCGCCGATCGACGTCTCCCAAATCCTTTCGTCCTCTTCGCAGGGTGGCGGGCTATGAGCCCGACGAAGCGACAGTCCCCGCTCGCAGCACTGGTCGGATCATTCTCTGAGGCCTGGGCGGAGGTGCGGATCCATCGCACGCGGGTTCTCCTCAGCCTCATCGGGGTCGCGGTTGCCGTTGCCGCGATCACCTCGGTCGTCGGCCTCGGCGCGATCGTTGAGCAGTCGGTGCAGGAGTCGAACGAACGCAACGGGGGGCGTCCGGCAACAATCGGCGTGTCGGCCTACACGCAGAACGGGGCCTCCTTCGACGCAGCCTCGTTGAGGACGACGCTGAATTCGGCGATCGATCGCTACAAGATCCGAGATCACACAAGCATTCTGAGCGGCCAGCTCTCGGTGCAGTTCGTCGCGGGAGCGGCCCTTGTCAATACGACGGCCATCGACGTGGACTATGGAGTCATGCATCGTGTGAAGATCAAGGAGGGCAGCTGGTTTACCGAGAAAGATATCAATCGACTGGCCCCAGCCCTGGTGGTGAATCGCCCGTTCTGGGCGCTGATGGGCTCCCCAGACCTTCGTACCCATCCCACCGTTCGCATTCTCGGTGCGCATCCGATCACGGCGGTGATTGTGGGGGTACGCGCGGTGCGAGACGGCGACATGCCCGACATGATGATGCTGACGGATGCCTTCCGCGTTGCCGCGGAGCCCACGACTTATGCGGGGCAATCCCAGTTCGAAGCCTGGGTTCCGCCCCCGCTGGCCAAGCGGGTAACCGCTCGACTCACGGCGGAGCTCGCCGCATCGGTACCCTCCGGGGTGGATGTCCAGGTCAACCGGCAGGACTATGCCGCCTTCGGAGCCGATCCGATCGGCCCGGTAAGGATTGCCGTCGGGGCAGTGGCCGCCCTCGTGCTGTTCCTCGGGGCGCTCGGCCTCGTGAACATCTCTCTCGTTACCGTGCGGCAGCGAATTCGTGAGATCGGTATCCGCCGCAGTTTCGGTGCGACGGCCGGCCGGGTGTTCTTCGCTGTGATGATGGAGAGCGTGGTGGCCACAGCGGCAGCCGGAGTGGTCGGCGTCGGAGTCGCGGTCGCTGTCGTGGAGAACCCGTGGGTGCAGGAGAAGCTTTCCCACGGGATCACCGATCTTCCATCGTTCCCGATCGGGGCCGCACTGTTCGGGCTCGCAGCGGCCACTCTCGTCGGGGCCCTCGCTGGGCTGCTTCCCGCGATTGCTGCCGTGCGATTCAAGGTGATCGACGCCATCCGCTATTGACCTGTTGACCGGACTCTCTGTGGAGCAGCCAGCGCCAGCGAGCGTGTCGAGGCCGGGCTTTCGCCGTTCCCGCGGTTAGCGTTGATGCATGGCTACGAGCACCAGGTCGACCCCGCGCGCGCGCTCGACCCAGCGTGCCACTAATCGCCCAACGGGCCAAGGAACCACGCGCAAGCTGCCTGTGATGAAGACCGTGCCTATTGACAAGCCCGGGCTCCTCTCTTCCGCCTGGCTCGGGCTCGCCCACGCGGTGGGCGGAGCGGCTCGGGTGCTCGGCCGGGAGACCCTCGCTAAGGAGGAGCGCCGCGACGGCGTGCCGTTCTTCGTGTTCCTGCTCGCGGTGGTTGGCGCGGTTGTCGAATGGTTCAACCCAGCCGATCCGATCGCCATCGCCCTGGACTCCTATACCTTCGGGGGCCTATTCGGTCGCGTCGCCTTCGCGCTTCCGGTGATCATGCTGCTGTTCGCCGTATGGCTGTTCCGGCATCCGTCTTCGGTTCACGACAACGGACGCATCGGCATCGGCCTTGCCGTGCTTCTCACCTCAGTGAGCGCACTCTGCCATATCTTTGGCGGTACACCTCAACCGTCGAACGGTGTCGAACCGCTCGCGCGTGCTGGAGGGGTAGTCGGCTGGGTGCTCGCCGGTCCGCTGCTGGCGCTGGGGACCGCCTGGCTCGCAATACCACTGGTATCCCTGCTACTGCTGCTCTCTCTTTTCATCATCACAAAGACACCGCCGAATCGCACCGGCGCTCGTCTCCGCGATCTCTACAGCTACCTGTTCGGTGCCCAGATCGCCGAGACCACTCCCACAGCGGTGCTTCAAAAGGGCTTCACTTCGGACAGTGGGCAGTTCGGCTCTCTCGGCGACCTCGACCTCGAAGGGGAGGACTCCGGGTCTCTGCCCTGGTGGCGCCGTAATCGCAAGCGCGATGACGACCCGGCGTTCGACAGTCCCGTTCTCGCGAAGGACCAGGGTGCCACCGAGGTCATCGACCGCACGCGTCGCGACGAGGAGTTCGGCACCGAGCTGCTCGACGGGTTGGCCGAGGCCGAGGCCGCGGTCAAACGCTTCACCGGCGAAGTGGCTCCGGTCACCGGCATCCGCGATGACGGTCCACTCGTCGCAGACCTCCTTCCCGGGTTCGCCGCGACCGCATCGGCGAAGGGCGACCTCGGCGAGTTCGCCACGCCCAAACCGACCCGGCCAGCCGCTCCGTACCGGCTGCCCGCGGCATCCAGTCTTGTTCCGGGAACGCCACCGAAGTCCCGCTCCGCGGCGAACGATGTCATCGTGGCCTCCATCACGGAGGTGCTCACGCAGTTCCAGGTGGATGCCCGAGTCACCGGCTTCAGCCGCGGCCCGACGGTCACGCGCTATGAGATCGAGTTGGGCCCCGGCGTCAAGGTGGAGCGCGTCACTGCTCTCAATAAGAATCTCTCGTACGCCGTTGCAAGCAACGAGGTGCGAATTCTTTCGCCGATTCCGGGCAAGAGTGCGATTGGCGTGGAGATTCCCAACGCCGACCGTGAGATCGTGTCGCTCGGCGATGTGCTCCGCTCCAAGGCGAGCACCTCGAGCGTTCACCCCATGACGATCGGTCTCGGCAAGGACGTCGAGGGTGGCTTCGTCGTGGCCAACCTCGCCAAAATGCCCCATCTGCTCGTCGCGGGATCCACCGGCTCCGGCAAGTCGAGCTTCGTGAACTCGATGATCACCTCGTTGCTCATGCGGGCGACACCCGCACAGGTGCGCATGGTGCTCATTGACCCCAAGCGGGTCGAGCTCGCGCCCTACGCCGGAATCCCGCATCTCATCACGCCCATCATCACGAACCCCAAGAAGGCCGCGGAAGCGCTCGCCTGGGTCGTGAAAGAGATGGACATGCGATACGACGATCTCGCGAGCTTCGGCTTCCGGCACATCGACGACTTCAACGCCGCCGTGGTAGCCGACGAGATCGTGCTGCCCGTCGGCAGCGAGCGTTCGCTCAAGCCGTACCCGTACCTCCTGGTTGTCGTCGATGAGCTGGCTGACCTGATGATGGTGGCGCCGCGTGATGTCGAGGACTCGATCGTGCGTATCACCCAGCTCGCGCGGGCATCCGGTATCCATCTCGTGCTCGCCACCCAGCGGCCGTCCGTCGACGTCGTCACGGGGCTCATCAAGGCCAATGTGCCCTCGCGCCTCGCGTTCGCGGTGTCGAGCATGACGGACTCCCGCGTGATCCTCGACCAACCGGGCGCCGACAAGCTGATTGGCCAGGGTGATGCCCTCTTCCTGCCAATGGGCGCATCGAAAGCCATCCGTGTTCAGGGAGCGTGGGTGACCGAGAGCGAGGTCAACGCGGTCGTGCAGCACGTTACCCGCCAGGCCCGCCCGGACTATCGCAATGACGTTGCCGTATCGGCGGAGAAGAAGCAGATCGATGGCGATATCGGGGATGACCTCGATGTACTGCTGGCCGCCGCGGAGCTTGTTGTGAGCACCCAGTTCGGTTCGACCTCCATGTTGCAGCGCAAGCTCCGGGTCGGATTCGCCAAGGCGGGTCGGTTGATGGACCTGCTCGAATCGAGGGAAATCGTAGGGCCGTCGGAGGGATCGAAGGCCAGGGACGTGCTCGTCGCCCCCGAGCAGTTGGCGGGAATTCTCGCACAACTACGCGGGGAAGACGGGCCAGCCGCGTCAGCGATGGACGATCGCTATTCGGCCGATCCTGTTCGTGACTCGACGAGCGGATACGATGAGACTCACGTGAACGCAGACGAAGACGCCTGGAATCTGACCGGCAGGGAGTGAGAGTCATGGCATCGCCAGAACCTCAAAACCCCGTCAACCCCTCCGATCCGGTAGTGCCAGCCAAGCGAGCCAACCCGATGCGCGGGCGAGTCGCCCGTGCCGGAGACACCCCGGCCAGCACGGGCAATGTCGCCAACATCATCACCGTGGTGCGTATTCTCATGGCCCCGGTGTTCATCTGGCTTCTCCTCGAGGACGACGGCGAACTCGGTTATTTGCGCTACATCGCCGCAGGTCTTTTCCTGCTCGCGATTGTGACGGATACCGTGGATGGCATCCTCGCCCGTCGGCAGAATCTCGTCACCGATTTCGGCAAGATCCTCGACCCGATTGCCGACAAGGTATTGATCGGCGGGGCGCTCGTTGCCCTCTCGATCCTCGGCGAACTATGGTGGTGGGTCACGATCGTGATCCTGATCCGCGAGTTCGGCATCACCATCTTCCGGTTTGCGGTGATCCGTACGCGGGTGATTCCGGCCGTGGCCAGCGGCAAGCTCAAGACGGTGATGCAGGCGGTAGCCATCTCGTTGCTTCTGTTCCCATTCTGGACACTGGTCGGCGAGTGGGAACATTGGCTTGGTGCAGTCGTGATGGCCGTTGCCCTCGTGCTCACGGTCGTCTCGGGTATCGACTTCGTCGTGAAGTATCGACAGCAGAACCGCGTCGCGGTGTCCTGATCACATGATGCCCGTGCTGGAATGACTACGGATGGCGCGGCGGATGTCGTCACTGAGGTCATCGCGAGGCTCATCGAGCACGGGTTCACGATCGCGGTGGCCGAGTCGCTCACCGGGGGACTGCTCGTGGCCGAGCTCATCCGAGTCCCCGGGGCGTCCGCCACCGTCCTCGGCGGAGTCGTCGCCTACAACACTGCGCTCAAGCACAGCGTGCTGGGGGTGGATGCCAGCCTGCTCGCAGAACATGGGCCGGTGCATCCGGAGGTTGCTCGCCAGATGGCCGATCGGGTGAGGACCGCTCTTGCGGTGGAGGGGGTGCCAGCCGATGTTGGCCTGTCGACGACCGGGGTGGCCGGTCCGGGATCACAGGGTGGACATCCCGCTGGAACGGTGTATCTCGGATTTGCGATCGGCGAGGATGTGAGTTCGCTGAAACTCGAACTGGGGGGAGACCGCGCGGCAATCCGGGAGAAGACTGTCTCCGAATCACTTACACGGTTGAGGAACGCCCTCGAATCCCGGTGACAGGTCACGGGGAATCTTTCTCGTTTCGATCTCGTTGCATCACACTGATTCACAAGCGCCATACAGAACTCGCTGGCTAGGATTTTAGATATCGGTGGTTTAGTGGTACTGAGCCGCCGGGTAGGAATTACCCAGCACTGTCCGTGGTTGTGGGTCGTATAGTCGCTTCTGCGGCTCAGTCGTATTCAAGGAGGAGGGTCCAATGGTGCTAGTTCGTCAAGAAATCGGTGACGTGCTCCGGGACTTCCGCCTGCAGAAGGGCCGTACCCTTCGACAGGTCGCGAGCAAGGCAAGCGTTGCTCTCGGCTACCTCAGCGAGGTGGAGCGTGGCCAAAAAGAGGCCAGCTCCGAAATCCTTGCTTCGGTCGCGGATGCACTCGGGACACCGATCTCAGTCATCATGCGCGAGGTGGGAGACCGCCTGGCCGTAATCGAGGGAATAAACATCATCCCCGATACCGTCCCCGACGATCTCGTTGCGGACTTCGACGCGGATCTCGTCACGCGCTAACTCTTATCGATCCGTCGGCGGTGTGCCCGGATCGCATCATTGAATGCCCGGCTCGCGAGAGCCGGGCATTCTTGCGTTCGGTCATCGAGACCCGGATACGCTGAGCGGATGCGTCTCAGCCAGTTTTGGACCGCCGTCACCGAAGAGTTCGGCCCGGCTCTCGGTCGCACCCTCGTGCACGATCTGGTGCTGGGCGACCTCGGCGATCTCACCGCCGAGCAGGCGCTGGCGAAAGGCCTGGGCATCCGCGACACCTGGCTCGCTCTCTGTCGGGCGACGGACGTGCCGGAGGGCCGCCGTCACGGCGTCGGCCAGCGTGAGCCGAAGGCACGGGGATAGCGCCGAGGTCTCAGCACAAGCGAGCGGATTCCTCCGGCCACTGCCCAGACCACCAGCCCGATCGCGATCCCGAGTGCGGTGCCGGCGAGGATGTCTGTGAACCAGTGCACATTGAGGTAGAGGCGGCTGTAGCCCATGGCGATCACGTAGATCAGCCCGATGAGGGTGAACCAGCGGTGACGGATCAACAGGGCAAGCACCACGATGAGCGAGGCGGCTACCGCGGAGTGGCCAGAGGGATAGGAGGAGAGGGCGACAGCGATCTCCCGGTGCGGCGGTCGCGGCCGCTCGAAGGCAGCCTTAAGCGATTCCACAGCCCATTGTGTCAGCGGTCGGAGTGGCAGCACCACGAGAGCGGCTAAGACCCCGCGAGTCAGCAACATCACGACGGCGGCGATGACGGGCATGATGAACAGGGCGATGATGCCCCCGCCGGCCTGATTGAGCACGAGTGATGGGCCATCCAGCCAGGGGGCACGGAACCCTGAGATAGCCCGAAAGAGAAGGTCATCGACGGCCGTCGGCTTGCCGGCAAGTGTTGCGTTAATCGCCGCGCCGCCGATGATGCACAGGGCGAGAGCCACCGCGGCGGCGACCAGCGCGATCCAGCGTGATCGCCCGCTCGCCCAGGCGCGGTCGATTCGGGTTTCACGCGGAGATGATGTTTTACGGATTGCTGAAGACACGGGTTCAATTCTCACCCACCTGCGTGGGATTATTACGGCAGCTGACCAGATCTGCTTCGAATCCCCACGACACGCCGGTAGGCAACATTCGAACATGTCTTCGGTGTGGCGTAGTCTCCTTCACAGTGGTCGACGACAGCGATTTGTGCACCCTAGGCCCGTCAGGAACAGCAATGTCCCCGGCGTCACGTACTGTTCGAATCGTTGGACGAAGCCACGACTAACAGCCTTGTCGCAGGTTGCGAGCACCTTGCAGGATCGGTGCTTTCGACGAAGCGGCAGCCTATAGGCGCATCACCTCGACGCTAGAAGGAGCATCACAATGCCATCAGTTGCAGATCGCGAAAAGTCCCTGGAAACCGCCCTCGCCCAGATCGATCGCCAGTTCGGCAAAGGGTCCGTGATGCGCCTCGGCAGCGACGAACGCGCTCCCGTCGCGGTGATCCCTACCGGTTCGATCGCCCTGGATGTCGCTCTCGGCATAGGTGGGCTGCCGCGGGGACGCATCGTGGAGATCTACGGTCCGGAG
>JANYIZ010000091.1 GCA_025408445.1 Frigoribacterium sp. | reverse complement strand
GCAGGCTGGCGCACACGGGCATTGCAGCGCTCGCGCTCGGTCTCGGTGCGGGTACGGATCGGGTCGATCCAGAACTCGTTTCGGCGTGCGCCGATGCCGCGCTCGACCTGCTGCTCGTGCCAGCGGCCGTGCCGTTCCTGCACATCTCCCGCGCCTTCTGGCAGCTGGTTGGCCAGCGGGAACAGGCCGACCTCGCCTCGCGACTGAGTCTTCAGACGGCTCTGGCGCGTGCAGCGACCCGCGACGACCCGGCGCAGGCCATCGTCACCGCACTGGCCCAGGGTCTCGGCGGTTGGGCGGCGTACCTGCCAGCGGACGGTAGCCGCGAGACTATCTGGCCAAGGGCCGCGGTGGATATCGTGCCGCAACTGCGCGCAGAATCCGCCCGGATCGACCTGGTCGGTACGTACTCGACGGCCACGTTCCCACTGAACGGCATGGATGTCGTCGAGCACTCGATCACGATCGGCCAGCGCACCGTCGGGTTCCTCGCGGTGGGCGCCGGGCGGGGCTTGCGAAAGGCCGACCGCCAGCTCATTCTGACCTCCTGCATGCTGTTGTCGCTCACGGCACAGGGCGCAGAGGAGGTCTCGAGGGTGGCCGAGGCGCTGGGCGAAACCATCGCCGTGCTCATCCTGGGGTCACACGTGGATGCCGCGCGCGTCGCCTCCGAGCACGCCGGTCGGCCTCCGCTCGGCGACTTCGCCCGCCTGCTGGCCGTGCGCGGACAGGCAGCGTCTCCCGTGCACTCCCGTGAGCTCGCCTTGGTGATGGCATCGCTGGAGTTGCCGCAGTCCTCGCTCGCTGCCTCGCTGGCTGCCACGCTGACTGCCACGGTCGACGGCATCCGTCTCGTCATCCTGCCGGAGACTGCCGCCGCCGGTGGCCGCGGCGATGCTGTGTCGCTGGGCGGCGCGTCGCTGGGCGGCGCGGAATACGCCGTCGCTCTCGGCCAGCCGCTTCCCCTCGCGGAGTTGGCCGCAGCCGTTGGCCCGGTCGCGTTCGCCTGTCGCACTGCGTCCCTCGGCACGGTTGTCGGTGTGGATGGTTCCGTGGACGCGCGGGGGGACATCTGGGTGGATGCCCTCGCGCGGCATCCGCGGGGCGATCTGCGCGACACCGTGCGAAGCTACCTCGCTCATCGCGGCCAGTGGGAAAGCGCGGCGCGCGAGCTCGGCATCCACCGCAACTCGTTGCGGCATCGCATCGCAGTGGCTAGCGAGCTGATCGATGCCGATCTCGCCGACCCGGATACTGCCGCCGCACTGTGGATCGCCCTACGCCGGCAGAGGGTCGTCAGGTGACCGGTCCCGCTAGCCACTTGCGCACCGCAGCATCCTGCTCTCCCAACACCGGCGGAGCGGAATTGCGGCGCGTGAGGGGTGGGCGCCAGGTGATCGGATGTCGCACCTGCGTGGCCACGGCGACTCCAGACGCGTCGAAGACCTCGATCGTCGGTTCGAGCCCGAGGGACTTCGCGAGCTCCAGGCCGTCGGCGATCGTGCCGACCCGGCCGGCCGGCACCCCCTCCTCGGTCAGCCGACGCTGCCACTCGGCGGCCCCGTGCTGCCGCAGCCGCTCTTCGAGAAGCGGCACGAGCGTGGCCCGATTGGCGACGCGGAGGGAGTTGCCGACAAATCGCGAGTCGTTCGCCAGCTGCGGCGCACCGAGCACCGCGGCCAGGCGCCGGAACTGGCCGTCATTGCCGCACGCGATGGCGATCGGTCCGTCGGCGCATTCGAGAGTCTCGTAGGGCGAGATAGACGGATGCGTGTTGCCGAGGCGCCCCGGGATCACGCCGGCGCCGAGGTAGGCCTGCGCCTGGTTTACCAGCGACCCCTGCAGGCTCGAGAGCAGGTTGAGCTCAAGCCGCGCGCCGATGCCGGTCGACTGCCGATGCAGAAGCGCAGCGAGGATGCCGGCCACGGCATCCTTTGCGGTCAGCACGTCGACGAGGGCGACGCCAGCCTTGAGCGCTGGACCATCCGCCTCCCCGGTGATGCTCATGAGCCCGCCGAGCGCCTGCACGACGAAGTCATAGCCGAGCAGATCTCGCCCGTCGGCGCTGCCGAAGCCGGAGATCGAGACGAACACGACCCCCGGGTTCGCGGTCCGTGCCCACTCGTAGCCGAGGCCGAGCTTCTCCATGCCCCCCGGCTTGAAGTTCTCGACGACCACGTCAGCGCGCGCGATCAGCTCGCGGGCGAGAGTAACTTCGCCAGGCTCGGTGAGGTCGAGACAGACCGACTCCTTGTTGCGGTTGACGCTGTCGAAATAGGTGGAAGCGGTGGCGGAGAAGGGCGGTCCCCAGGAGCGGGTGTCATCGCCGACATCCGGTCGCTCCACCTTGATGACGCGGGCGCCGAGATCGGCAAGCGTCATCGTGGCGAGCGGCCCGGCGAGAACCCGGGAGAAGTCGGCGACGAGAATTCCAGCGAGTGGTCCCTCGGTTATCGACATGTCTGAGACCCTAGCGGTGGGGGCCGATGCACGGCATGCTGGCCCCATGCACCGAGTTCGAAGTCCGCTTGCGCTGTCTCTGGCCACGATGCTGACGCTCACTGTGGGGCTTTCCGGATGCGCCCCCACCAGCGGCACGGTCACCGTTGAGGTCCGGGCGCCATCACAGGCAGACAGGGACTGGTCACTCAAGGTCACCATTCGGGATGCCGTGAAAACTGTCGTCGCCCGGCAAACCATGCGGGCTGGCGAGAGCAGAGCGTTCGTGGGCGTCCCGCTCGGACAGGTGGCGGTCACCGCGCAGGGCCTCTGCATTGTGGAGACGACGCTGACGGAGCGCGGGGTCCAGGCGATTTTTGAACCTCTGCACTGCACGATCTCTGACCGGATGGCCGCTACTCGCTCCGGGCGACGGCCGCCGCACGACCGTAGAGCATCAGTGCCCACAGGGCGAGCGCGAAGACGGCGATCGCCCCTCCACCCGCGTACCAGTTGACACCGATCAGCGCGAAGGCGCCGAGCACCAGCGCGACGACCACGCCGAACCCGCCGAGCACGAGCCATCGATCCCTGCGGTTGGAGAACGGGTGCAGGAGCTCGATCGCGTCCACCGGGGCGCGTTGCACACGATGATGAGGAAGGTCGCGAGCGGGCCGATGAACAGCGACACGATGAACCAGGTGAATCGCGATCGATTCTTCTGCTCGGCGAGGCCGGCATTTACGAGGGCGAGGGCGAGCCATCCACCGCCATTGAGAGTGAGTCCGGCCTGGACCATGCGGCCAAGACTAGTAGCCAGAGGGATACTCGGCATCGAGCTGAGCAGACTCAGCCGTGGCGCCCGGGTGGCTTTCCGTTGCCATTCCCGTTTCCGGTCCCGGTCACGGGACCCGTGGTGGGATCGGGCATCGGCGTCGGCGTCGGGGGTGGGGGACGATAGGTAGTGCTCCGTAGCAGCGTTCCCGTCGGTTCGCTGAAGGAGCCGCCCGGGCCGTAGACCGCACTCGCATTCAGCGACGCCAAGATCGGTTTCATCACGTAGGTGCGCAGATTAGAGGCCAGGATGCCGCCGATCGAGATGCGTCGCATGTTCTGGTCACCCTCGATGTTGCCGATCCACACCGCGGTGGTTGTCTGGGTGCTCGACGCGACCATATAGCTCTGGATGGCCTCGGCGGTGCCGGTCTTGCCGAAGAGCGCGGTGCCATCACGGGGATTCGCGATCGCGCCCGTACCGCCGGGCTGCAGTGGCCCCTGCAAGTCGTAGGCGGCGGCGGCGGCCACCTCGTGAGTGAGCACCTGGGTGCAGCTCTGGGGCTGGCCAGGCAGCTCCTTGCCATCCGGTCCCACGATCTTGTCGACCGCGATCGGTTGGCAGAGCTTGCCGCCGCTGGCCACGGTGGCATAGGCGTTGGCCATCGTGAGCGGCGACGGCGTGTTGGTACCGAGGATCGAGGCAGGGCCGTGTGCGAGTTCGGTATTGTCGGCGTTATGCACTCCCATCGACTTCGCCACGTCCCGGATGTCGCAGAGATCGAGCTTTGACGCCATGTTGATGAAGGCCGCGTTCACCGAATCCTTGGTGGCGTTCAGCACGCTCATCTGGCCCTGGCTCACCCCGCTGTCATTCTCCGGTCGGTAGCTCTTGGGCAGCGGATAGAACCCGCCATCGCAGGTCGCCGGAAACGACTTTGACCCGGCGGGATAGAACTGGATGTTGGCGTTGACTGTGTCCTGGATGCCGTGGCCATTCTGCAGCCAGTCGATGAGGGTGAAGAGTTTGTAGGTCGATCCGACCGAGAAACCGGATGACGCGCCGTATTCCTTGTCAGTATTGAAGTTGATCGCGGTGGTGGTCGCAGGGTCCCCTTCGCCGGTGTCGTCGAACCCCTTATTCTGCGCCATGATGACGATGCGGCCGGTTCCGACCTGCACAGTGGAGACTGCACTGCCGAGCAGGAAGCGCGCTTCGGAAGCGGGCGTGCGCTGGGCGAGATCCTCCTCGGCGACCTTCTGCTGGTCGAGGTCGATGGTGGTGTAGACGGCATTGCCACCCCGGCGCCACGCGGCGAGGCGGTCGGCAGTGGTGTTCCCGAGGCCCGGCAGGTTCTTCACGTTCTTGATCACGTAGTCGCAGAATGACTTCGCGGCCGAGGCGTAGGAGCATCCATTGGTCGCGGGGCTGATCTTTACCGTCGTCGCATCGACAGGGGTGGCGATCGCCTCGGCGTACTGCGTGTTGGTGATCATCTTTTTGTCGAGCATGGTGGCGAGGATCGTATCGCGCCGGGCCTTGTTTCGCTCCCAGTTGGCCGACGAACCCGGGTTGCGCAGGGGTGGCTGCTGCACGACGGCGACCAGGCTCGCGGCTTGGGCGAGGGTGAGCTTCGCCGCGGTCGTGGAGTAGTACTGCTCAGCGGCCGCCTCGATGCCGTAGGTGTTTCCGCCGAATCCTGCGATGTTGAGGTAAGCAAGCAGAATCTGGTGTTTCGTGTAGTTTTTCTCGAGGCCGACAGCGAGCTTGGCCTCCTTGAGCTTGCGGTCGAGAGTGTTCGCCTGGGCCTTCGCTTTGGCTGCTTCGAGCTTCTTCGGATCGCGGATGGTGGCGACGGCTTCCTGGATCGCCAGCTGTTTGACGAGCTGCTGCTCGATGGTCGATGCGCCCTGCAAGTCGTTGCCGGTGAGGTTATTCACAGTGGCGCGCGCGATACCGGCGAGGTCGACGCCGCCATGGTGGTAGAAGCGCACGTCCTCTGCGGCGACCAGGGCATCCTTGACAAAGGGAGACACCGCATCCCAGGCCACTTCCTGGCGATTCTGGTCATAGTTTTGGGCGAAGGGCACCTGTTCGCCGCCGCGGAGTCCGTAGAGGAGGTTGCGTTGAGCCTGGTTGCCGATCTTGACGTAGTCGGGCAGATTCTCGAACAGGCCGGCCGCGTTGTTCGTAACCTGGCTGGTGGCGACGATCGCGGGTGCGGTGAGCGCGACGATCAGCACAGCCGCAAGCGCACTGAAACCCAAGAGTCCGAGGATGGATCGAAGCAGACTGGTGGGCTTTGCTTCCGGCACGATCTCCCTCTCGGTTAAACTGTCGCGGGCGGCCCAGCCTAACCCGGCGTCTCTGTACGGACGTCGGTCAGGTGGGGGTGGGCACGTCGGCGGTCGGGTCGAGGTTCCAGTGGTACTCAGCTGAGCGGTTCGCCGAGGCCGGTTTTACCCGGTCGAGCCGCGTGGGAGGAGGAGACGACCGCACCGATGCTTGCGGCGATCACGAGGCCGATCGCCGCGAAGGCCACCCCGGTGAACTTCTGGCCGAGGATCAGGAACCCGGCTGCTGTCGCGATTGCCGGCGTGAGGCTCATCAGGATCGAGAAGGTCGCCGATGGCAGGCGCCGCAGGGCGATCAGTTCGAGAGTGTAGGGAATGGTTGATGACAGCACGGCGACGGCTGCTCCGAGCAGCAGAATCCCGGGCTGGAAGATCACCGGACCGGCGCTCGCGATGCCGAACGGCACGGTGATTACGGCTCCGACGGTCATCGCCAGGGCGAGTCCGTCGAGGCGTGGGAACCGTGTGCCCGTGCCAGCGGAGAGCAGAATGTAACCCGCCCACATCGCCGCCGCGCCGAACGCGAAGGCGACGCCAACCGGATCCAGATCGCCAAAGCTGCCCTGGCTGAGGATCACCACGCCGGCGAAGGCGAGCACCGCCCACAGCCAGCTCGATGCGCGGCGGCTCATCACGACCGAGAGCACCAGGGGTCCGAGCACTTCGATCGTGATGGTGGCCCCGAGCGGCACCCGGGCGAGCGCCTCGTAAAAAAGGGCGTTCAACAGGGCAAGGGTAATCCCGAAGGCGATCACGGTGAGCCAGTCGTCCCGGCTGTGTCCGCGCAGTCTCGGCCGGGCTATGGCGAGCAGCACGATCGCGGAGAACGCGAGTCGAAGCGAAACCATACCGATCGCGCCCACCGAGGGGAAGAGCAACACTGCGAACGAGGCTCCGACCTCCTGGCAGATGAGGCCGATCGCGACGAGCCCGACCGCTCCGAACGGGCGTGCCGCCCGGTGGGCGGCGGATGCGGTGGTCATCCTGCAACGCTAGGGCAGGACTGCCCGCCCGCTGCGCACCGCTACCCCAAGGCGAGCGGCCGGCCGACGAAAGCGGCTCGGGACCATTGCAGGTTGCGTGCGACAGAAGCCCTCCGTTCCCTACTTTTCTGACCCCAAGAGCAACCGGGTATTGCGGAGATGACTGTGGGTGATTATTCGCGGCAAACCGCCCGGGTTTAGTACGCGGGGGCCGACACCGCAGCGGCGGATGTCTTTGGCGAAAGGGAGCATGTTCTGGGTCGATCGTCCAAGCCGCTCCACAGACGTGATGATGAGAGTGTCGTCGGCTTGGACTGCTGCCGCGTCGAGACGCGCGCATAGTCGACAAGCTTTGTCGCTCTGCTCCTGCGGCGTGTCGTTACTAAAAACCAGCGCGGTGGGTTTCGCTGCGACCGGAGGGGTCGAAACGTTGTCGCGTTAGAGCCACGCGGGCGCGAATCCTCAACGGGCGCGTCTTACGGGCACCTCCCGCCCACGCGCGGCGCGGAACTCAGTCATCGCGGAGGGGTGTCCGTTGGAGGTCCGGCGGTCTCAACTGTCCGCTGTTCTGCAGGCTGTTTCGATGGTTCGGCCATGTGCGAGCTATCGCGATTACGGTTGGAGGGTGCTCACAAACGATCCGCTGCCCGAACACCCCGCTCCCGACAACCCTTCGGGGAAGTTGGTTTTGTTGCGCCATGGGGAGACGGAGTGGTCCAAGGAAGGACGTCACACAGGACTCACGGATGTTCCGCTCACTGCTCGAGGTGAGGAGCTTGCCCGCGGCGCAGGTCGGTTGGTCGCTGGCTACGATTTCTCACTGGTTCTGAGCTCGCCTCTGCAGCGTGCGCAGCGGACCGCCGAACTGGCGGGCTTGCATGCCGAGGTCGATTCGCTCCTCGTGGAATGGGACTACGGCGGGTACGAGGGGCGTACCTCGCGCGACATTCGTAGCGAGCTCGGCTACAACTGGAGTGCTTTCACCCACGGTGTGATTCGTGGGCGAACGCCCGGCGAGACAGTGGAAGAGGTCGCCGCGCGCGCCTCGCGCGTGCTTACGAGAGTGCTGCCGGCGATGGCGGAGGGAGATGTCGCCCTGATCGCGCACGGCCACTTTCTGCGCATCCTGACGGCCGTGTTTCTGCGGATGGCCCCACGTTTCGCGGCCCAGATCACTCTGGATGCGGGATCAGTGTCCGTGCTCAGTTTCTACCGCGAGCAGCCGGCCATCCTTTCTTGGAACTACGGACTCGAGCTACCAATGGTCCCCTCGGAGTCCTGAGCTGTTCATGAAGTGAGCCATTCGGGAAACCTCTGTCGACGTGTTTGCCCCGGTTGAGATCCGGCTTGCGTTCCATTCAGGTCAAATGATTTGCCGGTAGCTCGAGATTGCCGCTAGTGTCCGCAAAACATCACGTAACTATGAGATCCCAATGTCTTTGGTCCCATCGGACACGCTTTCCCTTCACGGCGTTTACGTGGATCCGCTCTGGCGCGTCACCGTCGAGCTTCCACCCTGCATGCTGCTGCGGGACTGTTGAAGCTCGATCACCTCGATTCGTCCGTCCGAAGCGGACGCGCCTATGGTCGGACGCACCAGTCACCACCGCTGACGCTGTCTCGACTTCGTATTCTCGACGGAGCCGTCGATACCGATGCCGAGACGGCCAGCTACCTCCACAATCTGATTGCAGGCGAAGCGCTCTTTCATTTGTCTGCGATCAATGTCGTCATCACCGGACTTATGCGAAACCTCGCTGTGGCCGCCATGACAAACATGACCGAGTCGGAGCGTGACACCGTCGCGGAATCCACTGATGATCAATTTTGGGCTTTGCTGATGGGGGACCCGGAAACCAGCGTGCTCGCAACCGAGCTGAGGCGCGACCCCGGCGCTTGGATAGTCGAGCAACTTCAGCCCGGTGCGGATCACAGTCCAGACCTGCCCGCCGGGCATTTTTGCTTTCAGATCAACCGGCTCTACCTCGACACGCCACTCGTCAACGGACACCGGATGTTGCAACCCGCAACCTTTGCTCCGCAGCTTCCCCAAGCCCCCGTCAGATACGTCATCCGACCAAACCACGTCTCTCTCCGAGCTCGCTAATCGGCGCTGCAATTGAGGTTCCGCTTATGGGACGGCACACAAGCAACGGTAGAAGCAACCGACGCCTGCCCCATTAGGGTAGCACTGCGGTAGCATTTTGGTATGAAACTCAGTGTCAGTCTGCCGGACGAGGATGTGGCCGTCCTCGACGAATTTGTTCGCACTGCCGGCCTCTCCTCAAGGTCGGCCGCGTTGCACCATGCCGTGCGCATGCTGCGTCATCCCAAACTTGAAGAGGATTACGAGGCCGCCTGGAACGAGTGGCAGGCATCAGGTGACCACGCGGCGTGGAGTGTGACCGCGGCTGACGGGATCGCCGATGCTGCGCGGTGAGATCCGGCTCGTGGATCTGGATCCTGCGCGCGGAAGCGAGGCCAATAAACGACGTCCGGCGGTGATCGTCAGTAACGATCGCGCGAACTCGATCGCGGCCCAGCTTGGCCGCGGAGTGGTCACCGTCGTGCCGGTCACCACTAACACCGACCGGATCTTCCCATTTCAAGCCCTGCTGCCCGCCAGTGCGACCGGGCTACCGCTCGACTCCAAGGCCCAGGCGGAGCAGGTCCGCTCGATCGCCGTCGAGCGGTTAGGCGCGATCCTCGGGCGGGCCCCTGCAGAGGTCATGGCGCGGCTTGAAGACGCATTACGTCTTCACCTTCAGCTGTAGCACCACCGCCGTTCCGCGGCAGGATCCGCAACCGGACGTAGGGTGACCGGTGACCGTTTCCCTTATGACACCGTTCGAACTCGGGAAGCGAAGGCCAGTTTCGCCCTCAAACTGTGTCGCCCGTCGTTGCTGCATAGAGTTGAACTAACGGAGAAGGGACCAACGATGTTCAAACCGTTTCTCAAGTTGATGGGTCGGGTTGCTAAGGGCCTGGTATTTGTTCTTACCCAAGTGGGAGGAGCGGCCAACGGTGGCCGAAGCGCGGATCCCGGCGCTCGCTCGCTCTATGAAGACCGCAAAAACTACCGCAGGTAATAGGTTCCCGTTTCGACGCCTGCTAATCATGACCGGTGGCGATTAGACTCGGCATTGAAAGCTTCAGGAGGTCCTCATGTCTGTTGTTCGCTCCCGGTATTTCGTCCCGGCCGTGCTCTTCTTGGGACTCGCGGTGTCGTTGTGATTTGATGATGCCGGCGCGGTCTGGTTGTGGGTAGGCCAGCCGTGGGTTGCGGTGATAGCGCTGGTGTGCTCTGCGGCCTTCTGGATCCTGCTGTTACGAGACGTGCGGAGGCGTCGCACTATCTGACGATGGTGCGGAGTGGTTCCGCTTGCCGGTGTCGTGTGAAGGGTTTCCATGCGGGTTCTGATTTTCGGTTCCGGAGTGATCGGGCGTATCTACGCTGCCCGATTCCTGGCGGCCGGGCTTGAGGTGGTGGTCCTGTCGCGCGGGGCGGCAGCCGATCAGTTACGACAAACGGGGATCGTACTGCGCAAAGGGCAGCGGACCGCTGAAACGGTGTTCCCGAGGATCGTCGAGAACACGGTGGAGGCAGGGCCGATCGATATTGCTTTGGTGACGGTGCGAGGCGACCAGGTTAATGCTGCTCTGCTTCACATCGCTTCGATCCAGGCTCGAGTGGTTGCGAGTTTGGTGAACCTGCCTCGCGGGCTAGACACGCTTGCCGAGGTCGTCGGTCCTGATCGGTTCGTTGCGGCGTTTCCCGGAGTTGCGGGACGCCTCGACAATGACGGCATCGTCACCTACATCGAGGTGCCACAACAACCCACGATGGTCGGCCTGAGCAGCAGCGGGGCCACCGATACGTCCAGCCCGCAGGGTGAGGTGCTTGCGCTGCTGAAGTCGGCCGGATTCCCGACCGCAACGACGCTGAGGATGCCGGCATGGCTGCAAACCCATGCGATCTTCATTGCGGCCTTTGAGTCGGCCATCGCCGCCACCGGTGATGTCATGGTGCTTGCTGCGGATCGCTCCGCGGTACGTAATCTTGTCCAGGCCGTGCGCGAAGGCTTCGCCGCTCTTGAAGCACGGGGCACAACAACAACGCCACCTGTTTTGCGTGTTCTCTTCCTGCGGATGCCGGTTTGGTTCGCGACGATGTACTGGTGCCGTCAGCTCCGGGGGGAGTTAGGCCGTCTCGGACTTGCACCGCACGCGATCTCTTCTCGCCACACCGAGCTTCCCGCACTGCAGCACGTGGTGCGCGCATTGCTTGCCGGCGCGAACACTCCAAAACTGGAGAGCATCTTCGCCGGCACGAGATGAACGCCCAAGGGCTTACGCCTGACGAAGGAAGTTGACCCGTAACGCGTTCCGGCTACGGATGGGTCGACTTCGCAAGAGGGTTGCAGTTGCATGCCGAGAATCAGGCTCTGACCTATGGCAGACAAGATGTGGGCCTGACCCCAGAGGAGTCGTGGCCCCGTTATGCCGAACCGCACGCGAGCATTCGCATATTCGCTGTATGCAACCAGGACAAGATCGTCGCTCGCGGCTACTACGACCTCGAGCGGGGTGCAGAGCCGACGGCGTGGCTGGACGTGGATGTTGATCCTGCCTGGCGGCACCGGGGATTGGGGTCTGCGATGGCAGGTCGGCTGCACGATGTCGCCGACGCTGACGGGGTTCGTAAGGTGATCGTCTATGCGCCTTCAACGACGGGGCCGGGCGCCCAGGTCACGCCGACAAGCGGCTCGGGTTCTCTACCCGCCGGCAACAGTGAGGTGCGGTTTCTTCTCGGCGCCGGATATCAGCTTGAGCAGGTGAGACGTGCAAGCGCGCTCACGTTGCCGAAGGACGCGTCTTCTTTGCTGGCCGAAGCATCGCTTGCGGGTGGGGATAACTATCCGGTCCATTTCTGGATGAATCGGACGCCGGATCCCTGGCGCAGCGACATGGCGATACTGCGACAACAGATGGGTCGATCCGCGCCGACGGCGGGACTTGACGAGCCCGAGGACGTGTGGACAGTGCAGCGTCTTATCGAATCGGAGGTGCGCCCCTCCGACGGTACCCGAGACTTTCTCACGGCGGCAGTCGAAGACCGGGCAACGCGTCAGCTGGTGGGCTTCACGACGCTTGCTGTCCCTACTGACAAGGACCGTCCGGTGAACCAGGAGGACACACTGGTGCTCTCCGGGCATCGTGGGCATCGGTTGGGGAAGCTGCTCAAGGTCGCCAACCTCGAGCACCTCCAACGCGAGCGTCCTGGCTATCCCGTCGTGATCACCTTCAATGCCGAAGAGAATCACCACGTGCTGGACGTCAATGATTCTCTCGGGTTTACGTCGTTCGGGCACGAGGGAGCGTGGCGGTTGGGTCTGACGTAGATCCGGTATCGCAGGGTCCACGGTGATGCTGATTAGGTCTTGACCACCGCGAAGAACCTGACCAAGCCTCCGGGGAATAAACCACTCTTCGCGGTAGCCGATCCATACGTGGGTCGACTAAGTTCACGATTTCGCCGGCCCGTCATGGCCGTCGACAGTGGGAACGCTGTCGCCTGACGCTGGCGGGGCCGCCCCGCGCCGATTCGTACGGTGAAGGTTCGACATGCGGGAGCCACCTTCAATCATTTGCCTCCGAAGGGCCGGCGGTCTGTTCGATCGTCCGCGTCAGGTGGCTTTCTCAAGCGCAAATGCAACGCGTACGAGGTCCGCGTTCCTGTCGGCGGTACGGCCGTCGGGCAGAAGGATGGAGTCCTCGAATCCGACTCTGGTGTCATGGCCGCGGCGGAAGGCGTCCTCGACCAGCGGCCAGGTCCAGGCATTCATCCCGTGCGTCAACCGCCCGCAGTCGGACCCGGTATCGTCCAGAGCGTCGTTGATGCGCTTCGCCACGCTGGGCGGCGTGCCCTGGAGGAAATACGGCTCACCCGGATCGAGCTCGATGCTGACCCGCTGCGCGACGGGGAGGTAGCCGGAGGCAATGAGGAGATCCAGTTCCCGAGGTGCCCACAAACCGACGTCGACTCCGACCCCGATATCGAGAACGGTCTGAATCACTCTTTCGAAGCCGTCTTCGGAGAGGTTCACTGTCGCGCAGTCCACGCCCTCCCACTCGCGGATCACCGCCAGCCGCTCGGACATTTGGGGCAGGATCCAGGCGCCGGTGGTGAGCCCAATCTCCACAGTTGTGCCGAGTTCTGCGGCGAGACCGCGTACCCGGGCTGCCACGAAGTTCACTCGTGCCGGGTCCAGGGTTTCTGCGCCAGCCTCGTCACGCACGTGCAGGTGCACTCCCCCAGCACCCGCTTGGAAGCACTCGCGCAACTCTGCCAGCAGCTCATCTAACATGACCGGCAGATTCCGATGCCTCTCCTTGCCGAAGGGCCAGCTCGGTGTGACTTGAAGCATGGCCAGAATCTAGGCAGCAAGAGCGACAACGGGAGCGCAGGCCTGTCCGATCGACGATACCGAACTCTGCGCCCAGCGCCATTCCCACATGGCGTTCCGTCATGCGGGCAGCCGATGCTGTCGAAATCCGGCCTCGATCGCGCGTCGGTGAGTCCCCGAAGAGCCGTCGGTTAATCGTCCGGCATACGGAACTGAATGTTAGGGAGGCCGGACGAAGTCTCGGTGGGCTGGATCGGTTCGATGGGGCAGGCGCGTCGATCCGCACTGTGCTGGCCCGCGCGGGGATTGACTGCATGGCCGATCTCTGGTCTCGTTGGATGACAACAGAGGAGTTCACCATGACAGGGTTCGAGGCAGTTGCTCGCATCGAGGTGTCGGCCTCAGCTGGGCGGGTGTGGATCGCGATGACCGACCCAGATCAGGTCGCCCAGAACATGATGGGCTCGCGCGTTGACACTGACTGGAAACCCGGCAGTCCGATTACCTGGTCTGGTGCGTGGGAAGGTAAGCCCTGCCAAGATAAGGGCAAGATTCTGGTGGCCGAGCCGGGTTGTGTCCTGGAGGTCACGCACTACAGCCCGCTGGCCCGCGATGAGGACGTTCCAGAGAACTATCACACTGTGCGCTACGAGCTGTCTCCGGCAGAGGATGGTACCGCCGTCTCCCTGACCCAGGGAGGCTGCGAAAGCGAGAAACAGGCAGAGCAATTTGCACAAAACTGGTCGGGCATTCTGGACGGGCTGAAGAAGGTCGCGGAAGCGGGCTGAGCTGGCTGCAGCGACGCCCCGTACCCAGAAACAGAATCAAACCGAAATCAAGATTTCATCAGCGGCCGACCGGTGGATTCAGCTTGAACGGGCATCTCGAGGCCGTTGCACCTCATTCGCTGTTGTCACGGATCCGATACCGCAATAGCAATCACGCATCTCCGACCGTGTCGACTACGGTTTCTCTCTCAGGCGGGATTCGCTTTCTTCTGATGCTGCCGAAAGAATCAAGGCATGAACGAGTACGACGATCTGCCCCGTTCTGAATTCGCCTTCCCCGGCCCGTTGCGCGACCGGCTAGTTAGCGCGATCCTCGACGGGAGTAAAACCTCGACGAGTTCTATAGCAGCGGAGTACGAGAGAGAAGATGAACCGTTTCCTCAGGTCGGCGCACGGCAAGTTGTTGTCGACTCGGACAAGGAGGCGGTCGCAGTAATCGAGACCACGGCAGTCCAGCATGTTCGCCTGGCCCTCATTCCGTTGGCCCATGCGCGCGACGAGGGGGAGGGATATTCGACGGTTGCTGAATGGCGTGATGGCCACGAGCGTTTCTGGCACAGCGAGGAAATGAGGAACTTTCTTGGAGATCCGTTCTTTACCGTGAACGACGACACAATGATGGTCCTTGAACGATTCCGCGTTATCGAAATACTTTGAGCTGAACCGCACGCTCATCTGATCCCAGCGGCGCCGAAGAGAGTTTCTAACTGACGCTTCCTCGGCACGTTTGGTGGTTGGGTGATGAGGGCCCAGGTCTGTCGCGCTGGAGGTCCGGCGAATTCAACCGGGCGTCGACACCCTCGATCTTGTGCGGTTGTGTGCGTGTGGTCGAAGTATGAGCTGGTTGAGAAGCAGGCACGGTTCCGGGAGCAGATGACTCAAGGCTCGACGCTGACAGCAGCGTGCGATGCTGGGAGGATGAGTCATCGACCGGAGGTCATTCTCGTCCACGGATTATGGAATCAGCCCGCGCATTTCGATCGTCTGACGGCCGTTCTTCGAGCGCGCGGGATAGGCGTACACGTTCCGCGCCTGCATCGGGGCTCGCTCGCGAACGACACAGCGGCCGTGCAGAGTATCGTGGCCGCGCTTCCGGTGGCGCCGGTTGTCCTGGGGCATTCGTATGGAGGTTCGGTTATCACCGGCCTCGATCGGGTGCGTCACCTCATCTACGTCGCGGCATTCGTTCCGGCCGCAGGTGAAAGCGGTGCGCTTCTCGGCGGCACGGGCGCTCTCGTCAACGACGCGGTACGGCGCAACGCGGATGGAACGACCAGCATCGCTACCGAGCATGCTCGCGAGTTTCTGTACGCCGACTGTACGGATTCTCTCGGTGCATGGGCGTCGGGACTGCTCGTGCCACAGCAGCCAGGTCACGGACGCGGCGTGCCACAACGCGTCGCCTGGACGAACGTCGAAAGCACCTATGTCAAATGTGAGCAGGATCGAGCGCTCAGCCCGGCCCTACAGGAACAGATGGCCCTCCGCTGCACCCACGTCGTTCGCCTGCCTTCCAGCCATTCACCATTTATCAGTCAGCCACTGCGGCTCGGGGCAGTCATCATGAAAACATGCCGGGACCTCGCTGCCCTCACGACCGGCTAACGCTGCGACGCGCAGAGCGTCGCAACCAGTCAACGACCAGCGAAATCGGCGAACAAGACGAGCGGTGAAGCGGTGAACCCGGTGCGTTCATAGAGGTGGATTGCCTCGGGGCTTGAGTGCACAGTGACGTGTTCGAGGCCCAGCTGTCGAGCTTTGTCAAGAACGGCCGCCATTATCGTGCCTCCGATGTTGGCGTTTCGCTCCTCGGTAACGACGTACACGCATTGCACGTCTCCAGAAGCACGATCGGTAGCGCGCGGGCTGGGTACGCGGGGCAGCACCGCCAGCCAGGCCATACCGACGACCACTGCGCTGCGCACCGCCACGAACCGGTGATGTGTCTGCTCATGCGCGGACGCGAAAGCCACCACGGATGACACGAAGTCATCCCGGCTCACGGCCGGAACTCCGCCCCGCTCCACCACCCACCGCCAGCGCAATTCAGCGATTGCCTCCGTCTCGAATGTTTCGGCTTCACGCACCACGATCTCAGTCATCGCGCCAGTCTGCCTGACCGGGGCGGTGTAACCAGCTATTCATCAATCGTTTGGTTGACCCTCTTGTGGGGGCCGCGCCTGTACTTTTCCTGGGCTCCAGTGAGCCTGAGTGACAGGTCTGAGCACCCGAATAACGTCATCGTGGTGCTGCATTTAAGGTGTGCGAACTCCTGAAAGGGATATCAAATGGATGGCAATTTAACCCCGCGCAGACCGTCAGTACTGCGCCGTTTCTCCTCGCTGACCAAGCGAAACCGCATCCTCGCGGTCACTGCTGCGGGCTGTGCCCTTGCGCTGTTGGGCGGCGGTATGGCCACCGCGTCGACGTTCGCGTTGGGTGACCAGCAGGTC
The DNA here is from genome assembly GCA_025408445.1 of Frigoribacterium sp. Taxonomy (GTDB): domain Bacteria; phylum Actinomycetota; class Actinomycetes; order Actinomycetales; family Microbacteriaceae; genus Lacisediminihabitans. The sequence continues at coordinate 1,395 of JANYIZ010000091.1, read as the reverse complement.
GGAACCCAGTACAAGGGCGGGGAGCAGGTCGCATCCGGTCAGCTGATCCAGCCCATCGGTGACCGTCTGATGACGCCGTTCGGCAAGTTCATGGGGTCGGCCGTCAGCCCCAACGGCCGATACCTCGTCGGTACCAGCGCCGACCGTTCGGTCGACCTGCAGGTTTTCGATCTCAACGCATACAAGCCGGTTGCGGCGGCAGGTACCCTCGCGGCTGCGTCGTTCGCGACCGCGGCGACCAATGCCGGCTACGGGAATATGGCCTACCTTAAAATTTCGGACGGCAGCGTCGGTCAGGAGGGCCCGACTTTCTCCCTCGACGGGAAGTTCCTCTACACGCCGGTGGCGACCGGCGTCGTTCGGTACCCGTTCAATGCGGACGGCTCGCTCGGTGCCGGCACCAAGATCAGCATCCCGACCACGGGTGGGCTCCAGGCACTGACTGCTGGCATGGCGTTCTCGGCCGACGGTTCGACTCTCTACGCCGCCGCTAACGGACAAAACACGGTCGTCGCGATCGACGCGGCTGCGGGCACGATCAAGCAGACCTTCGCCGTGGGCATCGCTCCGCGACAGCTGAAGTTCGTCGGGAGCATCCTCTACATCTCGAACGAGGGCGGCCGACAAGCGGTCACGGGAGATACGACGATGGATTCCTACGGCAGCCAGGTTCCCGCCGACACAACGCTTGGCACCTCAACGACGGGCACGCTCAGCGTCATCGATACGGCCAACACCTCGGTGCCGGTCGCGACGATCCCGGTTCAGCTGCACCCGACAGCGATGTACCTCGACGGCACCACGCTGTATGTCGCTAACACGAACAGCGACACCGTCTCGGTCATCGACACGAAGTCCGGCAAGGTTGTCCAGACCATCGCGACACAGCCGTGGGCCTCCTCGACGATCGGCTATGAGCCGACGGCGATCACCATGCAGGATGACCACCTGCTGGTCTCCCTCGGTCGAGCCAACGCCATCGCGGTGTACAAGGTTGATCGGAAGGACCCGCGCGACCCTGCAAGCTCCATCGGGTTACTTCCGACTGACTATTTTCCTGAAAACGTCACCGCGGTGAACGGCCGGATCGTGGTCACCAATACGCGCGGGATCGACGCTCGTGGTCCAGCGCTTACTTTTAACAAGGGCCAGGGCACTTCCCCGGCGACCGGACACGGCACTCACTCGACCACCGCCTCATTGACCAGCTTCGCGCTGCCGAGCGATCGGCAGATCCAGAAGTACACCGCCACGGTGTTCACCCAGAACGGCTGGGACTCCAAATCGGGCAAGCAGTCCCAGGCCGAACAGGGCGGTGACGGGCCGGTTGTCACTATCCCGAAGCGCATCGGTGACCCGTCGGTGATCAAGCACGTATTCCTATTGGTCAAGGAG
>JANYIZ010000090.1 GCA_025408445.1 Frigoribacterium sp. | reverse complement strand
CCACTTTTTCGTAGTTCATGAAACGGGGAGTGATTCGCTTGTCGATGACATAGGACTGCTGGAAGACCAGCTGCCAGGGGGCGACCGTTGTTCCCACAATCCCGATGATCAACAGGGTGACGGTAGACAGTTCAGCCCCGGGTGGGAAGCCGGGGATCAAGAATCCTTGGGCGATCTGTCCGATCGGGGCGTGCACGATAATCACCAGGGGGACCAGTAGCAGGGAGCCGGCGATGAGGATCATGCACAGCCGTTCGAACCGGCGGAAGGATCCAGTGCTGACCGCACCGATCACGAACACGGCGGCGACGATGATGCCGGGGATTCGCGGGATGCCAAGGTAGGTCAGTCCCAGGCTGATTCCGATGAACTCAGTCACGATCGTCAGCGCATTCAGGATGAACAGGTCGATGACGCTGAACGCGCCCCAGAATTTCCCGAACCGTTCGAGAATCAGGCGCGCATGACCCACTCCGGCCACGGCCCCCAACCGCACCACCATCTCTTGGTTCACATAGAGCACGGGAACCAACAGGAGCAACACCCAGAGCAGACTGGTCCCGTAATTCTGGCCGGCCTGGGCGTAGGTGCCGAACGCGCCGGCATCATTGTCGCCCACCATCACAATCAGGCCAGGTCCGACGATGGCGACCAAAGTGCGCAGCTTCGCGGACATTTTGGTCCGTGGAGCTTCGTCTCCCACTTGGATGGTGCCGAAGGCACCCTCGATGTTGCCGACATGCGCTGAATCGAGCGCTGCGGACTCGTGCGAAGCCGGTATTGACTTGGTGTTGGGTGTCGAGGTCATGAGGGACCATTTCTTCCCGCGGACGCGGGGTTCAGGATCGGGCGGGATGGTCCGCAACAGCGATACGAGCGCGGTGCGGGAGGGGTTGCCACGCACACACAAGTGCTCGCCATGCTAATCAGGTTCGGTAAACGACCAGTAGCGTTCAGGAGTACGGGAGGGTGCGGGGCGTGGGTTCATGACCGTCGCTCATCGACTACCTCCCGCAGTGCAGCGCCGCGTCCGGAGAGCGCCGATCGGGATGAACGGATTTGTCTCTCCTCGTAAGACCTTTGGCACTCCACGGCGTCAACCCCAACAAATATGGGGAGCCAATCGGGGCCACCCCTTAGGCCGGGGCGGCCTGTCCTAACCCGGGGCGTCTCTCGACGTTTGGGGTCGCTGGCATGTTTCCGCGAAGGAGCCTCAGCTAACAAGCGACGCCTTGCTCTTCTACTATATACGCACCGGTGTCCGTACATGCAAAGCCATCCTGTGAGTAACGATCGTGCAGGTGTCACGCCGCTCACATCGCCGCCTTCGGCTGAACCGACTGGCTCGACGAAACGATCAGCGACACCGTGGAAAACGACGTCCTCCTGGCCGAGGCGTGGGCCGCATAAGCGCGGTACTCCTGTAACGCCAGGAGCAACCGCGCCGAGCGGATGACTCAGAACGTCGCCGTTATGGTGCCGAGCTGTGCCGCTACAAAGGTAGACAGCTTAGTCTCCATTGTTTTGATCGGCTGGCCCCAGGTCCAGTAATCGAAGATGATCGAGTCGACCACCTCATTGATCACGAAAGGCGTCTCTAGCGTGATCATGTGCGTCGCATTCGAGCCGGGAGCCACGAGGTCTGCGGTGATCCAGAGAGCGATGTGGTTGCTCGCCGTCTTCTTGATGGCCTTCACCGCGGGGATGCCAGTCGAGTCGCTGAACGACACTCCCGTGTAGAAACCGGTGGATTCGTACCATCCGCTCAGCTCCTTGGCCGAGGTGGCCATGGCACTGTTCTCATCGGGTGCACCCTCGAAGTCGAAGAACCAGTTAGCCGAGTCGCGAAGCGCCGACATCACCATCCAGTCGGCCTGGGGCGGAAGAGAGGGGAACTTGGTGAGAAGGGCGGCATAGTCCACATTGCGCAGGTCGGATCCGGGAGAGACCTTGAGCTCCCCGACGTAGCCGACCCCCGCGCCGAACAGCGCGTTGGCGAAGCTCTGGAACTGTGGACCCTTTCGCTGCAGCACATGGTGGAAGAACGCGGCAGAGGTGCAGAGCCCGAGGGCGCCCTGATTGAACAGGTTGGGATTCGCGATCAGGTCGTGCACCCGCGTCGTGACCAGCGTGGGATCCAGATGAGGCCATGCCTTGCGGGTTGTGAGCGCGCCCCCGGCCGGAGTGCTCGGGTCGGTGGACCCGAGCCCGACCTTGTCGACGATCTTGTCGATCATGCCGGAGGGGGATTGCGTGTCTCCCCACACCGATTGCAGCGCGGCCGGGTTCTGCGAGTAAAGGGAAGTGGATGCCGCGGCACCCCCGCCGCCGGACGACCCGGAACCCCCGCTCGACCCGCCAGAACTCACGCCGCCCGAAGTGGAGCCGGAGCCCGCTGTGGCCGCACCGCCGGATCCCGCCGGCGTCGAGTTCTTGTCGAAGTAGTTGATCTTCGCGCCCTGCTGGGATGCCCCACCGGGGCTGATGCCGCCGCCAGCCGACACCGCACCGCCCGTATAGGCGCTCGCCGCGGTCTTGGCGAGGCTCGTGATCATCTCGGCGGCGATGCGCTGCCGTTCGGTATTGGCCTTCAGCAGGTTGTTCATGTTGTCTCCCGCCTGCTGGCCGGCGGTGGATGCTCCGGCTGCGGTGGCCTGGAGGCTGGCCTGCGCCAGGCCGATGGTGGCCTGCAGCCCGCTCATGTCGCGGAACATCGAGCCGTTCTGCACGGCCTGCAGGATGGCGGCGGTACCGACGGGGTCTGGCATCGACTGCGGCGAGGTGATGTTGATGATCGGGGTGCTGAGCTGGCCGGGCTTCACGTCTTCCGACATCGCCCGCGACCCGGTCTGGATCGCGGCGATCTCGGTGGGCTGCAGCGGGATCGGGGAGTCCTGCCAGTCCCAGAAGCGGGTGATGTCGAGCTTCTCGGCGGAGTTGGAGCGGCCGAGCACCGCCTCGGCGAAGGTGCCGCCCGTGCCGAGCGGAACAACATCGAATTTGGCGTCCCCGACCACGACGTCGTGGTCGTCGAGCCACTTCTTCCACACGCCGTCCTTCTCGGCGTTCGACGACATGGTGAACGCGAGGTAGTTGCCCACGTAGCGGATGGGCAGGGGATCGATCACCTGCGCGACCGGCACAACTGTGCCATCCACGTCCACTCCGAGACCGGCGAGCAGCAGTGCGATCTGGGCAGCATCGAGCGACCGGAGGGCGGCCTGGCTGTAGTGCAGGCGGTTCTCCGCGAGGTGCCGCTTCAGGTTCGCGTTCACCCCTCCCGGCTCCACCGTCACGAGCGGAGTCTCCGCGGTGCGTGCCTTGGCCACCGTGACCGCGGGTAGTTCGATCGGAAAGCGCACTCCGTTGCGGTTGACCGTGAGGGTGACCCGCACCGTGGCATCCCGCTCGGGGCTCGAGCCCGTGAGCGCGATTCGGGTGACGTCGTTCAGGGGAAGCGGATCGGTGGCGCTCACGCTCGTATCTACGCCCCCGCCTCGCAGGCCGAAGACCACGGTGACCGGCGCGCCGCCGGCATCCACCAACACGCCCTCGATCGAGACATCGGTGGGGAGATAGATGGAGGCGGAATCCTGGCGGAGCACGGCGCGGTTGAGCAGGCCGGAGAGACGGGCGGACTGCCCGGCCGACCAGAGCTGGTCATTGACCCGCTGCACGATCGGGATGGCGGTCGCTGCGCGCACGCGGATGACAGCGGACTCGGTGACTGCGGCGAGGGCTGCCGCCGGTGCCGTGGCATCCACCGCGGTCGGGGCGACGGCCTCGCGGATCGCCAGGAGAGGCTGCACGCGAGTGGCGATGACGATGGCCGAACGTAACCAGTCGGTGATACCGGTGTCGAGCGAGGTGAAGCGAGTCGTGCGGTCCGGGCGGATCTCCACGACATCCAGGTTGTCCAGCGCTTCGCGGATCTCATAACTGATGGCGGCACGTGAGAGTGCGCCGCGGAACCGGCGGATCATGTCGTCGGCGGCGAAGTCGAGCAGCTTGATCGGGATGAAGATCACCCGCTCGGCTTTGGCGAGCGCCACCTCTACGCGGTAGATCTGCACGACCTCGTAGTACTGGATGGTGAGCGCATGCATATGGTTATAGTTGGCGATTACACGGGTTGAGACGCCCTCGTGCTCGCTCTGTGACACCTCCTTCACGACGGATGCGCGGCGGCTGCGTGAGGAGTGCGCATGCTGGTGGGTGCGATCATTCACGTTCTGCATCATCGAGCTCGAGACATCCCTCCTCCCGAAGGAGCTCGCATAGCTGTCGGCGGACGCGTCGGTGGTCGCGCTGGACGAGGTGTGACCGATGGACCCGCTTGGGCCGCCGAACAAACCGCCGAGCGGAGCTGAGAGTTCGCCAGCGGACGAGGTCCCCTCCTGTCGTGAGGTGCTGTTGGTCTTCGCATGCGAAAATCCGCTCTGCGCCTCGGTGGCGACGGCGTTGGTAACCTCCGAGATAGCGCGATTCTGTGAGGTGTCGTTGGTGAGGTCGTCGGTCTCCGAGATCACCTCGGTCTCGCCGGCGCGGCTCCGACGCGACCAGTCGATGACGGCGATGCGGGTGCTCTCCCCGGGGGCGAGGCTCATGGAGTGGAGCAGCTGTCCGAGTGTGACCCCCTGCGCGAACCAGGACTGGTTGAACGTGAGCAGTGCGCCGAATGCCACGGTCTGGAAACCCGAGTCGCCTGCCGCGAGGGCGGCGAGGTCGATCGGAGTGAAGGCCTGGCCGGTCAGGTCCACGAGCTGGAGGCCGCGCTTCTGTTCGATAGCGTCCATCAGCAGAGTCGTGTACTGCACCCGTTCGGTGGGATATTCGCCAGTACGCGGTAGCAGGTCGGTCGGCCGCTCGGGATCGAAATCGGCTGTGTTCTCGGGAAAGTAGAGGGTGGTGAGCAGCTCGGTCGCCGTGCGGAAGGGCCGGTACAGGGCAAGATCGCGGATGTTCGCGGCATCCAGCGCCTTCGCGATGACGGCGGCATCGGCCTCGGGAACAGCCTCGAGCGCATCGATCTCGAGAAACTGCAGCTCGTCCACCTTCGTGCCTGCCGTCTTCGTCTCACGCACGATGTCGGCGGTCGGGGCGCCGAAGATCGCGTAGGCGGAGTGCAGGTCGGTTCCCGCCTCGAGGATGCGCACCGCGCTCGTAAAGGCGGCGGATGTCGCGAGATCAAACACCGTGACTATCTCGAGCGTGGCAAGGGCTTTCTCCGCGTCTTCGGTCACCCCGAGGAGTGCTCTCGGTGACCTGTGCAGGATCTCGTGCAGTGGCAGTTCGCGGAACTCCGACCGGATGGCGTCGCTCAGCTGGGAATTGCTGCGCAGTACGGTACTGGTGGACATGGGGGCTCCCTCGTTTGGTGACGATGGCTCGTCGACCTTAAGGAGCGGGGAATGCCGCCGAAAATACTCGGATCAGGATGTCGGGCGCAGAACCTGCGCCACGCGGTCCCACCAGGCGGCAGTCGCCGCGCGCTGGGAATCGGCGATGGTGCGCCCGGCGGTGGCCGTGGCATCCCGCTCCCCCCAGACCCGGGCGAGCAGCGCGGGGCCGTCGCCGGCGAGCAGTCCGCTCACCGGCAGGATGCCGTCCTGCCCGAAGTTCTTCAGCGCACCGGTGAGTTTGACGGTGGTGTAGTCGTCGACCGGGATGCCGATGGTCGCGACTCCGGCCGGTACTGCAAAGACCGCGGGGTGGTAACGACTGGTGACTACGAGCGAGGCCGAGCGGGCGATACGGGCCGCGGCCGGGGCATCCGCTGGTACTGCTGCCATCACGCGTTTGGACTCCATCCGAGCCATCACACGCTCGTGCACCACGGAGTCGCCGCGCACACGGGAGTCGTCGAGAGAGCCGAAGTGAGCGAGGAAGACAATGTCGAGATCGGTGGTCTCGACGACCTCGTCGAGGAGGTCGGCGAGGGACGCGATCACCGCGTCACGATCGGCATCCCCGACATGATTCGCGAGCGTGACCACGCAATACGGAAGTGTCGCAAGCGCGTCATCGAGCAGGAAGCTGGCGTCATCGGCGCCCAGTTGCAGCCGATCGGGCAGCACACCGAGGCGTTCAGCGACCGCGAGCGAGGCGGACTCGCGCACGCTCACCAGCCGGGCGAGACCGAGAAGTCGGGCGACCAGTGCGGAGTCGTCGTCCGTGAGCTGCGGGCCGAGGGTCTGGCCGCTCACGACGAACGGAATGCCGAAAGTATCCGCAATTTCCGCGATCGCGAGGCGTTCGAAAATATGAGAGGGCCAAGTGGAGGCGAGATTACCGCCCCCGGTGACCGCAACACCGTCGCTGCCTTTGAGGGCGTCGATCACGGCGTGGGCGGAGTCGTCGTCGGGCAGGAGGCCGGTCTCGCCGGCGGCGGTGCGGCGCACCCGGTCGAGGCGATCCTCCTGGGCGGCGCGACCTCCGGCCGTGGGGGCAAATCCGATGCCAGGCACGGCCTCGACGCTGAAATCTTCGGTGCTGTATCGTTCGCTCGTCTCGGCCGGGTTCGCTGAGACCGCGACTACGCACTCGAGGCCGCGAGCCCGCATCGCGTCCACGAAACCCTCGAACATCGCTTCGTCGCCGATGTGGATCATCTTGTCGATTACGCCGACATCGCCGATTGCTACTACGCGCACGTGCATCTCCGAAATATCGAGGGCGGCATCGCACCGCGCGAGCCCTCACCACGCTAGCCGAACTAGCGACCGCATCCGCTCCACCGGTGAGGTGCGCGGGCAGGGGCCCAGTCAGTAGCTCGGTTGCTGTGCAGCACGGTCGTGGCGGGGGATACGCGTGCTCGCGGAGTTGCGGGATCGTCGCGGCGGGAGTCACGTCCCCCGCCGCGAGGTCAGCTGGCCGCCGCGACCTTCTGAGGGGGCGGTACCCCGCCGCGGCCGTGCCGACAGCAGGAGACCAAGTGATCCCCACGCCGCCGAATAGCACGCTACCAACTCACAGCGCAAGCCCATCGTTTCATCAGGCTCGGGCCGCCTATCATCGGGGTTGTGGGCATCCAGACATCTCTCGACGCAGTGTTGCAGGCGGACCGGCTTGTCGATTCGATGCGCCTCGCCGACGAGCTTGCCTTCGAAGCGAGTCGCGACGGCGGGCCTCGCACCGTCCGGGTGCTCACCTCGGCCCTGAACAGCGAAGATCAGGTCGCCGCCATCGCCGCGACTCATGCCCTCGCGCAGATCTTCGACGAGCAGGCCGACATTGCGCTCTCGCGTCTCCTCTCGAGCAGCCGCGGCTTTCTGCGCGAGCACGCGGCCTGGGCCCTCAGCCTTCGACTCCCGCGATTCGACACCGTCGGTCGCCTCATCGGCCTCGTCTCCCAGGGCGGCTTCGGCGGCATGCTCGCTCAGCGCACGCTCGAACAGTGGGGTTCGCCGGTGGCGGAGCACGTGGCTATCGGCCTCGAATCGGCCCTGCTCGGAATCGACGAGCCTGGCGCCCGCTACCGACTCGTGGAGACCCTCGGCCTAGTGCGAAAGTCCGTCGCGACACCGGCTCTCCTGCGGATCGCGACCGATATTCTCGAGGAGGAGACGGTGCGGGTCGCGGCGGTCTCCGCCCTCGGCCAGCGGCGTGGGGATCGCGAGATCGTTGCCGTGCTCGACAACCTGGCCCGGTCCGAGGGCTACCTCGGGGATGTCGCGCGCCTCTCTCTCGTCGACCTCGAACCCGAATCCACTCGTGTCCGTGACTCGAGCCACGGGCTCACCATCGCCCAGCTCTTCCTCCACGCCGACCTCGATGCCGGCCTCACCCTGGCCGGCAGCGGTGACAACGGCGGCATCGCCACCCTGCTGGTGCGACTCGGGGATGCCCTCGTCGCAGGCGAGAACGCGTCACCACGGGTTGATCGCGTCATCACCCTCTCGCGGGGATCGGTCGCAGATGCACTGCAGAGTGTCGTCGACATTGGTGCCGGCGAGTGGGGTCACGACTACGGGCGGGTGCCGTTGCTGAGCGAGCCGGTGCAGTCCGCCAGTGCCTGGCCGCTGCGGGTAGCCGCACGCCGGGGTATCCGTCGTATGCTGCGCGCCGCCGGCGGCGTCGACCTGCTGCATCTGCGCATGGCGGATGTCGGCAGCCTGGCCGCCGCGGACGTCGCGCGCGAACTCGATATCCCGGTCGTCTTCACGGTGGCACCGGACCCGCATGCCGTCATCCACTCGCTCGACCTTTCCGGTCGGCTCACCCGGCAAAATTTCGGCGAGATTGACGAGGTCGAACACTTCTGGTTCCGCACGCATTTGGTGCAGCAGCTCGCCGCGAACGCCGCGCACACCGTGTTGTTTCCCCGTCCCTCGCTCGAACGCGATATGCGTGAGCTCGTGGGCATCGACATCACTGCCCATCCGGAGCGGCACTCGACTGTGCCAGAGGGCATCGATCTCGAAGTCGTTGACCGGGCCGTGATCGAGGGTGCCAACCACGCAGCTGGCCAGCCCGCGACACCCGCACTCGAGGAGCTGCGTGACCTGCTCGTCAAACTGCCCGAGCACCGTCGCACCCTGCCGCTGCTGGTGAGTGTCGGCCGCTTCCACCGCGTCAAGGGTATGGCCACGATCGTGGATGCCTGGGCGAACGGTTCGCTGGCCGACCGAGCCAACCTGCTGCTGATCGGCGGAAATCTCGTCGACCCTTCTGCTGACGAACGCGAACAGCTCGAGCTGATGGACGCGATCATTTCTCCCGAAAGTCGCTTCGAGGCCGGTCTGGTGCTTTCGGGGCACCGCCGCAACGACACCGTCGCCCGATGGGTGGCGGCCGTCCGATTCGGTGTGCCTGGCCTTGCGGCACCACGCGGCATCTATGTCTGCGGCAGCCTGAAAGAGGAGTTTGGCATCGCACTCCTCGAAGCCATGGGCTCCGGGCTTCTCGTCGTCGCCCCCGATGGCGGCGGTCCCGCCACGTACGTGGAGGAGGGTGTCACCGGCTTCCTGGCGCCGACCTGGGACGTGGTACCCCTTCGTTGCGCGATGACCGAGGCTCTCGGTGCCTCTCTCGCCGAAGACACCGCCGATCGGGCCGCGGCTTCGCGCGCCACGGTTGAGGTGAGCTACACGATCCAGGCCATGGCTCGCGCCCTGTCGAACGTCTATCAGGGCGTGCAAGACGAGGAGAGCGAATCGCGTGGCTGGTCGTTCGCGGCCCTGTGAGAGACAGTCCGGTTAGCAAGGCGGCGCAGTGACCCTCCTCATCATCAGTCCTGACTATGCGTCCCACCTTCTGCCGCTCGCGTCCCTCGGCACAGCATGGCGTGACGCCGGCGAACGTGTAATCGTGGCGACCGGCCCGGCGACGGCCGATATCGTCGAGTCGTTCGGGTTCGAACGCGTCAACCTTTCACTCGGCAAGGGCTCCAATCCCGGCGTGATCCGGGCCGAACAGCAGCCAACTGGTGAGGACGACGCCCTGCGCGGCTTCTTCGACGCGACCCGTCGTGGCATGGTTGAGACCCTCGCATTCCAGGCCGAGGCGCGTCTCAGTGATCTCATGTGGGAGCCGGTGCGGGTTGCCCGCGAGGTGCAGGCGGTCGTCGCACACATCCAGCCCGACGCGATCATCGTCGACCACCTCGCGTTCAGCGCGCGGCTGGCCCTGGTGGCTGCGGGCGTGCCGTACGCGGATGTGGTGCTCGGGCATCCGTCGGCCCTTCCTGTCGGCGACGAGGTGTACGGCTTTCCGCCGGCCTGGCCCGCCGCGTTCGACCCCTCGGCCGATGAATTACGGATGCTTCGCGAGCTCTGTGATCGAGTAAGCAAATCGTTCACCGCCGAGTGGAATGCCGCCCTCGCCGAGCTCGCCCCGAGAGCGCCGCGGTCGGTCAGCGCCTTCGGCGAGCATGGCGATCTGCTTCTGCTCAACTACCCTGCCGAACTCTCTGCGCCCGCGCGCACTGCGATCCTGCCGCCCCACCGATTTCTGGGCTCAGCCGTGCGCGAAGAAGCGCGAGATGCAGAGGTGGATGCCTGGCTCGCCGGGAGCAACGAACCCTTCGTCTACGTGAGTTTCGGCAGTTTTCTCTCCGTGCGGGCGGATGTGATTGCACGCGTCTGCGCGGCGCTTACGCGGGTGGGAATCCGAGGTGCAATCGCCATCGGATCGGCGGACCGCGCCGAGCTTGGCGAGCTGCCGGCCGACTGGCTCGTTCGCGAGTTCCTTCCGCAGGTGACCCTGCTCGAGCGGGCGGCGGCGGCGGTGACCCACGGAGGCAACAACAGTGTCACCGAGTCGATGACGATGGGGGTTCCGCTGGTGGTTTTGCCGTTTTCGACCGACCAGTTTGCCGGGGCAGCGGCCCTCGAGGATGCGGGGTTCGGCGTCTCACTCGCTCCGAACACCGCGACGGTCGCGGAGCTGACGGATGCTGTGCTGCGGGCGCTCGACCTGCCAGCGAAAGCGGCACTCGCGACGCTATCGGCGGGGCTGCGTCAGGATGCGGGAAGCCGCCGGGCCTTCTCGGCGGTAGCGTCGGTGCCGATGAGCTGACGCATCGCATCGCGGCTCGACCGGGCCTCGCGGTACTGCTCCATGAGGGCGGCGTTCGCGTCGTACTGGTCGCCCTCGCGGGCCTGAGCGGTGTGGTTGAGCGCGTAGACGACTCCCTCGTGACGGCGGGGAACCTCGTCGAGCAGTGTCTCGTGAGCCACATACCAGGCCGCATCCTCGAAACCCCAGCCGCGGAAGCGCTCGTCTTGGCCGCCATGGCTCCACCAGCTCCGCGGGGTGGTGACGTATACCCCTGAGCAGGCTCCGTGCACCAGTTCAAAGTCGCACTGGTCGAGTGGGGTGCCAACGGTGAACTGGGCGGTACCCGGCGTGCCGAGCCAGTGGTACCGGGTGTACGGCAGGTGCACCAGTCCCGACGCGGCGGCAGCGGCGATCGCCTCCAGCAGTGGTTCGAGCTGGGGGATCGTGTCGGCGTCGTTGATCACAACGACCTCGTCGGAGTCATCGATCGAGTCGATTCCGAGGTTGCGGCAGCGTGCAAGGTTGAAGATCTCGTCGTTGGAATCGATGGTGCGGATGTCGACATTCCCGAGATTTCGCCCGTACCAGTCCACGACGGCGCTCAAAGCCGCCAGCCGGGAGGGCTGGGGGCGCCAGGGGATCAGTACAGTGAGCACCGATCAAGCATAAGTGTGTCGTGCTGGCCGGATTCTCCACCCTCGAAATGCCTATTTCTGTCCCACTGCCGGGTGAGAGCAACAGAGATCGGCATGTCGATGTGTTACGCCGGCTGAACGCCCGGGAGGTGAGCCTTCCGGCACGACCCGGCGAGGCATCGCATCTTATTTCCTGGCGGGGTTCGGGGGTCAGGTTCGAGTTTCTCCTGTGATTTGCGAGGAGCCAACAGGCCAATGACCGCGGCGGATGTCGTGTGCCACGCCCGCCGATAGTCTGAGGCTCTATGAGAACAGCACCCCACTCCGCGTTCGCCGTCTCCGCCGAAGTCGCTGATGCCCTCGAGAACGGGCGTCCCGTTGTGGCGCTCGAATCGACAATCATTGCCCATGGGCTCCCCCGTCCGCGCAACTACGAGGCGGCGAGGGAGTTCGAGCAGATCCTGCGCGATGCCGACGTCGCCCCGGCCACCATCGCCGTGCTCGATGGTGTGCCGCAGATCGGGTTGGATTCCGACGGCGTACGCCGCATTGCAGAGGAAGATCTCGCGAAGGCGAGCGTGCGCGACCTGCCGATGCTGGCGGCGGCGGGAGCATCTGGAGCCACCACGGTCGCGGCGACAGCGCACCTCGCCTCGCTTGCCGGAGTGCGGGTTTTCGCCACCGGTGGGCTCGGTGGCGTTCATCGTGGGGCTGGTACATCCTTCGACGAATCAGCCGATCTCTCCACCCTGGCGGTGACCCCGGTCACCGTCGTGACCGCCGGGGTGAAGTCGGTGCTCGACATCGCCGCAACCCTCGAGCGGCTCGAGACCCTGAGTGTGCCGGTCGTCGGCTATCGCACGACCGTCTTCCCGAGCTTCTGGCTCACCGAGTCGGCCCACACGATTGATTGGTCGGTCGAGTCGGCTGCCCAGGTCGCCGCGATCATGCGCAGCCAGGACGCCCTCGGTCACGGCCAGGGGATCGTGGTGGCCAACCCGATCCCGCGGAAGCAGCAGTGGGATCCGACCGAGCACGACCGGGTGCTGATCGAGGCGCTCGACGCGGCCGACGCGGCCGGGATGCACGGAAAGGCGGTCACGCCTTTTCTACTCAGCTATATCGTGCACGCGTCGGAGGGCCGCAGCCTCGAGGTCAACCTCGACCTCGCCCGCAACAATGTGCGGCTGGCGGCGCAGATCGCGATCGAATGGTCAGCGCTTGCCTGATCACCGCGATAACCCCGAGCGCATCGTCGTCTTCGGCGACGTGGTGGACGACGTCGTCGTGGTGCCGGCCAGTGCGATTCGCGAGGACACGGACACGCCCTCCTCCATTCGCCATCGGGCCGGCGGTTCGGCGGCGAATGCTGCGGCCTGGATGGGCTCGCTCGGGGCATCCGTCGACTTCGTCGGCTTAGTGGCGGTCGAGGATGTGGTGCGGCATAGTGCATTGCTCGCCGGCAACGGGGTCACCCCGCATCTCCTTGGCGATGACGAACTGCCCACCGGCGCCATCATTGTGATCGTCTCCGGGGAACGCCGCACCATGCTCACAGAGAAGGGCGCCAACGCCAGGCTGACTCCGGATGCGGTCACCGACCGGCTGCTCACCGGGGCCGCGGTGCTGCACTTCACCGGCTACAGCGTGTTCTCTCAACCCGACCAGTCCTCGCTGCGCAACCTCGTGCAGCGAGCGACGGCCCGTGGAGTGCGTATCTCGGTGGATCCCGCTTCTTCGGGATTCATCACGGACTTCGGCGTCGACCGTTTTCTGGAGAGCGTGGAGGGTGCCCACCTGTTCTTCCCCAATCTGGAGGAGGGTCGGGTGCTCACCGGCCTTGACGACCCGATTCACATCGCGGAGCGGCTGGGCGAGCGCTTCGATGTCGTGGCCCTCACCCTCGACACCGCCGGTGTCGTGGTGGTCGAGCGAGGAATGCCCACCACCGTGGTGGCGGCGGTCCCGGTCGCGATCGTCGATCCGACCGGAGCGGGGGATGCCTTCGCGGCCGGATTCCTCGCCGCCTGGGTGTCCGGCGCGGGGGCCATGGCGGCCGCATCCGCTGGCGCCCGGGCTGGCGCGCTCGCCGTCTCGACTATCGGCGGCCGTCCGCGGCCATAGCCGTGTCGCCCGCTTCACCAGTTTGTCGTCTGCGAGCGCATCATCGCTCCGCTGCTTCCCGCCCCCTTTCCCAAAACGCAGGAGATTCGCCACGAAAGTGGCTTCCTCGACGCAGATATGCCGTCTTGGTGGCGAATCTCCTGCGTTTTGGATATAGCGGGGGCAGGTGCGGATATGGCGGGAGGCAGGCGCGGATATGGCGGGGGGCAGGTGCGAGTGCTGATCAGGCGGAGTTGCCGGCTCGTTTCACCAGTTCGTATGCGGCGAGGGCATCGTTCCGGGACTTTTTGAGATCCACGATTGGCTGTGGATACGCCGGTGTACCGAGTTCGGGAATATAGCGGCGCTGGTAGACGCCTTTGCTGTCGAACTTCTCCGCCTGCAACAGCGGGTTGAAGATGCGAAAGTACGGCGCGGCATCCGCCCCCGATCCCGCGACCCACTGCCAGTTGCCCGGGTTGCTTGCTTCATCTGCGTCGACGAGCGTGTCCCAGAACCACCGCTCGCCGGCTCGCCAGTCTACGAGCATGTTCTTAATCAAGAAGGATGCCACCACCATCCGCACCCGGTTGTGCATGTAGCCCGTCTGCCAGAGCTCGCGCATTCCCGCGTCGACTAGGGGGATGCCGGTGCGGCCCTGCTGCCACGCGGCGAGGTCACGCGGGTCGGGTTCAGGCCACGGGAAGGCGTCGAAGTCGGCGCGAAAGTTTTTCTCGTGCAGGTCGGGGGCGTGAAACAGGATGTTCCAGTTGAACTCTCGCCAGCCGATCTCGCTGAGGAACTTGGGGGCGTTGCGGCGCGCGGCGGCGGCGAGCTCGCCCCGCTGCACACGCTGCCACACTTGGAATGGACTGATTTCACCGAAGCGCAGGTAAGGCGACAGGCGGGAAGTGGCGTCCCCGCCCGGCGCATCCCTGGCGGTGTCATAGTGGGCAAGGTCGTGCACAGCGAAATGCTCCAGCTGAGCATGCGCGGCCTTCTCCCCAGGAGACCAGGTGGCGCGGATGCCGCTGGCCCAGTCCGGTTTAGAGGGTAGGAGCATCCAGTCGGCCAGTTCGTCGCTTGTGACGCCCGATACGCCGGTGAGGCTGGTCGGCGCCGGCGCCGGCAACGGTTCGCGGGGAGGAGCGCCGGCGAGGCAGGACTTCCAGAATGGCGTGAACACGCGGAACGGTGTGCCGGATCCCGTTGTCACTGTCCAGGGCTCGTGCAGCAGGTTCGCGTGGAAGCTCTGGACTGTGAGTCCCGTCGCTCGCAGGCTCGTCTTGAGCGCGGTATCCACGGTCCTCTGCGGTCCGCCGTAACGGCGATTCCAGAAGACGGCCCCCGCGGCGAGATCGGCCGCCAGTCGGGTCAATTCGGGTTCAGCGGCCCCGCGCCGGAGAACGAAGGTGGCGCCGAGCTGTCCGACCACGGCGGCGAGAGCTTCGAGACTGTGATGTAACCACCAGCGGCTCGCGGCTCCGAGAGGACGGATGCCGCTGCTTATCTCGTCGAGCAGGAACAGCACCACGACTGGTGCTCCGCGCTCGGCGGCGGCATTCAATGCGGGATTGTCGGCGATGCGGAGGTCATCCCTCAGCCAAACGATCGTCGGTTGTTCGGTCGAATCGAGCGAGAGGGTCATATCTCCCACAGTACGAGGTCGCCGCTGGAAAGCGGGCTGTCTAGTACGGTGGCAGCGAGGAGGCACCATGGCGGCGATACCGGCAGAGCAGCCGCAAGGGATGTCGGTGGGCTCGTCGGACCAGGCGAGACTGCGAAGCGATAAGCTCCGCGTCGTCGTCGTCGTCGCTCAGCTCGCCCGAAAGCACAGCATCCGAACACTCGCCGCTGGGGGGCCGATGTTCGCTCAGCTCGGACTGGTCTCTCCCCGAGTCTCACCAACAGCGATCGTGCTTGTCGAGCCCATCCACCAACTTCACCTGGTCTTGGCGCTCGAGGGGGTCGGCTGGTCGCGAATCTCACCCGGGCATATTCGCGGGTTATTGCCTCCGGTTTTTACTCGGGTCGTTCACCCGGATCTGGTCTGTCCGCTCGATATCTACGACCTTCTCCCGGGGTTTTACGCTGCCCCGGCACAGGTCTTCGAATTATTCTGGACCCGTCGAGTGGAACTTCAGATCAGCGGAATCGTCGTACCCGCTTTCGACCGGGTCAGCACCGTGCTCGTTGCCGGCCACGATCAGCTGGGTGCCCTTGCCCGTGATCGCCGTGGCGAGTCACAGATCGCCTACTTCGTCTCGATGTTTCGCACCAGCCTGACCCCGGCGGAGCAGGCCGCCCTCGTTCAGCTCGTCACGGACGTTCGCGGTATCGAACCACTTCGACCGTTCCTCACGACTATCGGGGTCCCGGTGGGCGAAATCACCCTTCCGAGCGAGATCTATTGCCAGGTCAGACTCGTCCTTGAGAGCGTGAGCGATCCGCTCATCTTCGCAGTCTCGCTGTTCGAAGCGCGGCCCGGGCGTCGGAAGGCCGGCTTCGTGCGCATCCTGCGAAACAATCCCCGGCGAGTAGTTCGCGCTCTTCTGGCATCCCCACGGTCGTTCGTGATTGTCGCGCGGTCGCGAGCACGTCACCAGCGACAGCAGCAAGCGCGCCCGCCGCACGAGTAACGAGGCGGTGAATCCACTACTTCCGGTCTGCGAGCCTTAACCGGTCGCAGAGTTCGGTCAGCGTTTCGAGCTCAGCGGTGCTGAGGGTGCCACCCAAGCGTTCGGCGATCGACTGGATGTGACTACGGGCCACAGTGCGGAATAGTTCGAACCCTGCCAGTGTGAGCGCCACGTTCACGCCGCGCGCATCGTCTTGGTCGTGGGATTTCTCAAGCAGGCCTCGCGATACGAGGCGATCCACGAGTCGGCTCACGCTCGGCTGGGTGAGCAGCAGGTGCCGATTGAGTTCCTTCATGCGCAGCTGGCGGCCGGGCTGGCGAGACAGGTTGAACAGCACGTCGTACTCGTTGAGCGACAGTTCACCCGTCGGGAACTCTGCGTTCAGGTAACGCATCACCGACACCTGGGCGCGAAACAGGGCTTCCCACGCGGTGACTGCCGTCGTCTTGTCGCTCACGGGCCTCCTTTCAACCCGGGCCCAATTCTACGGAAGGCGAACCCGGATGACGCGGAGGCGAGCGCGGAAATGACACGTTAAAGAAATGACACGTTAAAGAGGACTGAGGGCCGGTTTCAGAGGCTAGAAACCGACCCTCTCCCTTGCACCAAGAGTGTCCTGCAATCACATTCCGCAGAGGCTGCCACAGCAAACAACCTCTGCTCTTGAACTGTATAACAGCATGGTAACGAAGCGCTAGTTATCGAACCGTTATTTTTCAAGAAAGTTGTCAAGTGTGGGACTCGCGCCACCTGTCCTCACGGGCAGGACCGCGGCATTCGCTCGACTTATTCGTGACCTCGTAGCCCTCAGCGAAGGAGGGACAATCCGGGAATCCGCATCGGATGGAGGAGAAATTCGCTGAGAACAGCAGATTTCCCTCCCTCGCGGCGGGCAAATACCCGGGCGGGTACCGATTACGCCGACACCTCACGGCCAACCGAGAATGGAGGTTGCCATCCGCGCGGAATCTGGGCGACTGCACGAAATGCAGGAACACCTGTTACCCATGAGACAGGTGAGGTGTATCCGTCCCTCGTGTCACTTTGTGTCCTGCATTTCGTAAGGGCTTCGGATGCGGCGGGATGCCGCGGGCATCGGCGGGCATCGGATGCCGCGGGAAGGGCCGATGCCGCGGGAAGGGCCAGCCGCGGGAAGGGCCGAGCGCGCGCGAAGGGACGGCCGCGGGAAGGGCCGAGCGCGCGGGAAGGGCCGGCCGGTCATACGCGCCTCTCGACCAGACCAGGGAGATCGGCACTATGCAGCATTCGCCACGGAGGCCGAGCGACGGGGCTTCGGGACTGCCTTCGCCGGACGGTGCGCGTGCAGAAGTTGACACCCACGCCGTACTCGGTGAGTCGGTACCGTGACCTCAGGGTGGGTCATCCGCTTCGCCTCTTGCGCTTCGTTTACCTTCATAAGCGAGAATGAGGCTCATGTCCAAGAAAATCGAAGCTTCGTTGAAGGATCTGATTAAGGCCTTGCGCACCCACGCGGACGCCGTTGGAGGCAGCCACGTGTCCCTCAAGAAGTCCCAGCGCGCTTCGGCGAAACTGCAGTCGACGGCATCGGCCTACGCGGCAGCCGTGTACGCCAAGACGGGACTGGACAGCCCATTCAACGACGTCGCAAGCCCCGGACTCGAAAACGTGACGCTCAACTCCCTGCTCGCCGAGCGCGATGCACTGGTGGTCAGCCAGTCGAAAAAGACCACGCCTGACGCGTCGTCCACCGCGCTCTAGGCGCTGTTGCGACCCTAGAACACGTCCGGGCTCGGCGTGGTGGTGTGGCGGATGGCGACATCCGCATGCCGATCGAAGCGGTAGCCGATGCCACGCACAGTGCGAACGATATCTTCGTACGATCCCAGTTTCGACCGTAGGCGGCGCACGTGCACATCGATGGTGCGCTCGTTGGGGGCGTCGTCGTCTCCTGCCGACCAGAGCGACGAGATGAGTTCGGCGCGATCGATGGTGCGACCCTCACGAAGCACGAGGTACTGCAGAAGCTCGAATTCCTTGTAGGTCAGAGCGGCGCTCTCGCCGTCGAGCACAACACGCTTGCGCGACAGGTCAACCACGACTCCCCCGCGGGGCTTCTCTTCCCGCTCGGGCTGATGGCGATGCTTGGCTAGGGCCGACGGGTCCTGCAACGCGAGCCGCACGACTTCGACATCACGCCCGCCGGCGCCCTGCGGAGCCAGTGCGACGGCGGCATAGGTCTCTGAGGTGGGCACGAGTTCAGACGCGAGTGCGCGTAATGCTGCGACGACGTGGGCGAGGTCGGTACCGGCGGCGGCGGCCTTCAGCTCGTCGACGCCGACGTAGAGCACGAAGCCGCGTGCCTCTGTGCCTCCGGGAACCGCGCGGATGCGCGACGGGGTTTCGGTGCCAGGAGTTGCTTGCTCGACGGGAACAAGGCGGCGAGAGACGGATGGACGAACGAGGTCGATTGTTGCAAGAGACATGTGTCAAGAATCCTTGAGAGGGGAGAAGGGCCTCTAATGATGAGGGTGTGATCCTTCGGGATGCTTCAGGCGATGCAGAACAGAATGCCGCTCGTTATGAGGGGCGGACATCCGGGGATCCTCCACCAGTGAGGGGGGAATCCGACTCAGGAGTGGACCGTTAGGCACACATTCGACAACACATGACCACGTGAAAGCTTCCGGAGGCCACAGGGGCGAGCGGAGCGAACGTGGGAACAGTCATTGCTCCACTATCCGGGGGGGCCACACAAAAGTCAAGGCGGCCAGCAGGATCCGCGTCTACACCAACCCGTAGAGCCGATCGCCGGCGTCGCCGAGGCCGGGCACGATGTAACCAAGCTCGTTGAGCTTTTCGTCGACAGCGCCGAGCACGATAGTCACATCGCGGCCTTCCATCGCGGTCTCGACGGCGGCGAGACCCTCCGGTGCCGCGATGAGGCAGACCGCCGTGACATCCACCGCCCCGCGCGCGAGCAGGAAGTTGATGGCCGCGGTGAGCGAGCCCCCGGTGGCGAGCATCGGGTCGAGCACGAAGCACTGCCGGTTCGAGAGGTCCTCGGGCAGCCGCTCGGCGTAGGTGGTGGGCTGCAGGGTCTCCTCGTCGCGCACCATGCCCAGAAATCCGACCTCGGCGGTCGGGATGAGTTTGACCATGCCCTCCAGCATGCCGAGCCCGGCGCGCAGGATCGGCACGACGAGTGGCCGCGGCTGACTGATTGCGAGGCCCGTAGCGGTGGCCACCGGCGTCTCGACGGTCACCGTCGTAACCCGCACGTTGCGCGTCGCCTCATAGGCGAGGAGGGTCATGAGCTCTTCGGCGAGGGCCCGGAAAGTGGGCGACGGCGTCCTCTTGTCACGCAGCACGGTGAGCTTGTGAGTGATGAGCGGGTGGTCGGCTACGTGGACTCGCATAGGCTCAATCTAGCCCAACGAGGGATCTGGATATCCGAGCGGGAGGTGGGTGATGACAGTAGTTCCGGCTCTCTATCGACAGCGGATGCTCGAGGCAGTCGCGAGCGCACGGAAGGCTCTCGAACATGCTGACGTTCCCGTCGCGGCGCTCGTGCTCGACGCATCCGGAACCGTCATCGGCGCGGGACGCAATGAGCGTGAGCTGCGCCAGGACCCCACGGCCCACGCCGAGATCCTCGCGCTGCAGGCCGCGTCGGTTGCCACCGACGACTGGCATCTCACCGACACGACTCTCGTCGTGACCCTCGAACCTTGCGCGATGTGCGCCGGTGCGATTCTGGCGGCGCGAGTTCCCGTTGTCGTCTTCGGGGCGTGGGATGCCAAGGCGGGGGCCGCCGGATCGGTTTACGACCTGCTGCGCGACCGACGGATGCAGCACCGCGTCGAGGTCTATGCCGGCGTCGAAGAAGCGGAGTGTGCCGCTTTGCTGCTCAACTTTTTCGAGACGAAACGCGGCTGAACGGTCGCTATAGCGCCCCCAGCCACTCCGTGAACATGGCGACGGATGCTGCCTGCATCGCAGGCCCGTTGGCAAGAGCATCCCGGCGCAGGTCGTCGGGTTCGATCTCGAGCGCCGCGAGTTCGTCCAGGCCGCCGACAATCCAGGTCTCATACATCTCAGCGGTGAGTTCCGGGTGGAACTGCACGGCGAGCGCATAGTCGCCGAGCGCGAAGGCTTCGTTGCTGTAGGCGCCGGAACTGGCGAGCCGAATCGCCCCGCTCGGCAGTCCAAAGGTGTCGCCGTGCCACTGCATCATCGGTACGCCGGCGACGTGCCGCAGCGGCGAGTCGAAACCAGCCTCGGTGGGTGTCACTTCGCGGAATCCAATCTCAACGGTCTTGCCCTTTCGCACCGTTTCGCCGAGAGCCTCCGCGATCAGCTGGGCCCCCAGGCAGATGCCGAGAGTGGGGCGTTCGGCGGCAAGCCGATCGCGGAGGTACGCCAGCTCGCCCACAAGGAAGGGATGGGCATCTTTCTCATATGCGCCCATGTCACCGCCGAGAACCACGACGAGGTCGGCCTCGGGGTGATCGCGGGGGGACTCCGACGTGACATCCACATAGCGGATGTCATAGCCGTGATCGCGAAGCACCGCCTCCAAATTGCCGAGATGTGCGATATCGAGGTGCCGAAGTACGAGTGCGAGGGGCATCTCAGTCCGCCGCTCGAATGATGATCGCCTCGGTCGAGGGGTTGCCCTCGCCTGGCGCGACATACACGTCGGGCTCGATATAGATGACCCGGGCGATTGGCACCTCTGCGCGCACGCGGGCTTCGAGTGAGTTGATCGCGGCTGCGACCTCGGCGAGTTTCATTTTCGTGGGGAAGGCGACTTTTGCGGCCACGAGCAATTCTTCCGGACCGAGGTAGAGGGTTTTCATGTGGATGAGGGACTCGACGTCGGAATCGGCGTTGATCGCATCGCGGATGCGCACGGTGTCGTCGGCGGTCGCCCCCTCGCCCACCAACAGGCTCTTGGTCTCGATGCCGAGCACGATGGCCACGAGCACGAGCAGCACTCCGATGCAGATCGTGCCGATTGCATCCCACACTGCGTCACCGGTGACGATCGAGAGCACGACGCCGACAAAGGCGAACAGCAGGCCGGTGAGGGCCGCGACATCTTCGAGAAGCACCACCGGCAGCTCGGGTGCCTTGGCATGGCGGATGAACTCGATCCAGCTGTCCTTTCCGCGAACACGGTTGGACTCGCGCACCGCGGTGCGCAACGAGAAGAATTCCAGCACCATCGCGACCAGCAGCACGGCGATCGGGATCCAGGCGTTCTCTAGTTGATGCGGATGTTGGATCTTGTCCACGCCCTCGTAGAGCGAGAAGACGCCACCGACGCTGAACAGGATGATCGAGACGACGAAGGCGTAGACGTAGCGTTCGCGTCCGAATCCGAAGGGGTGGTCGGCATCCGGCTTCTTCTTCGAGACGGACCCACCGCGCAACAGCAGGATCTGGTTGCCGGTGTCGGCGAGCGAATGCACGCCCTCGCCGAGCATCGAGCTCGAGCCGGAGAGTCCCCACGCGATGAACTTGGCAATGGCGATGCCGAAGTTGGCGAGCATTGCCGCGAGGATCGCCTTTTTGCTGCCCTCGGTGCTCATGGAGTGGCTTCAGTACTCATACGGTCGGTGATCATGCGGTCAATTCTAGGATGAGGTGATGAGCACCCTTCCGACCATCGCCATTCTCGGAGCCGGATCGATGGGCGGCGCGATCCTCAACGGACTGCTTTCCCCTTCGGTCACCGTCGAGGGTGGTATCCGCGTCACCAACCGCACCGAGGCCAAGGCTGCGCCACTGCGATCGGATGCCGTGACCTCCTTTGCTCTCGAGAACGACCCTGGCGCGAATCTCACCGCGGTCGCGGGGGCCCGAATCGTGCTGATCGGGGTCAAGCCTGCGATGGTGCCCGACCTACTGCGGGAGATCGGCCCGGCGCTTGCCGAAGACGCGATCGTCGTCAGCGTTGCGGCCGGGGTGACTACCGCCACCATGGAGGCGCTCGTCTCGCAGGTCGTGCTGCGGGCGATGCCGAACACGCCAGCCCTCGTCGGTAGGGGAGTGACCGGCGTCAGCCCGGGTTCGCGTGCGACGCCGGAGGATGTCGCGCTCACGCTCACCTTGTTCGATACTGTCGGCCAGGTGCTCGAGATTGCCGAGTCGAAGATCGACGCACTCAGCACGATTTCCGGATCGGGCCCCGCCTATGTCTTCTACCTGATCGAGCAGTTGACCAAGACGGCGGTCGCGCTCGGCTTCACCTGGCAGGAGGCCGCGACGATGGTGAACGGCACCTTTCTCGGGGCGGCCGAATTGCTCGAGGCATCCGGGGAGGAGCCCGCGGAGCTGCGTCGCCGGGTGACCAGCCCCAAGGGCACTACCGAGCGCGCTATCTGGGAGCTCGAGAAGGCCGACCTGTCGGCCGTTTTCGATCGGGCGACGGCCGCGGCGCTGGCCAGGGCGAGGGAGCTCGCCGCGGGCTGAGAGGCGCGGCGGCGGATCGCCAATCAGCTCTCCCGCGTCGGTGACCTCAGACGTCCGTGCCTGCGCGCTTCCGTGCGGAGGATAACGGTGGCACATCGCGACGGGGATGCCGACGCAACATCGGCGGGTGAGTCGAATGCCCGGCGTGGGTAATCGGCGCACACAACGGGTCTGATGGCGATCGATCCCCTCGCAACAGGTTGTCATGGTGCCTCATAGCCCCGCCCGGTAGCCTGTCAGGATGGCTGACATCTTTGACGTGGTTGCAGATGCAACCCGACGGGACCTGTTGCAGGTACTACTCGACCGCTACACGGCGTCCAACGCTACTCACGGCCGAGCCGACAGGGGAGAAATCAGTGTTGGCGAGATCGTCGAAAAGCTCGGCCTGAGCCAGCCGACGGTGTCGAAGCACCTCAAAGTGCTGCGCGACCACAAACTGGTGACAGTGCGTGAAGAGGGACAGCACCGCTACTACAGCCTCGACACCAGCCCACTCGAAGAACTCGAGGACTGGCTCATTCCGTTTCTGAGCGCGGACTTTGACGGGGGCATAGACGACGGCTCGACGGTGTTCGCGGCGTGGTCGGGCGTTCAGGTGCCGGAGCCGTTTCGGCGCGCAGCCGAGACGCTGCAGCATCCCACCGAGGCGGGCACAGCGATCGGTCGTCGCGCCGCCGAGGCCTCGATTCGACTGCAGGATGCCCAGCATGACCTGGAACGTCGGGTGATCGAACCGATCAAGAAGAAGCTCACGAGGCGTGACGAGAAATAGTCCGACCGAGTGGGCGGTTGCCAACGGGTCACATTAGCCCCTACAGTTACCGATTAGCACTCCGGTAACACAGGCGATCGAGTGCGTCTGTTCCCAATATCGCTGGAACCTGACAAGGGGCACCCGACATGGCACGCGATCTTTCCGAGGTGCGGTTTCTCACGGTTGCCGAAGTCGCCGACATGATGCGGGTATCGAAGATGACGGTCTATCGTCTCGTGCATTCGGGCGAGTTACCCGCCATCCGTTTCGGTCGCTCGTTCCGTGTTCCGGAATCCGCTGTCGTCGCGGCTATCGACACGCACATCTCCGACGTCGGTTAGCGCACGGACGGCTTCTTCTGCAATCGCCCCGGCCCGTTTCACGCCGTGGCGGGGGATACGCCCGTTCACGGCGCTCTCACTGCGTTCCGGCGGGAGTTACGACTCCCTCCGCGAGGCTATCGCCCCGACGCGACCAAGGTGGACGGGATGCTCGCCGGCCGGCCGGTTAGCGGGGCGACAGTCGGGCGGCTAAGCTAGCGAGAGGCAATTTTCCGCGGTTCTGATCGGACCCGGTCGTCTTCCGAACAACAGTTGAGGTCTTTATGGGTTCCGTAATCAAGAAGCGTCGCAAGCGCATGGCGAAGAAGAAGCACCGCAAGCTGCTTCGTAAGACTCGTCACCAGCGTCGCAACAAGAAGTAGCTCCACACCACCGGGAGTGCGCATGCGCACCCTGACAGTGTGAACTGAGTCACACTAAACGCCAGGCCTAACCGGCCTGGCGTTTTGGGTTGGATGACGTGTCGGCTTCCGGCCGCGCCGCCCGCGCATCGCGGCGCACCCGCTTCACCGTGGCCCGGATGCTCGCGGGATCGAATCGCATGATGGGCCAGCCGTGCGTGCGTGCGTGCGCCGCGAGGGTGGCATCCGGATTCACCACAACGCGGTTGCCCACCAGCTCGAGTAGCGGGATGTCGTTGCGGGAGTCCGAATAGGCCCAACAGTCCGCGAGGTCTGCTCCCAGGGCGGCGGCGAGCTCCTTCGCTGCAACGGCCTTGCGCGCGCCGTGCAGTACTGGCCCGTCGAACTCCCCGGTGAGCTTGCCGTCCTCTGACCGCAGCATCGTACCGAGGGCACCGGTGAGGCCGAGTCGCCGGGCGATCACGGCGGCGATGTCGACCGGGGTAGCGGTGATGAGCCAGACCTCGTGACCTTTACGCAAATGTTCGCGCGCTAATTCGACGGTCTCCGGCCAGAGCCGCGACTCGATCTCCCGCTCGTAGACATCGTCCGCGAGATTCGTGAGCTCGTCTGCTGGCAGGCCTTTTGCCAAGCCGAGGGCTCGCTCCTGCGCACTCGCGAAGTGCTTGACATTCTCTCCGACCGCCACGAATCGCAGCTGTTGCCAGCCGAAGGTGAGGAGGTCGCGCACCCCGACGTGTCCGCGCTTCCAGGCGGCGCGGCTCACATGGAACGCGCTCGCGCCGTGGAGCAGCGTGTTGTCGACGTCGAAGAACGCCACGATCGGTCGGGCCGCCGATCCGGTGTCTGATGCTGGCATGACGCTCCATGTTACGCGGGAGTTCTGACCCATCGGCCGCACGGCCCCGCGCAACGCCGATACTGTTGCAACGTGTCCACGGCAGCCATCACCCTCATCGGCAAGCCGGGCTGCCACCTGTGCGATGCCGCCCGCGAGACGATCAGCACGGTGGTGAAGCAGCTGGAGTCCGAGGCATCCGCTCCGGGCATCACGGTCGAGGAGCGCTCGATCTTCGACGACCCGGCCCTGCTCGCGCGGTATGCAGACGAGATCCCCGTCGTGCTCATCAATGGACGCGTGCACACCATCTGGCGCATCGACCCCGATCGGCTGCGCGCCGCCCTACTGGAGGTCTAAAGAATGCTCAAACATGTCGTGTCGTGGAAGATCGCGGATGCCGCCAGCCCGGAGGGCCGGAAGCAGATCGCATCGATCGTCGCTGGGCTCGAATCGCTCGTGGACGTCGTGCCGTCTATTCGTGCGCTGAGCGTCGGGCCGAGCGTCGTGACCGGTCCCAACCACTGGGATCTCGGCCTGGTCGTGGACTTCGACGATGAGGCCGGGCTCGAGGCCTACCAGGTACACCCGGAGCACCAGAGGGTCGCAGGGCACATCCGCTCGCTGGTCAGCGAGCAGGCTGCGGTCGACTTCCTGGCGTAATCGCCGAGCGTCAGCGGTTTTTCGCCGCGGCTTCTGCTTCGGCGCGAGACTCGTAAACGGGCTCGTCGAGCACGTAGACGAGTTCTTCGTTAGGGGCAACGAGCAGCAGGTCGGTCTCTTCGTCGGCGGCCTGGAAATCTGCCGACACCAGGAGTTCGTTGTTGAGATGCACCGTGAGGATGCCGCTGCCGGTCTCGAGCGAGGCCACCTCGAGCGCGCTCACCGGCTTGCCGCCGGCCCGTTCGAGCAGGGCAGAGATCGCGGCTCCGACGCCCGTCCCCGCGGCGAGAAAAGCCTTCTCATCGATGACCGTGTAGTCGTAACGGGTGCGCACGGTGAAGGTGAGCTCGGCCGCGTCGACCTGCCCGTCGACTTCCTCGTCATCGTAGAGTTCGTCGAGCGCTTCGCCATACGCGCCCACCGCCTCCCAGAGCTCACGATCGATCTCGACGGCCGCGTCATCCTGGTCCGTGCCGGCGGAGAGCAGTGCGATGTGGGCCTCGAGGATCGTCTGTAGATCGCGACCTGCCTCGATGGCGGCTTGGCGGGGCTCGGGGGAGTCGTTGTTCATGGAGGTCACGGTACCAGTGACAGGCCACCACGGCACGGATGCCCGGATCTCGAATAGGATCCAGGGGCCCGCATGCGCCACGCATTCTCACGGGAATCCTGCAGCACCGCAAAACGTAGAATAAGAGGGTGCCTGCAACTCTGATTCACCTCGTCCGGCACGGAGAGGTCTACAACCCGGAGGGCATCCTCTATGGGCGGCTGCCGGGCTTCCATCTTTCGGAGCTCGGGCAGCGGATGGCCGCCGCCGCAGCAGGCGAGCTGGCCGGGCATCCCATCACCGCGTTGTATGCGAGCCCCCTGCAACGCGCACAGGAATCCGCCGCTCCCTGGGGTGCGAAGTTCGGCCTCGACATCATCACCGATGACCGCCTGATCGAGCCGTCCAACCGCTTCGAAGGGGAAAAGTTCGAGTTCGGCCCCGCCGTGCTCACCAAACCCCGAATGTGGCGTTGGGTGATCAATCCCTGGAAGCCGAGCTGGGGCGAGCCCTACGTGAGCGTGATCGACCGCATGATGTCGGCGATCGGTGATTCTTGGGATGCCGCGGACGGCGGCGAGGTCGTCATGGTGAGCCATCAGATGCCCATCGTGATGGTGCAGCGATTCGTCGCCGGGGCCAAGCCGTTCCACGACCCGCGTCAACGCCGCTGCCACCTGTCGAGCATCACGACCCTCCGGAAGAACGGCGACTCCTTCGTCGAGGTCGGATACCAGGACCCGGCGGCCGAGCTGCTGGCCGGGTCGATCGACACGGGTGCCGTGTGAGAGCGCGCATCACGATGGCGCTCATCGCCATCCCCCTCCTGGGCGTGCTCGCGCTCAGCGGCTGCGCGAGCGACTCCCTCGCTCAGGATTACGGCACTGGCGGGTC
>JANYIZ010000089.1 GCA_025408445.1 Frigoribacterium sp. | reverse complement strand
TGAGTTCAGTGCCCGCCTCACCGCGCTGCCCGGTATTGGGCCGTGGACGGCCGGGTATCTTGCGATGCGTGTGCTCGGCAATCCCGACGTGCTGCTCGCGAGCGATCTCGTCATGCTGGCCAGTGCTTCTCGTCTCGGCCTCCCGTCGACGGCACGATCCCTCGCCGCCCACGGGGCCCGATGGGCACCGTGGCGCAGCTACGCCGGCCTGCATTTATGGAGCGCTGCGGGGCGTTAGCGCACACCGGACCGGTAATCTTGCGCCCGCAGAATCCCGCCGAACGTTATTCGGTATCGGTTTCCGGCACTGGAATTACCGTGATCACGCCCGTCAACGGCACCAGGCCACTGAGTCGCCCGGGCGAGAGCACGTGGGCAACCTGCTCGGCCGACATGAGTCCTGCTGACACCACGAGCTCGGCGATCGAGGCGTTCGTGGTGAGGGCGGTGTGGGCAAGAGAGGCGGATGCCGAATAGCCGATGTAGGGAGTGAGAGCGGTGACAACCCCCACCGATGACTCCACCTGGGCCGCGAGCCGCGAGATGTTTGCGCTGATGCCATCGACACAGTTCACCCGCAGCGTGTAGCAGGCGTTCGTCATCCAGGCCAGGGATTGCAGGATGCTGTGCGCGATCACGGGTTCGAAGGCGTTGAGCTGCAACTGGCCTCCCTCGGCCGCCGCGGTGACGGTGGCATCCGCTCCGATCACGCTGAAAGCCACCTGGTTCACCACCTCCGGGATCACCGGGTTGACCTTGCCTGGCATGATCGACGATCCGGCCTGGCGGGGTGGGAGGTTGATCTCGCCGAAACCGGCCTGCGGGCCGCTCGAGAGCAGTCGGAGATCATTACAGATCTTCGATAGTTTCACCGCAGCGCGCTTCAGCGTGCCGCTCAGAGTCATGAAGATGCCGGCATCCGAGGTCGCCTCGATAAGGTCCGCAGCCGTCTCCATGGGAATTCCCGTGACCTGCACGAGATGACGGCAGACGGCTTCTGCGTAGCGCGGATCGGCGGTGATACCGGTGCCGATGGCTGTGGCGCCCATGTTGATCTCCATCAGCCACGGGATGGTCTCACCGAGACGGTCGTAGTCTTCGGCAAGGGTGTGGGCAAAGCCAGTGAACTCCTGGCCGAGCGTCATCGGCACCGCATCCTGCATCTGCGTGCGCCCCACCTTCAGCACTCCGGCGAACTCGACACCCTTGCGGGCGAAGGCCTGGCCGAGAAGTCGGTGCTCCTCGAGCAGGCGCTTCACACCGAAGACCATTGCGAGCTTGATCGCAGTTGGATAAACGTCATTGGTGGACTGGCTGCGGTTGACGTCATCGATGGGGTGGAAGTGCGAGTAGTCACCGAATTCGTAGCCAAGGATCTCGAGCCCGCGGTTGGCGATCACCTCGTTGGTGTTCATGTTGGTCGAGGTTCCTGCGCCTCCCTGGATAACGCCGACCGCAAACTCCTCATGGAGGGCGCCTCCCACGATCTCCTCACAGACACGGTCGATGAGGTCGGCCTTGTCGGAATCGAGCACGCCGAGCTCCTTGTTGGCGCGTGCGGCAGCCTGCTTGACGCGGGCGAGCGCGCCGATGAGATCCCGATACACGGAGATCGGCCGGCGGGTGATCGGGAAGTTCTCGAGCGCCCGTGCCGTGTGGATGCCCCAGTAGGCATCAGCCGGAATCTCCATACTCCCGAGGGAATCGCTCTCGATCCGAGTGCGGATGCGCGAGCCATCCGCCCCGACCATGCCGGGAATGGCCGGAAGGTCGGCTACGGAGTCATCCGGCCGTGTTTTCTCGGCACCCTGCTCGACGAATTGGTCGCTCAACACATTCCCTGCATTCACTGTGGCTCCATTGCCTCGTGGGTTATCACTGCGTCACGGTCAGACGCAGTTCGCGCCCCAGCACTGCGCTGGATGTCGCGCCGCCGGTTCGATTGTGGCTCGCCGACGATTCGAGTTTAGCGAGTGATCACTTTCCCCGATCCCTCATGCCCGCCGTGCCAGCCATGTCCGTTCGGCACCTTTTGCGGGCTCTGCGGGCGGCCGAGAGCGCTCCAACTGCGCCCACAACTGGGGCCAGCCCAGAGGTCGAAACCCCCGGTCAGACGCTTATCCGAACGATATGTTAAGCACACCCGAATATTTAGCGTGACCCGGGAGTGTTCGACTCAGAGCATTCCCAGTAATCTGGCCATGGAAGCCGACTGCGGGAGAGCAGATGTTCGAGGACGACGTGACAGTGCCAGCGGGCTGGTACCCCGACCCCATGGGCCTGCCCCAACTGCGTTGGTGGAACAATCACGCCTGGACCGAGCTCACCACGGAGGCCCGTCCGCCGCTGGTGATGCAGACACCGACCCGTCTCGCCTACGCCGACGAAGAACTACCAACACGGCGCCAGCAGCGTGAGCAGCGAGAGCGCGATGAGCAGTACGCGAATCTCGCCACCGACGAGGACGAAGCGCGGGATGGCGCGACGGCCCGGGCGCCACTCACCGTCACCCTGCGCGAGATTGATGCACCAATCGTCGCCGCAGCGGATGAGTTGCTGGTCCACGAGCCCCTCGCCGCTAGCCTGCCCTCACGATCCCTTCTCGATCGTGCCGACGGCTTCTCCGACGACCTTGACGATGACGCCGTGGACGCTGGCGACCGCAACCCCGCCATCGTCAACCTCGACACGATCAACTACGACCGGGTGGCTGCTGAAGCGGGCGAACCCGAGATCTACGTGCCGCGACCTGCCTTCGTCCCCACCGAGGGATCGGTGCTCGGGTCGCCGGTGACGTCCGTTCCCGCCGCCGAGGCCCTCGCCTCGGTCGATGATCCCCGCTATTCCCACTCCGACGGCTCCCTCTTCCCGCCACGATCGGCAAACTCGACCGTCTCAGACGCCAGCGCCCGAAACCTCCGGCGGGAATTCGATCCGGAGGCCGAGGACGGGCCGCCCCCACCGCTCCAATCACTGCCGCGACTGCCGATCTACACGGCCCCGGTCTGGATCATTGCCCTCGTGCCGCTGGTGCTCCTCGTGCTGAGCCTCCTACTCCTCCTCGGCTTCGGCTCGAGTCTCAACATGTGGGTCACGCCCGGCATCGCAGTGTTTTCTTACATTTTCGTCGTCGTCCTCGCGATTGTCGATCGGGCATCGCTCGGCCGCGCGGGCTACGAGCACCGCGCGAGTTGGGCGTGGGCGTTATTGACCGCACCGATCTATCTCGTGGTCCGCTCGATGAGCCTCGCGAAGGTGGGTTCGCTGGGATTCGCCCCGCTTCTTGTGTGGGCGGCACTCGGAATACTGCAGGCCGGTTCGGTGCTCGTCGTGCCCGGATTGGTCATCTCCGCGCTGCCCAACGTCTTCACCATGCAGGCGGAACAGTCGATCGCCTCCGACGCGTCCATCATCGGCGCGCGCATCACGGTCGACTGCGCAAAGGCTCTCCCGGTTATCATCGGCCAGACCTTCACCTGCGCGGCGACGAGTCCAACCAATGATCCTTTCAACATCACTGTCACTCTGCAGCGTACGAACGGCTGGATCAACTGGCACGTGGACGACTGGGGCGTTTACACTCTTTCTCGCTGAAGGCGAGCGTGAGTTTCGGGCACTCTGGCTGAGGCTTAGAGTGGAACGATGCCCATTTCGTCGGACAGGCCTCTCTCCACCGCCGAGCGCGCCCGGCTCAGCCATCGGCCGAGCGACCGGGCGATCACCACGACCCTCGCCCTCACCGGGTTGATCGCCGCATTCATGCAGACTCTCGTCACCCCGATCATCCCGCGACTGCCCGGCTTCCTCGACACCAACTCGGCAGACGCTACCTGGGTTCTCACGTCCACCCTGCTGGCGGCGGCGATCTCAACCCCGATCAGCGGCCGCCTCGGCGATATGTATGGCAAGCGTCGCGTCGTGATGGTGCTGTTGATGCTGATGGCCGGCGGGTCCATCATCTCGGCGCTCTCCAATACCCTGATCCCGATGATTGTCGGCCGGGTTTTCCAGGGGGCCGGGCTCGGCGTGATCGCACTGGGCATCAGCATCCTGCGTGATGTGATTCACCCGAAGAACCTCGGAGGCGCGGTCGCCCTGGTCAGCGCGACCCTCGGAGTCGGTGGTGCAATCGGGCTTCCGGTCGCGGCTCTCATCGCGCAGAACCTCGACTATCACTACCTCTTCTGGCTGGCCACTGCCCTTGCGGTCGTTGCCGTGATCCTGGTGGCTACCATTATTCCGGTGTCGACGCTCAGGGCCGGCGGCAATTTCGACTTCGTCGGGGCCGTCGGCTTCGCCATCGGACTCGTCGGCATCCTCCTCGCCATTTCGAAAGGCAGCGAGTGGGGCTGGACGAGTCCGATCACGCTCGGCCTTCTGGTCGGCGGCATCGCGGTGCTTGTCGTCTGGGCGTTCATCGAACTCAGGACCGCCGACGCACTCGTCGACCTGCGGGTGGCGGCCCGACGACCCGTGCTTCTGACGAACCTCGCGTCGATTTCGGTTGGCTTCGCATTCTTCATCACGACGGCCGCTCTTCCGGTGCTGCTCGAGGCTCCGACCACCACCGGGGTAGGCCTCGGCCAGACCCTCATCGTGTCCAGCCTCTGTCTCATGCCGCTCGGACTCGTCATGTTCGTGATGTCGCCGATCGCCGCGCGACTCTCGAATGCCCGGGGGCCTCGCACCAGCCTCATCCTGGGCGGCCTGATCATCACCCTCGCCTTCGCTATTGCTGTTTGGCTGCACAGCGAGATCTGGCACATCATCCTGGTGTCCACCATTGTGGGATTCGGTGTCGGCTTTGCCTACGCCGCCATGCCTACCCTCATCATGCGCGTGGTTCCGGCCACCGAGACTGCTGCGGCCAACGGGCTCAACTCGGTGATGCGCACCCTCGGTTCCACCGCCGCAGCCACGCTCGTCGGACTCATCATCTCTTCCCACCTGGTTGTCTCGGGGGGCGTGGCGATCCCCACGACGGAGGCGTTCCGCATCATCTTCGCGATGGGCAGCGGCGTGGCCCTGGTCGGGGTGATCGTCGCCGTCTTCATCCCCCGGCGAGGCCACGAATACGGCACCACCGCGAGCATGCCGATCACCCTTCCGGAGTGCTGATCGGCCCAATGGATGCGCGCCAACGGGCCGCCTGCATGCTGTGCAATCCGAACGCTCTGCTCCCCGACAGGCTCGTTCAGCCGGCACCCAATACCAGCCGGAGCAGTGCAGCGGCGTACGCATCGGCAGGTTCGACGGCCACCCACTCCGAGCGCTCAT
This sequence comes from Frigoribacterium sp., assembly GCA_025408445.1. GTDB lineage: Bacteria > Actinomycetota > Actinomycetes > Actinomycetales > Microbacteriaceae > Lacisediminihabitans. Next base: position 17,752 of record JANYIZ010000089.1, on the reverse strand, counting down.
CGTTCACGACCAGGCCGACGGCGTAGCCGGTCGACGATCGGGCGAGCGAATCGAAGGCGCCGCCGAGCAGCTGACGCAACTGGTCCTCGCGCGGCAGCCAAAGGGCATCCTCGATGGCCACGGAGTCGAGCGCCCATTCCGTGGTGCCATTGAAGCCGAGGATCGTGCCGGTCTCGAACTCGTGGGATTCGATCGTCATGTCGCTGACGACGAAGATGTCGCCCTCGAAGCCCTCTCGCGTGATTACAAACGAATCGCCGGAGGACGGACGCCAGCGCACCCCGGCGAGACGCAGTTCGATGGCACGAGGCACAGAGATCATTCGGCCATTATGGGCCAGAGAGATGGGCAGCAGGCGTGATGTCAGGCCGACCCGTGAAGTCCGGTTCCCTGGGGGCGACGACTTCGTACCTGCGAGAGGAAGATATCGGGCGTACCCCCGTATCCCGACTCCGACTCTCGCGAAGTCGCCGCCACCCGGGTGTCCCCCGATGGTGCTGGTTATGAGACTATGGGTTGATGAGACGGGTGTCTGCCCCCAGACCGGGGCTCCCCCAAAGAGGGGATGAACCCGACACTTCACGAGTATGTCAAGGGCTGTCCTGGCCCTCTCCCGCTGCGTAGGGTAAGGAGGGTCCTATTGTCGGCGCTAAGCGCCCCAGGCTGGAGGTGCCCGTGGCCGGCGTTCCCGACTATCTCGAAGCCTGGATGACGCGGCAGCGCTGGTACGCCGGCAAGTCGCGCACACCGAAGCTCGAAGTCATCGGAGGGTTCGGGCTTGCCGACCCGACCGGTACTGCAGTGATCCGTGTGTACCTGGTGCTTGACCATGCCAGGCATCCCGCGCTGTATCAGGTGCCCCTCACCGAGCGGAGTGAGCCGCTGCCCAATGCAGAGAGCGCGCTCGTCGCCTCATTCGACGTCGAGACCGGGCACCGCTATATCTACGACGGCCCGCACGACCCCGCCTTTGCGGAGGCGTTGCTCCGGCTGGTCCTGGATGGCGGCGAGGCTCATGAGACCGACGGGCCAGCGGGCGGCAACAGCGGCGGCCCGCTCGTCGCGCGCGGGCACCACGCCGCCTACTCGGCTCCCGTGCAATTCCTCTCCTCGCGCGTGCTGGCGGGGGAGCAGTCCAACTCTTCCATCATCTTTCAGACCGCAACCGCCGATGGCACACCGTCGACCCCGATCATTTGCAAGCTATTCCGGGCCCTGCACAACGGCGACAATCCGGACGTGACGCTCACCGAAGCCCTCGGTGCTGCGGGCAGCACCGTCGCACCCCGGTCGATCGGGCACGTGACGGGCCTCTGGACAGACAGCGGGATGCCTGACGGAATCGCCAGCGGCCACCTCGCCTTCGCTCAGGAATTCCTGCCTGGTGTTGAAGACGCCTGGCGGGTCGCGGTGCGGGCCGCGGAAGTGGCAGAAGACTTTACCGACCGAGCCCGGGCTCTCGGCGTGACCACCGCTGAGATGCACGAGGCCCTGCACTCCGCCCTGCCGTCCCGCGCGACCACTCCTTCAGATATCGCCACGACGGTAGCGAGCATGCGCTATCGCTTCGAACTGGCAGCCGCCGAAGTACCGGGGCTCGCCGAATATCGCCCGGCTCTCGAAGCCATCTACCGAGAGTCCGCCGCGAGCCCGTGGCCGGCCCTCCAGCGAATCCACGGCGACTTTCACCTCGGCCAAGTTCTCGCTGTGCCAGGGCGGGGCTGGGTCGTGCTCGACTTTGAAGGCGAACCGATGCGACCGATGAGCGAGCGCTCGCTTCCCGACATTCCGCTGCGGGATGTCGCGGGGATGCTCCGGTCGTTTGACTATGTCGCCGGATCCTTCGCGCTAGCGCATCCCGGGGAATCGGCCGCGCCCTGGGCTTCTGCGTGCCGCCGGGCTTTCCTTGACGGCTACATCGAGCGATCCGGACTCGACCTGCGCGCACACCGTGCGGTACTGGACGCCTTCGAGATAGACAAGGCGCTCTACGAGGCGCTCTACGAAGCCCGCAACCGGCCGGGATGGCTGGCCATCCCTACCGCCGCCATCGCGCGACTGATCGAGCGGTCGACCTCGCCGTAGCGGCGGTCAGTTCTCGTCGGCCGCGTTGATTGCGTCGTCCAGAAGCGCCATCAGGGCGTCGAGCTGCACGCTCGACTCGCCCGCGACGTCGGAGTCTTCGCCGTCGAGGGCACGCGCGGCCAAACCGGCCTTGCTATCGATGAGTTCCGCGATCTTCGCGTCGATCGTCTGAGAGGCAATGATGCGCCACGCCGTCACCGGCTCGGCCTGTCCGATGCGATGCACACGATCGATCGCCTGGGTCTGCTCCGCGCTTGTCCAGCTGAGCTCAGCGAGCACCACGTTCGACGCAGCCTGGAGGTTGATCCCGACACCGGCTGCCGTGAGCGAGGCCACGACCACCGAAACATCCGGATCGTTGTTGAAGGAATCCACCTGCTTCTGGCGGAACGCGGCCGTCTGGTCGCCGCGAATTGAGACTGTCTTGAGCCCACGCTTGGCAAGCGTTTCCTCGGCGATGTCCATCACGTCGATGTGCTTCGCAAAGAACACGACCTTGCCAACCGAGCGCGCAAGCTGGGCGGTGTAGTCCGCCGCAAGAACGGCCTTCGCCTGTCCGATCTTGCGAACCATCGTGAAGACGTTTTCTCCAGTCTTAGCGGCCTTGGATTCCTCGAGTTCGGCCTTCGCGACCATCCGCACCAGCTCGGGATGCGGGGTATCCGCGCTCTCGGAGCGTGCGGTGAGGAGTGCCCGGTAGCGCGACAGAAGTCGACGCGCCAGATCCCGCTCGGCCTGGCGAATGGACCGCCCGAGGTCGTCGTCGAGCTCCACCGGCAGGTCAGCGATGCGCTTAGCGGGCAGATCCGCTGCCACATCGATCTTCTTGCGGCGCACGATACCCATGTCGATCACGGTCTGACGCGCTTCGGCGAAGAATCCGAAGTCGGCCGGTGTCAGGCCGTTTTCCTCCAACTCCTGCATCAGCCTCGCGGTCGGTTTCTCGCCATCGATCCAGCCAAGAAACTGCCAGATTGCGCGAAAGTCCTCGATCGTGTTGATGAGCGGGGTGCCGGTAAGAGCGATCATGAGCGCTCGAGGCGAACGAGCGCGGATACTCTTCGCGAGAGCGAGCACATTCTTTGATCGCTGCGACTCGCGGTTTTTAATGAAGTGGGCCTCGTCGACGACCATGCCCTTGAAACCGAGCGTCCCGAGCCAGCCCATGTGGCGGTCCAACACGTCGTAGTTCACGATCACGACGTCGGCGAATGCGTCAAGGTTTTCACCCGAGCCGTGAATGACGGTAGCCGAGCGCTGCGGAGTCCACAGCTCCACTTCCCGCGCCCAGTTCATCTTCACGACGTTTGGAACCACAACCAGCAACGGATAGGAGCTCGAGACCTGGGCGGCCAACAGCGCCTGCGCGGTCTTGCCGAGACCGGGCTCGTCGGCGAGGAGATAGCTGCGGTGACCCTCACGAGCGCTCGCGATGAACTCGGCCTGATGGTGGAAAAGCTCGAGGCCGGCCGGCACCCGGAGGTCGGCCGTAGTCGGTTCCGGCAGGTCCATACTGGCGACCTGTCCGCCGGAACCGTACTCGAACGCGCGAAAGAGCGGCTCGAGAAGCTCCCAGTTGGCCAGGCGGTGGGTCGCGGGTGCGACTTGCACCGTCAGGCTGAAGTCGGGAGCAAGAAAGGGATTCGAGAGCTGGCGGGCAATCACCGATTGCGGCACGACCTGGCGCTCCGCTGCCGGCGCGACGGGATCGGGTTCCTTCACGATGATCAGTTCATCGGGCGAGAGCTCGGTACCCGCGGCGATGAGCATGTCCCGGCGAAGGGTGCGCGCCGCGTCGGTGACGGCGGTCTCTTCGGCGAGCAACTGGATGAGCGAGGTGTCCCGCGCAGCGGTCTTCGCGAGAATTGTTGCGACTCCATCGAGACGTTTGAGTACCTCGATACGCTCGGCATCCGTCACGTCCCGATCGGCCTTCGCACGCGCGCGTTCCTCGCGCATCAGAAGCGCAATCACCTGGAATTTGGTGCGATTCGACGGGCCGACCTTGCCTCGCTCCGCGGCACCTTCGACCTCGCGCACGGCTCGCGCGAGCACCGGGATGACGCCAGCGTCATCCGTGCCGCGTGACCGACGCTGCTGTGACTTTTGTGGCGCGGACTTCTGCCGTGGAGACTTTTGCTGCGCGGGCTTTCTGGACGATGACCGGCGCTGAGGCGTCTTCCCGGAGGTTGCCTTACCCTGCATCGAATTCCCCTGCGTGGAATCCCCCTGGCCACCCTGGTTACGGGCGGACTGTCCCTGGCCGGACCGAGCCATGCTTCTCCTGCGTCTCAGAGCATCGTCTGCGCATCGACCGGTTGCCCTCGAAGGGGGTGTTCCCCGAGATGAGAGGCCGGTTGGCCGCGCGAGAAGGTGCCAATGGTGACCGAGTAATCCCGAATGAAGCTGCCCCGAGGGCAGTACGCCGTCGCACGATCACGAAGTCGAACCCGTGGTGAGTCAGACAGCCGTGAGTGAGACAGCGGTGAGTCGACATCCGGATACCGACAGTTCTCAAGCACCGGGGTCGAGGCAACACGCGGAATGATCGGATGCTGCCATTAGTTTAGGGCGTTCCGACCCACTTTGGTACACACGTCGCCCCGATCTGGGGATAGGGATCGCCGCAGTTTGTTCACCAACCGGCCAGCTTGGAGTGATGGGATTAGCGCATGTCCGGTTACACGGCCCAGTATCCACGGCCCGACCACTTCATTGTCCACCTGAGCGATACCCATTTCGTCGCCGGCGATGGAGGGCTTTATGGCGGCTCAGTCGACAGCAAGACGCACCTCCGCCAACTCTTCTCCGAACTCGATGCCTCCGGGGCGCGCCCGGAGGCCATCATCATCACCGGAGACCTTGCGGATGTCGGCGATCCAATCGCCTACGAAGAATTGAAGGCGATAGTCGAGCCGGCCGCGCTCCGCTACGGTGCCACGGTCATCTGGGTGATGGGCAACCATGACGACCGCGGGGCATTCCGCACGACCCTGCTCGGCCAGCATCCGTCCACCGCTCCCATCGACCGGGTGCACTGGATCGGCGGACTCCGAGTCATCGCCCTCGACTCGACAGTCCCGGGTCACCACTACGGCGAGGTCACCGGCGCGCAGCTCGACTGGCTCGCCGAGGAGCTCGCCTCCCCCGCTCCGCATGGCACCATTCTCGCCATGCATCACCCGCCCATTCCGAGTGTTCTCGATCTCGCGGTGCTGGTGGAATTACGCGACCAGGCCGGACTCGCCGAGGTGTTGCAGGGGTCCGACGTGCGAAGCATCATCGCCGGACACCTGCACTACTCGACCAACTCGACCTTCGCCGGCATCCCGGTATCTGTCGCCTCTGCCACCTGCTATACCCAGGATCTCAACGTTCCGGTCGGTGGCACGCGTGGACGCGATGGCGCCCAAGCCTTCAACCTCGTGCACGTGTACGAGAACACCGTGCTGCACTCCGTGGTGCCTCTCGGCCAGAATGCTGCGGTCTCATATGTGAGCGCCGCCGAGACTGCCCTCATCCTCGCAAGAAACGGCGTGGAGATTCCGGTGAGCGGCACCCTGCCGCCCACTCCAGAGGTAGCGGTTACCGACGAAGAACTCCACCCGCCGACACGTGAACTCGCCATCTTCTGAGAAGACGAGTCAGCCGACTGTCGCCGTTCGGCGGAAGGCAGTCACCCGCTCGTGACGGGGCCGTCGAGGCCGAACCCGCCAGGCAGTTCCTCCTCGACCGGCCGCTCCCACGGGGCGGCGATCGGAAAGTACGAGTCGAGAAATGACCGCACGGCCGCGGCTCGTTCTTCGGCCGTCAACTCGGGAAAACTACCGTCATTGAGGCAGAACATGTCGATGTTGCGACGCTTGAGGAGCGTCGTCATCTCGGCGAGGCCGGCCCGCATCGTCGTGTCTACGTACCTGACCGTCGCATCCGTCTGTGCGACGGCGCGACCGGTGACCCATGCGTAGTAGTGATACAGCGAATTGGTGACCGAGATGTCCGTCGCCGACCGGAATGTGCTCGCAGCGGTGCGGCGGAAGTCCTCCGGGAACTCGGCCTCCAGCTGCTGCATCACCGACTTGCGCAGCGGGGTGGGCGTGTGTTCGAGGTGCCGCGTAATCGTGCGCCCGAAGCGCTCCTGAATGAGTCGGCGGTTCACCCTGGCAGCGTTCTCGAATCCGCTGCGGGCCAGGTTGGACTCCCCCATGCCGATTCGCGTCGTCGCCTCGATGAATTTGGTAACGCCACCCGGCGAGAAGAACATGTCCGGTGAGACCGCGCGACCGAAGAACATGTCGTCATTCGAATAGAGGAAATGCTCGCTGAGACCGGGAATGTTATGCAGCTGGCTTTCCACGGCCTGCGAGTTATGAGTGGGGAGCACGGAGGGGTCCGCGAAGAACTCCTCACTCGGCACTATCGTGACCCGCGGATGCTCGGCGAGCCACTCCGGTCGCGGTGAATCGGTCACGATGTAGATGTTGCGCACCCAGGGGGCGAAGAGGTAAACCGAGCGAAGGGCGTACTTCAGTTCGTCGAGTTGGCGAAAGCGCGCATGGGAGTCGTCCCCCTCGCCGACGACGTAGGCCTTCATGCGACGAGCGCGGGCGCGCTGCCACTCGATGGCGGCGCCGTCCACCCAGGAGAAGACGAGGTCGATGTCGAAGTCGACGTCCTTAGCCTGGGGAGCGAACATTCCCTCGAGCGTCGGCCATCCCTGGCCATAGAGCTCGACCGTGCCTCGCACGGCCTCCTCGCGGGGCAGGGTCGTGCGCATCAGCGCATTCTCGTCGGGGGCAAGGAATGCGTCTGCGCTCGACTTCCAGAGCTCGAGACGCACACCGGTCGCCGCGCCGTAGCGCAGTGCGCCCTCTGCAGTGATGCGGGGACGGAATAACACGACCGCGCGAACCTTCGAATCGAGCGCCAGCCGACCGTCCGCGAGTAGTACGGTGGCACCGCTGGATCCGTCGGCCGGCTTGGAGTAAAACGGTTCGTCGACGCAGGCGCGGGCAAGGGCAGTGCGCAGCACCTTGCGTTCGCGCCAATCAACCGCGAGCACAGGTCGGCTGTCATTGCCACGCACGAGGAGGAAGTCGATTCCCGCGATATCCAGCACAGACCGCACGAAGAGCAGGTCTTCGATCATCGCTTCCTGGGGAGTGGACCCCGTATTGAGGAGCGCGAGGCGCCCCTTGGCGAGCACCAGGTCGGAGCGCAACGACGGCGCGTCACGTTGGGGCGCGAGGTGCGCGGGGGGATGCACCGGTGTCGAGACGCCGCCATTCGATCCTCTCGCCGCCAGAATCGGGCGAGTGAGAGGATTTCCGTTTACAGTACCGTCGGTCACTTCGAGCCCAATCGTTCGAGCCCGATTCGCGGCCGCCGTGAGGCGCGAATCACCAGCCAGGAACATTTTAGCCTGCCCGACCGGGTATCGGACTCGCCGTGATTCGCCGTAGTGGACGTTTCGACGAGCACACCGCCACCGAGGATTCCCCCGGCACGATGGCGGCGGCCATGTGACAGCCCGCGAGAACACGTCCGTGCTTCGACCGGAGAAGAAGCTCCCGCGCGGGGCTGCAGCAGGGAGGTAATTACCGGCGCACACCCGGCTTCGACCGGCTATTTCGATCTTCCGGGTTGACGACCTTCACCTGCAGTCCCACGGCGACGAACAGGAGTGCGGCTACGAACTGTGTGGCAACCCAGACCTGCCCGCTGAAGGCGAAGGGCCAGATCGGATTCCAGGCCACAGCAATTGCGGCGAGCCCGATAATCCACCACCATTGGCCAGCCTGCCAGGAGAATACACACATGATCAGTGCCAGGATCGCCACCCCGAACTTGATGAAGAGAAATCCACCGGGGTTGTCGAGTAGAGCGAGCCCCGCGATCAGCACGATGGCCCCGAGAATGCCGGGAGCCAGAGCCGGACGTCGGAACTCGGGTGTCGGGTACGAAGTCATTGCACCATTCTCCCGCGCGGTGTGTTGCAGGATGGACCCATGGCTGATCCCGTCGCCCACTTGCAGGCCCTCGTGCGGCTCGCGACGATCTCGCGACCCAATCCATCAAACACCGATTGGGCGCCGTTCGACGCCCTCATAGCCCTGCTGCCTGACCTGTATCCGGCCACCCACGCCGTCCTGTCGCGCGAACTCGTGATGGGCTATTCGATGCTGTACCGGTGGCGCGGGCGCACCGACGGTCCGCCAACGGTGTTCATGGCCCACTACGACGTCGTACCGGCGACGGACGAGGGCTGGACGCATCCACCTTTTTCTGCCGAGCTCGTTGGAGCGGGCGACGACCAACTGATCTGGGGGCGCGGCACCCTCGACGACAAGGGCTCGCTCGCCTGCATCCTGGAGGCCGTTGAAGCGCAGGTCTTGGCCGGACATGAATTGGAAGCCGACCTCTACCTGAGCTTCGGTCACGACGAGGAGACCGAGGGCAGCGGGGCACGGGCGATAGTGGAACTTCTCGAGTCCCGAGGCATCCGCCCGTCCCTGGTGATCGACGAGGGGGGTGCCGTCGTCGAAGACATCTTCCCCGGCGTTTCCGGCCCGATCGCTGTCGTAGGGGTGAGCGAGAAAGGCATTCTGACCCTGACACTCACGGTCGACCAGCAGGGCGGTCACGCCTCGACTCCGCCGAAGCTGTCTGCGACGGCTCGCCTCGCCACCGCTATCGTCCGGCTAAACAACCGGCCGTTCCGGGCCGGATTCACCCCGACCACGAGTGAGATGATCCGAACGCTCGGGATGCATGCCTCCACCCCTCTGCGATGGGTCTTCACCAATCTCTGGATCACAAAGCCACTGCTGCTCCTGCTCTTCGGACGACTCAGCCCGGAGACGAGCGCAATGATTCGAACAACTCAGGCCGTGACGATGCTAAAAGGCAGCCAGGCGGCTAACGCGCTCGCGGAGCAAGCGGTGGCCACCGTGAACATCCGGGTCGCCATCGACTCGTCGGTCGCCGACGCGGTGAAGCACGTGCGCCGGGCGATCAACGATCCCCTCGTTCGGCTCGACACAGTGCATCCGAATGAACCTTCGCCGGTCTCGCCGACAAGCGGGCCGGCTTGGCAGCTCGTGCGCACGACGATCGAAGAGACCTATCCCGGAACGATCGTCACGCCCTATGTGATGATGGCGGCCAGCGACAGCCGCTATTTCACACGGATCAGCGACTTCATTTATCGATTCAGCCCGTTCGAGATGTCGACCGACGAGCGCGGCACCCTTCATGCGATCGATGAGCGGATGCACGTCTCCACGCTGCGACGCGGAGTCGCGTTCTACCTCCGGCTCATCGGCCAGCTGTGATTCCCGGGTTATGGAGGGTCAGCCCTGGGGGGTCGGCCGCGCGTAGTCGTCGAGCATGATCGCACGGATCGGGCTTGTCATCGGCGGAAGGTCCCGTAGTCGCACGAGAGCCGGACGAAGCTCCGAGAGCCAGGCTTCATAACCGGCCTCGTTGAGGTGCAGGCGGTCATCGGAGTAGGTCGGGTTCAGTTCACCGTCCTCTAGGGCCATCGTCGGCCAGAGGTCGAGGAACTGTGCGTGAACGGTGGCGGAAAACTGCCGCAGATGGATGTTCGCTTCACGGATACGGTCCGCGAATTCACGCCCGCGCGGCGCGATGGATTGCACAAGCATTCGAGATCCCGGAAGGTCGCGCCGTAGTTCGACGAGGATCGATTGGATATTGCGCACCAGGCTCTCGACATTGCGGCGCATCCCGAGATCGTTGGTGCCGATCATGAGAACAATCTCGTCGGGATTGAGCGCCACGACCGATTCGAGGCGACCGAGTACATCATCGGTAGTATTGCCACCGACACCCAGGTTGATGGCGTTGAGCTCGGGGAACCAGCTTTCCCAGGCGCCTCCCTGAGTGAGGCTGTCTCCGAGAAAAACTACAGTGTCTGCAGTCAAGGCGTGACCTCCCAGGTCGCACCGTTTGGTTGGTGCGTGCCCTCCATCATGACTGGCGGCGCTGGGAAACGCTAGAGAGGAAGTGCCGCCGAGTCGTGTTCAGTGAGCAGCCCTGCTGTCGGCCAGCACCTGCGCCTCGGCCGTCTGCGTGATTTTGGTGGCCATCCCGGCGAAGATCACGCCATGGAACGGCAAGACACTGAACCAGTAGAGCCGCCCGCCGAGCCCCTGGGGAAAGAAGACGGCACGCTGGCGATACTGCGATCCTCCGTTGACCTCGTCGGGAGTCACGCTGAGTTCCAACCAGGCTCCCCCTGGCACTTTCATCTCGGCGCGAAGACGAAGAAATCGGCCGCGATCGAGCTCTTCGACCCGCCAAAAGTCCAGCGCATCACCCGCGTTGAGGTGGGCGGCGTTGAGTCGCCCGCGCCGAAGGCCCACGCCACCGACGAGTTTATCCAACCAGCCTCTCACCGCCCAGGCGATGGGAAAGGAGTACCAGCCGTTGTCTCCCCCGATGCCCTCGATGACCCGCCAGACCTGATCCGTCGGCGCCGTCGAGTGCAATTCCCGCAGGTCCGTGTAGACGGTTTGACCGGTCCACTCGGGGTCACTTGGCAGCCGATTGCTCGGTACATCGCTCACCGCTGCACCCAGCCAGCTGGTCTCAACCGTGCCATTACGCACGTTGCCGAGCGCCAGGCGCACCGACCGACGATAGGGCGTGAGCCCCCCCTCTGGATCGGGAATGAAGTTTTCAATGTCATGCTCGTGCACCACGCAGTCGTACTGCAACGACGCGATGATCGGCACGGCTAGGGCACGCGGGATCGGGGTGACCAGATTGACCCACTGGGAGGCGAGCCACGGGGTGAGGACGGGAAGAGCCGCGATGGGCCGCTGTTTGAGCCCGGCTTCGAGGGCATATCCGTTCATCATCTGCCCGTACCGCAACACGTTCGGACCCCCGATATCGAAGGTTCGGTTGACTTCGTGCGGCAGAGTGGCAGATTCCACCAGGTAGTAAAGAACGTCGCGGACCGCGATCGGCTGAATGAAATTACGCACCCACTGCGGCGCGGGCATATAGGGCAGCACGTCGGTGAGATGACGCACCATCTCGAACGAGGTCGATCCAGAGCCGATCACAACGCCTGCCTGCAGCGCCGCCGTCGGTACCCCGGATTCGAGCAGGATCCGCCCGACTTCCGCGCGGGAGCGAAGGTGAGGCGAGAGCTCGCCGTCGGGATGCAGACCGCCGAGATAGACGATGCGCGAAACACCCGCGGCCAGCGCCGCTGTCGCAACATTGGTGGCGGCAGTTCGCTCGGTCTGCTCGAACTCCCCTTTCGCGCCCATCGAGTGAACCAGATAGTAGAGCACATCGATGTCCTCGACCGCCCTGGCCACGGAGGGTGCGTCTCTGAGATCACCCTCGACGATCTCGACCTGGTGCGCCCAGGGAACGTCGATTAGCTTTTCCGGATTGCGTACGAAGACGCGAACACGATAGCCCGCATCGATGAGCCGCGGCACGAGCCGACCGCCGATATAACCGGTCGCCCCGGTGACCAGCACCAACCTGCCTTTTTCAACTGCCTTAGCCATTTAATAATCCTAGGCATCCAGACTGAAAGTCGGCATGACGTCGAGACGGGTTGACTGGGCAGACCTGGGACGCTAGGACCGCGGTGGTCGCCGACCCCGAATGCGCAGTCGCTGGCCGTAAATGCCGCCACCGATACCGATGACCACGAGGATGCCTCCGAGAACGTAGCCGATGGGAAAGGGCTTCTGGGCAGCGGAAGCCACTGCGCTCAGCGTCACGGGTTCCGATCCGGGACTGGGTGGGGAGGCGGGCTCTGTGCGGAATGATGCCGTTGCTGCAGCGGGAGCGGCTGCAGCGGGAGCGGGAGCGGCTGCAGCGGGAGCGGCTGCCGCGGGAACTGGCGCTGGCGCTGGCGCACCAGCATGCCCGGCATATTTGCCGAAATCTTCGACGCCCCAGGTCGTGCCGTTCACCGTGACGAAGGCGATGCCGATGTCGGTGAAGTCGCCGAGGATGTTGGCACGGTGGCCGGCAGAGTTCATCCACGCTGTGTGCACCTCCGCAGGCGTGGGCTGGCCCATTGCGACGTTCTCGCCTGCTCGGCTCCAGCCTGAGGGGATTTGGGTACTGTAATCGGGGTTGTGTGTCATCGACTGGGCTGCGCCCATGTGATTCGCCCACTGCAGTGCCACGGAATCCATCGCCGGATTGTGGATGAGACCGGGAAGCCCCGCACTCGCGCGAGCCTGGTTCACCAGGGCGGCGATCGTATCCGCTTCGGATGCGGACGCGCTCGTCACGCCCACCGACGTCAGACCGAAGAGCACAAGCACTGCGACGACCAGGGCCGCCCGTGCGTGTCGTACCGTCAGATTCCCCCGATGCATCACTCGATCAGCCTAGACGCGACCATCCACTCGCGGCGCGACCCCAAACCGGGGGCGGGCCCTCGCACGCCGGTCGTTAGATGATTCCCTTCGTGTGCCACACCGTCTTCGTCTCGGTGAAGAAGGTTATGCGCTCCACTGATGGCGTTGGCACGCCGCTTTCCGGAGGAAGAACGCGCTTGAGCGTCTCGGCGCCGGCGATCTGCAGGTCGATCCAGGTCAGGTCCCCGGCCAACTCGTCAGCTCCCGCCAGGTCGAGGGCGTTGACATCGGCGTGTCTCGCGAGCCAGGGAGCGATCTCGGCCGCAGACCCGGTGAGCACGTTGATCACTCCACCGGGCACATCGCTCGTCGCGAGCACCTCGCTCAGGCTGATCGCGGCGAGCGGAGCACGCTCGCTCGCCACGACCACCACCGTATTGCCACTTACCAGGGCGGGTGCGATGACACTGACCAGCCCGAGAAGACTCGACTCCTGCGGCGCGATAATCGCCACCACGCCGGTCGCCTCCGGGGTCGAGATGTTGAAATAGGGTCCGCTCACCGGGTTGCCGTTGCCGGCCACCTGCACGTACTTGTCCGCCCAGCCGGCGTACCAGACCCAAACATCGATGGCGGCATCCACCTGCCTCTGGGCGGCCGACTCGGAAAGACCCTCGCTGAGGCGTAACTCGTCCACGAATTGGGCGCGACGCCCCTCGAGCAGCTCCGCGATGCGGTAGAGCACCTGACCGCGGTTGTAGCCGGTGGCCCCGGCCCAGCCGGAGCTTGCGGCGCGGGCCGCGACGACAGCATCCCGGGCATCTTTGCGAGAGGCCTGTGCCGCATTCGCCAGGAACACGCCCTTGGAGGTGGCGACCGGATAGACGCGACCGGATTCACTGCGCGGGAACTTGCCCCCGATGTAGAGCTTGTAGGTCTTCGGGACGGCGAGGCGGGTCATTTGGATGCTCCCTTGGTGAGCGCGGCGGACGAGGAACCCCGACCGGAGGACTCGAGAGCCGCACCGGTCAGATACGCCGCGAGGCCGTGCCGGCCACCCTCTCGGCCGTAGCCCGACTCCTTGTAGCCGCCGAAGGGGCTGGCAGGATCGAACTGGTTGAAGGTGTTGATCCAGACGACCCCGGCACGCAGCTTATCCGCCACACCGAGCACTCGGCTGCCGTTCGAGCTCCAGATTCCGGCCGAAAGGCCGTAGGGCGTGTTGTTCGCCTTCGAGATCGCCTCGGCGGGGGTGCGGAAGCTCAGCACGCTGAGCACCGGTCCGAAGACCTCTTCCCGTGCAATGCGATGACTCGTCGACACGTTGGTGAAGATGGTTGGCGCGAACCAGAATCCGTTCTTCGGAATCTCGCAGTCGGCGGTCCAGCGCTCGGCTCCCTCTTGCTCGCCGATGTTTGAGAGCTCGCGAATACGTTCGAGTTGGGCGCGGGAGTTGATCGCCCCGATGTCGGTGTTCTTATCGAGCGGATCACCGAGGCGCAGCGTCGAGAGTCGCGCCTTGAGCCGGTCGACCACCTCGTCCTTCACGTTCTCCTGCACCAGCAGGCGGGACCCGGCACAGCACACGTGACCCTGGTTGAAGAAGATGCCGTTGACAATTCCCTCGATCGCCTGGTCCATCGGAGCATCGTCGAACACGATGTTCGCGGCCTTGCCACCGAGTTCAAGAGTGAGCTTCTTGCCAGAACCTGCCGTGGAACGGGCGATCGCGCGACCGACCGCGGTCGATCCGGTGAAGGCGACCTTGTTGACATCCGGATGATTCACCAGCAGTGACCCGGTGTCTCCAGCGCCCGTGATGATGTTCACGACACCGACCGGGAGGTCGGCCTGCTGGAGAATCTCGGCGAAGATGAGCGCGGTGAGCGGCGTGGTCTCCGCGGGCTTGATCACGACGGTATTGCCGGCGGCGAGCGCTGGGGCGATTTTCCAGGCGAGCATCAGCAGCGGGAAGTTCCAGGGGATCACCTGCGCCGCGACACCGAGTGATCGCGGGTTCGGCCCGAGTCCGGCATAGTCTAACTTGTCGGCCCAGCCGGCGTAATAGAAGAACCACGCGGCAACCAGAGGCACGTCGACATCCCGCGACTCCTTGATCGGCTTGCCGTTGTCGAGGCTCTCGGCGACGGCGAGTTCACGGGCGCGTTCCTGCACAAGACGCGCGATGCGGAAGAGATACTTTCCGCGGTCGGCGCCCGAGAGCTTGGTCCAGGTGCGGGAGTAGGCGCGGCGGGCCGCGGCGACGGCGCGGTCGACATCCGAGGCATCCGCGGTGGCGATCTGCGCGATCTTCGCCTCCGTGGCCGGGGAAATTATCGGGAAAGACTCACCGTGGCCGTCGGAGAATTCACCGTCGATGAAGAGGCCGTAGCTCTCCCGGAGGTTGAGGATCGCGGTGGACTCGGGAGCCGGAGCGTAATCGAGGAAGCGGTTGGTTTCAGGCATTGTGGTCAGTCCACCGTTACGTAGTCGGGGCCGCTGTAGTGGCCGGAAGTGAGTTTTTGACGCTGCAGAAGCACGTCGTTGAGCAGGCTGGAGGCCCCGAACCGGAAGAGATGCGGCTGGAGCCACTCCTCCCCCACGGTCTCGGCGACGGTGACGAGGTATTTGATCGCGTCCTTCGAGGTGCGGATGCCCCCGGCCGGCTTGACGCCGATTCTCTCGCCGGTGAGGCGGTACCAGTCGTTCACGACCTGGAGCATGAGGAGCGTGACGGGAAGGGTCGCAGCGGGCGCCACTTTGCCGGTGGAGGTCTTGATGAAGTCCCCTCCGGCCAGGATCGCTAGCCAGGATGCCCGGCGCACGTTGTCATAGGTGGTGAGCTCCCCCGTCTCCAGGATCACCTTGAGGTGCGCATAGCTGCCATTCTCTCGCCGGCAGGCCTCCTTCACCGCGACGATCTGGTCGAAGACGAGTCCGTAACGGCCAGAGAGGAACGCCCCGCGGTCGATCACCATGTCGATCTCGTCGGCGCCGGATGACACGGCGTCCTTCGTGTCCGCGATCTTCACCGGGAGCGAGGCACGCCCACTCGGGAAGGCGGTGGCGACCGCGGCGACATGGATACCCGACTCGCCGCCCGCGGCTCCCAGCGCCTCGACCGCGTAGGGCACCATGTCGCCATAAACACAGACCGCGGCGACACGCGGCGCAGACAGGTCGGACGGATCGGGGATCATCGCCTTCGCAACGAGAGACTGCACCTTTCCGGGGGTGTCAGAGCCTTCAAGCGTTGTGAGGTCGATGAGCTCGATGACCTTGTCGAGCGCCCAGGCCTTGGACGTGGTCTTGATCGAGCGGGTGCCGAGCGAGGCGGCGCGGGCCTCGAGGCCAACGGCATCCACCCCGGGCAGTCCCTCGAGATGCAGCCGGAGGCTCTTCTCGGTAAGGTCGCCGCCGATGAGCTGGATCGCACGCTCGGCGGGGGCGAGCGATATCGCCTGTTCGATGGTCATGCTGTCAGCTTCTTTCCTGGAGTGTGGTGCCGGAATCCGGATTATCGAGAACGGCTTTTGCGGTCGCCTCGTCGGTGATAAAAACTGAGCAGAGCGAACTCGAGACGACCGCTCGGGCGATCGCCTGCTTCGGCCCGCCCGAGATCACCGCGATCGCCAGGGCTGCCGAGCGGAGCTGTGTCAGGGAAATCCCCACGGTACGCCCGTCGAGCTCGTTGTCGACGATGTTGCCGTCCGCGTCGATATAGCGGCCAACGACGTCGCCGACGGCGCCCCGGCTCACCAGTTCCGCGACATCCTCAGGACTGAGGTAGCCGCTGTCGACCAACACGGAGCTCGCATCTGCCACGCCGGCGCTGTAGAGATAGGCGGATGCCCCGGCAGCTCTCTCAAGCACCCCGGCGACAGTGCGGTCGGCTTCGATCGCGAGTCGGGTCTTGCGGTGCTCAAGGATCGCCGGACTCGGCAGCAGCGTGGCCTGCCCTCCGCCGGTGCGGGCGATCACTACGGCGGTTGACGCAGCAGTTCCCGCTCGTCGATTGAGGCTCACACCCCCATTGATCTGCACGACGTCGACGCCCCTCGCCCAACCGTCTGGGAGGTGCTCGGCGATTGAGTCGAGGGTGCGGCCCCAGCTCACACCGAGCGTTGCCGGCGGCGGACGCAGCGCGCGCAGGTAGTCCGCTGCCGCCTCCGCAACCCGGTCGGCCACGCTCGATCCATCGGCAGCCGAGGGAACCACCACGGCATCCACCAACGAGAAGCGCTCGCACAGCTCACGTTCCATCGAGTGTTTTCGCGCCCGGGGGTGAACGATTTCGATTCGAACGATTCCGAGTTCGCGCGCTTGGGTGAGCAGCCTTCCCACTTTCCAACGGGTAAGACCGAGGAGGACGCCAATCTCATCCTGGGTCTTGTTCTCTTCGTAGTACAACTCGGCGGCGCGCACGGACAGCAGCTCCACTGTCGTGGTCACAGCGCACCCCCGTCCGAGTCGTTCACCCAACGCTATGCCGTCGTGTAGCCTGCTTCAACTTCTGCGCGCCAACTGCTCATGTGAGCAGAGTTCCCGCGTTGTCCGCGCAGGTGAGCGTGCGGTCAGCGAGGAGAGTTCACGGAGCGACCGGAGGTGCCACCAACGCCGGTGGTGCCGTCCGATTGTTCGTCAAGATTCGTCCAGTCAACCGGATGCCCGTGCAGCAGTCGCTCGAGACGGTTGAGGCTGGTCTGCCACTCGTCGCGCACCTTCGTGGCGAAGACTTGCTCGACCCCGGCATCGACCCGCAGCGTCAGTTCGGTGCTCGATCCCCGCAGTCCTCCCGGGATGCTCAGAAGCGTGCACTCGATGATCCCGCGATTATCCGTCTCGATCCGGAGGCGCCGAGGCGCCTCGAACTCGGCCACCGTGCCCGCTGTCGATTGTCGGGCATCGGCACCGGGCCAGAGGATGTGGAAGCGGGGCGATTCGGTGGAAACTATCCGCACCTCGCCCAGCCACCCGGCGAGTAGATCCGGGTCGATGAGTGCATCCCAGACGATAATCGGCGGCAAATCGATCGTGCGCTCAAAGATCAGGTCGGCAACGGACACGTGACAAACTTTACGCCGCGAGCAGTCCAATAGGCTGGTGCCATGACGACGAAGACGCCGAATCGGCCCGCGGCGCCGCCCAGCAGAACCAGGCCGCGACCCGTCGTGATCCTCGACATTGTGGTCGCGATAGCGTTCAGCCTCGTCGGCCTGATCTTCATGCTCGCATTGGCGAGTTTCTACGCCGACCAGTTCATCGTGCCGGTGTTCGGCATCCTCACAAAAATCCTTTCCGTG
>JANYIZ010000088.1 GCA_025408445.1 Frigoribacterium sp. | reverse complement strand
CGCCCCGGAGACGAGCACGCTGTAGAGATAGAGATTGACGCCGGTGACGATGAGGATGCCGAGGCCTCCGTCGTTCACGAATGCCGCGAGGGCGGCGGTGCCGACCAACAGCACAAGGGCCGTGCGGATGCCCGCGAGCATGACAGGAACGGCGAGAGGTAACTCGATGCGGAAAAGCACCGAGGTCGAGCTCATGCCCATGCCGCGTCCGGCCTCGACCAGTCGCTCGTCGACCTCGCGCACGCCGATCATGGTGTTGCGCAGCACGGGGAGCGCGGCGTACAGCACCAGGGCGAGAACCGATGCCCAATATCCCGACGTGATGAAAATCGCGAGCAATACGACGAGACCGATGGCCGGGGCGGCTTGACCGATATTTGCGATGGCGAAAATCGGGGCGTCGAGGCGACGAAAGCGGCGCCGCGTGAGCAGTACTCCGAGCGGGATAGCAATGGCCAACACCAACACAGCCGAGACGAAGCTGAGCGACAGGTGCTGGAGGGTAGCGGTCCACAGTGCTCTGGGGGCGAGGGTGGTGCGTTCTGTGGCGGTGATGGGCGCGAGCGCCAGCCACACGACAAACCCGGTGAGCACCGCGATGATGGCGATCGGCTGCGCGATGAGCCCTCGCCAGGAGCCTGATCGCGCGGTAGCGAACACGCGCCGTGCGACTTCGGGGCGTTCAATCGTGGTCAACTGGTCGCGGTCTCTTCGATGATCGCGATCTCTCCAGAATTCGTACCGGTCGGTGCAGCAGCGGAGGCGGCGGCCGAGGCGCGTGCGGAGGTAATGGCATCCATCACCGTTTCGACGTCTGTCACCCCAAGGAAGCGATCGCGTTTACCGGTGACGAGCGCGGCGCCCGCGCTCGAGACGAGCATGGTGTCCAGGGCATCATTGAGGGTCGCGCGGCTGCCGACCACCGGTAGGTGGTTGTCGCGTTCGGCGCCGATCGACTCGAGCCGGGAGAGCTGCCGGCGAGACAGCCATTGGATCGGGCGGTCGCGATCGTCGACAATCACGACGTGGTTGTGCTTCGCGGCGACGGCGCGTGCATGCACCTCTGAGGCGATCTCTCCCGGGTGCGCCAGTACCGCATCCGCCAGCTCCACATCGCTCACGCGACGCAGGGTCAGCTGCTTGAGGCCAGCTCCAGAGCCGATGAAGTTCTCGACGAACTCGTTGGCCGGCTCGGCAAGGATCCGTTCCGGAGTGTCGTATTGCACGATGTGGGCCCCGTCGCTGAACACAACGATCCAATCTCCGAGTTTCACGGCCTCGTCGAAGTCGTGTGTGACGATCACGATCGTCGTTTGTAGCTCTTCCTGGATGCGGATGAGCTCGTCTTGCAGCCTCTGGCGGGTGATCGGGTCGACGGCACCGAAGGGCTCGTCCATGAGCAGCACCGGCGGATCGGCCGCGAGTGCCCGCGCGACGCCGACTCGCTGTTGCTGCCCCCCGGACAGCTCCTTTGGGTAGCGATCGCGATAGTCGGCGGGGTCGAGGGAGACCAGTTCGAGTAGTTCGTCGACGCGGTCGGAGATGCGCCTCTTGTCCCAGCCAAGCATCTTCGGCACGATCGCGATATTCGCCGCGACCGTGAGGTGAGGAAACAACCCACCGGCCTGGATGACGTAGCCGATCCGGCGACGCAGTTCGACGCGTCGATGTCGGTGACATCCTCTTCGCCGAGCACGATGCGACCCTCGGTCGGCTCGATGAGCCGATTGATCATCTTGAGCGTCGTGGTCTTGCCGCACCCGGACGGACCGACGAGCATGACAATTTTTCCGGCCGGGATCTCGAGGGTGATGCCGTCCACTGCCGCGTTCTTCTGGCCAGGGTAGCGTTTGGTGACCCCCTCGAGCAGGATCGACTTGCCGCTGATACGGGCGCGGTGGCGCTGGTGGCAATCGCGGGTGCTTCAGTGATGGCGGTTTCAGACACAGATACCCCTGGGTGTAGTGAGTCGGCCGAGACCGACGAGGACGAGGACGAGATCGAGGATGAGGGCGAGGATGACCACGCCAATGACGCCGGTGAGTACCGACTCGAGCGAATTGGCACCTCCCAGTCGAGAGCGTCCGGAATAGATGAACCCGCCGAGGCCAGGTCCGAGCACATAGGCCGCGACGGCGGCGATCCCCATGACCATTTGCGCCGAGACGCGGATTCCACCTAGGATCACGGGCCACGCCAGTGGGGAGCTCCACTGTTAGCAATGTGCGGATACGACCCATTCCGATGCCGCGCGCCGATTCGACGACGGCCGAGTCGACTCCGTTGAGGCCGACGACCGTATTACGCAAGATGGGCAGGATCGCGAAGAAGGTAACGACCGCGACAGCGGGCGGCACCCCGAACCCGAGCGGCGCAATAACGAGTCCGACCAGCGCGAATGCCGGGATGGTGAGCCCGATCGCGGAGAGTGAGTTCGCTGCGGAACTGAGGATGCTGCTGCGATAGGCGACCGCAGCCAACCCCACTGCCAGGATCGTCGCGAGTACAAGGCACTTGGGCGACAAGGCTCACATGTTGCCTTGAGGAGAACATGATCTGAGCCGAATGGGTCTGGAGAAAATCCCACATGAACGGCACCTCACACGTTTCCCAATCGAAACGCGCCCCTCGTTTGGGGGGTACACGCCGCCTTCAACGATAATGAGAGCTCCCGGAAACTCAAATTTGACATTGCTGCCAAAATGGGTGATTTTCTCGCGAACACAAACATTCGGGGTGAAAATGAGGACACGCTGTGCATCGTTGCGCCGCACTGAGGATAAATTATGAAACGCTCAACAGTCGCGTCCCTTGAGCTCCGCGGTCGAGGCGCTGGGGGGGAGGTGGATGGGCAGCTGGCCGTGCTTGCCGCACTTGCTAATGACCTTGCCGGCGAATTCGCGTTGGAGCCGCTCCTCGAGAGAATCCTGCGGAATGCGGTGCTATTGCTCGGCTGCGAGAGCGGCTCGATCTGTACCATCGACGAGCTGAGGAAGGTCTACCGCAAGGAAGTCGATCTCGATGTCGGATGCCGCTCGGGTGAGGTCTTTCCCCTCGACGAGGGTGTCACCGGGGCTGTCGTTCGGGCCGACGGAGCGGTGACTTTCAGCCACTATTCCGCAGTGCCGGGTGGGCACATCCATGCCGACGATGTGAGGTGCTCACGTGCGGTAGTCGGGGTTCCCATTCGACTCGGTTCCGTCATTATCGGTGCCTGCATTGTTTTTGGACACGATGCGGAGAGGACGTTCGACGGCGACGACACTCGGCTGCTTGAGCTCTTCGCGATTCACGCGGCCGTGGCGATTGCCAATTCTCGCCTTTTCGTTGCCCGACCACCGCTGCCGGATGCAGCGCTCACCGCACGCGAGCGCGAAGTGAGCCTGCTGGTGGAGACCGGCTGGCCAGATAAGCGCATCGCGTTCGAGCTGGGTATCTCAGCGAAGACCGTAGAGAAGCACGTCGGAACCATCCTGCGGAAGACGGGTGCTCGCAATCGCACGGAATTGGCTTCGTGGGCAGCATCCGTGCTGGTCGAGCGCGGCTAGCCACCGAGCGCGGTAGGGAAACCCCCCATATCGTTCGTTGATGACCGCACGTACGTTCTGGAGTAGGGATGACAACGGAGGTCACGATGGCGATTGTGCCGCTCACAGAGATCGTCGATAGGGCGTTTTTGCACCGGTATGGCGTGCCAGCCGTCAATATCCTGAACGACCTCACGCTCGAGTGCGTACTCGCCGGTGCTGTCGAGGCGAATTCGCCGGTGATCATCCAGACCTCAGTCAAGACCGTTCGGTCGATCGGTGCGCCGGTGCTTTTCTCTCTCTGGTCGAGCATGACGGCGGGTATCGAGGTGCCCGTCACCCTGCACCTCGACCATTGCCCGGACCGGTCCGTCATCACCGAATGCCTCGCTCTTGGCTGGAACTCCGTGCTCTTTGACGCCTCGGAGTTGCCGGTGGAAGAGAATCTGCGCCAGACGATCGAGGTCGTTGCCGAAGCGCGACGGTTCGGCGCTCACGTCGAGGGGGAAATTGAAGCCATCACCGGCGTCGAAGACGGACACGGCTCAGACGATGAGGCCAAGAGACAGTCGCTGGAGGTCTCACTCGACTTTATCCGGCGCTCGGGGGTCGACGTTTTTGCTCCGTCGATTGGAAACGCTCACGGCGTGTATCGCAGCACGCCGGTGCTCGACTTTCAACGGGTGAGCGATCTTGTTGCCGCGGAGCCGATCCCGATCGCCCTTCACGGCGGAAGTGGCATGACCGACGACCAGTTCCGCGACCTCATCTCCCGGGGGTGCGCGAAGGTCAACATCTCTACCGCTCTCAAAGAGTTGTTTATGAAGTCCTCGCTCGAGAATTTGCGAAAGGCGGAGGCGGCCGAGAAGTGGGATCCACCCACACTTTTTACGGCAGTGGGTTCCGACGTCACCCGGATGACGGCTGATCTTGCTCGCACCTTCGGTAGCGCGGGACAGGCGTGGTGACGTGCCGACCCTGATCTTCGATTGCGATGGCGTACTCGCCGACACTGAACGCTACGGCCATTTGCCTGCCTTCAACCAAACGTTCCGGGAGTTCGATCTGCCTGTGCAGTGGAGCGACGAGGAGTACGCCTCACGGGTCCTCATCGGCGGGGGCAAGGAGCGCATGGCGAGCCTGTTCACGCCGGACTTCGTCGCGTTGGCAGGCCTCCCCACCGATGCCCAGACCCAGCAAGACCTGATCGCGAAGTGGCATCGACGCAAGACCGAGATCTACACCGCCCTGGTCGGAGAGGGACGGATGCCAGCCCGTCCGGGAATCGCGCGACTGGTCAACGAGGCGATCGAAGCAGGCTACGGCCTCGCCGTCGCTTCGACTTCGGCGGAGACCTCGGTTCGCGCGGTGCTCGGTCAGGCGGTTGGAGTCGATGCCGCGGCGGTCTTCCGGGTGTTTGCGGGCGACATCGTGGCCGCCAAGAAACCAGCTCCCGACATCTACCTCCTCGCCCTCAGTGAACTCGGCCTCGCGCCCGGCGAGGTCGTCGTTATCGAGGACAGCGCCAATGGACTTCGCGCGGCTCTCGCCGCGGGATTGTCGACCGTTGTGACGGTGAGCAGCTATACCCGCGATGAAGACTTCGCGGGTGCCGACCTTGTCATCTCATCGCTCGGTGATCCCGGGGGCGAGGTCACCACTGTGCTTCACGATGCGGCCAACGTTCGTCCGGGCGCCTGGGTGACAATTCAAGACTTCAACGTGATCCTCGCGACCGATCCAGTAAGGAACCCCTCATGAGCACCAGCCTCGACACGACCGAGTTCGTCGTGCGCAGTATCGCCCAGACCTGCGTCGACAATGAAAAGTACTTCGGCGATTTGGACTCAGTTGTCGGAGACGGCGATTTCGGCTACTCCCTTGCGCGGGGTTTTGAACAGGTGATCGCGCACTGGGACGAGTACGACCGGGAGGATTCGGGTACTTTTCTGCTGAAGATCGCCCTTGTGATCTCCAGCCGTATCGGGGGGACCTCTGGTCCGATCTGGGGTACTGCCTTTATGCGTGCAGGCACCGCGCTCAAGGGAATCGACTCGGTATCGGGCGCCGACGTGGTCGCAGCCCTCCGCACCAGTATCGAAGGCATCAAGAAGCGCGGCAATTCGGATGTCGGGGATAAGACCCTGCTCGACGCTCTCGTTCCCGCTATCGATGCGCTCGAAGCATCCGTGCTCCAGGGAGATTCCGGCGGTCTCAGTATGCAGAAGCTCGCCGCGGCCGCCCGGACGGCGGCGGAGGCCACTAGTTCGCTGAAAGCGCTTCGCGGCCGAGCAAGCTACAGCGGGGATCGCAGCATCGGATCCCCTGACGCGGGGGCCGTCGCGGTCGCCGTACTCGCAGAACAGCTTGCTGAAGCCTGGAAGAGCTGACACCACTATCACCACCATCACCACCACCTGATCCGAAGGAGACCCCCATGAAGAAGTTCATCAATGATCCGCAACAGTTCGTGCCGGAAATGCTCAAGGGAATTGCGCTCGCGAACCCTGACACCCTGCGCTATGTGCCGGAGTACAACCTCATCCACCGCGCCGATTCGCCGAGGCCCGACAAGGTGACCATCATCCAGGGGTCCGGATCGGGTCACGAGCCGGCCCATGTGATGACGGTCGGAAAGGGCATGCTCGACGGAGCCTGCCCCGGTGACGTGTTTGCGGCCCCGCCGATGGACTACGTCTATGCGACCACAAAGCTCCTCGCCTCCCCCAAAGGCGTGCTGCTTTTGGTCAACAACTACACCGGTGATCGCATGGCGTTCGACATGGCGCAGGAGATGAGCGAGGCCGACGGCGTCACCGTTCGCACACTGTTCATCGATGATGATGTCTCGGTGAAAGACTCAACCTATACGGTCGGTCGCCGAGGCGTGGCCGGCAACTTCTTCGTGATGAAGGCTGTCGGGGCGGCGGCGGAAGATGGTGCCGACCTGGACGAATTGGTACGAATCGGGGAGAAGGTCAATTCGGTGACCCGAACAATGGGGATTGCTCTCACGGCCTGCACGCCGCCGTCCAAGGGATCGCCGTTGTTCGATTTGGCCGATGATGAGATCGAAATCGGAGTGGGAATCCATGGGGAACCGGGCCGTGAGCGTGCAAAGTGGTCCCCGGCCAATGATTTGGTTGAGGTGCTTCTCGACGCGATCGTGCCCGACCTCCCCTTTGCCCCGGGCGACAGGGTTGCGCTCATGATCAACGGGCTGGGGGGCACACCGATCAGCGAGCTCTACCTGCTCTACGGTATCGCGCACGAGAAACTGGAAGCGCGAGGCATCACCGTCGGGCGCAACTATGTCGGCGAATACTGCACGTCACTCGACATGGCGGGCGCGTCGTTGACCCTCGTCAAGCTGGACGATGAGATCGAGGCACTTCTCGCTGCACCGGCGGAGGTAGCAATTCGAGTCTTTTGATCACGCTCAGTCGTCGAGGCCGGATAGGTCGTCTTCGGCAGTGCCGGCGGCAGCGACGGCACCTGCCGAAGGGGGCCTGCCTCGGCGGGGGTGGATCATTGCTCCCTCGGCGAGGTAGACCTCGCGAGCCGCACCGGCATCCGACTGTTTGACTGATGAAATCCAAATGGATTCAGGATGTACATCATCGCCCGCACGCACATCTTCAGCGGTTCGTAGCTTGGCCACTCGGTGGATCAGGCTGCCGAAGCCGATCTTCACCATGACATCGGTTACGCACAGCGCGATCTGCATCGTCGTGGTCCAGCCGCCCCCGAAGGCGAAGATCTGAATGAGGAAGATGAGTGGGTAGACGGCCCAGCCTCCGAGGAGGAGGGTGGCGGCTTGGCGTAGCAAAGAGGCCGACTCCGCGGTGAGGTGCGCGGTCGAGGCCTGAACGCTACGGATCAGGACAATCGTGGTGAAGATCCAGAACACGCAACTGATCGAGCCCCACAGCACCAGTTGCGTGGTGTCTTCGCCGCCTCCGATGACGAACGCACCGAGGAATCCGGTGAAGATCATGAGGAAAGCGCCGCCTCCGGCCAGCCATTGGGTGCGGCGGGCCGCGGCGCCCATGATGGTGCAGACGGCGAGCAGTTCGACCGTGAGCAGGGGCACCGTGATCGACCAGTCCATGTACCGCGGTGCGAAAGCCAGGATTGCTTCGGTGTTGGGTCGATGACCCTCACCGGTGACGTCGTAGCCGCGCAGGAATTCCACGACAATAAAAAAGTAGCTCAGGCTTGCGACGATCATGACGCTCAGTCGGGCGACCACGGCACTGCGATAGCGGGAACCCACCTCGTTGCGGGTAGTCCAGGTGCGCAGGAATCCGGCGAAGAGAGCGAGGCCCGCAATCACGAGGAAGTAGAGCGAAAGGAGGTATTGCGGCTGGCTGAGTGTTGCGTTCCAGGGCGCTGTGCTTGCGGCGATCATCATTAGTCAGTGTGCGCCTTCATCGCGGCACTGCGGCAGGCCCTTGCGATTCGGTACGAAACGTGAGTAGCGCTGCGCGCACCCCACGTCATGAGGCGATCCCGTGTAGCGGTGGCTCTGGCGTGAAGAAAAGACCACTCGCACTGTTGGCCGAGAGCATCAACATTTCGACCCACCCCCGGTTGATGCTCGGGATGCGACTGCCCGAATAGCGGTAGTAAAGGGTGCTGCTGGGATCGAGCCAGATCGTGCTGCGTCCACTGCCCAACTCCGGCGCGTTCACCCAGGTGAAAATGAAGCTCTCGTTACGGCGCAGTTTGTTGGTGATCACAATCTGAAGATGCATGAGCGCCCGGTCGTCGAAGGCCACTTCGATGCTCGAATTCCCGTACACCAAACTGCCCATGCTGTATCTCTGCTCCTCTTGGTTCTGTGAGTACTGTATCCGAGGATGGCGGCGACGAAGTGCTTGCGGTGATCAGTGGGGGGCGACCAACTCCGCGGTATCCGCCGGTGTGGGGCTGTTCTGCTTGCGCACGAAGAAGGCCGCGGGAATAGCGAAGAGTGAGATGACAGCGCCGTAGGTGAAGGCGATTCGGATACCCGCAGCCGTGGCCGACTCTTGTGACGCTCCCGCGGTCGTGAGAGTCGCAGCCTGGGCGGACATCACCGTCACGAAAAGGGCGGTGCCCGCTGCTCCGGCGAGCTGCTGCACGGTGCCGACGATCGCACTCCCGTGGGAGTAAAGCGCGGGCTTGAGAGATCCGAGGCTCGCGGTGAACAGCGGGGTGAAGAGCAGTGCGAGGCCGATGCTCAGCGCCACATGGGCCGCGAGCACCCAGAGAAATGAGCTGTTCTCGTCGAGCATTGTCATCGCCCACAGGTCGGCGCTCACGATGCTCGAGCCCACGATGAGCAACACGGTCGGCCCGACCCGGTCGTAGATGCGGCCGACAAAGGGTGCGAGAAGTCCCATTGTGAGCCCGCCGGGCAGCAGCAGGAGGCCGACGGTGATTACCGGTACGTGCAGCACACTCACGAGGTAGAACGGCAGCAGCACGATGGTGCCGAACATGGTCATCATGCTGATCGCGAACATGACGATCGAGAAGGTGAAGTCCCGTGAGACGAAGGTGCGAAGGTCGAGCAGCGCCCGGTCGCGGCGCTGGAGTCGTATCTGACTAAGCACAAAGACCGCAAGGGCGATGACGCCGATGCTGAGCGGCAGCCAGCTTTCGAGCGCAGTGGTGGCCGTACCGAGGGTACTGAGACCGAAGACGACGCCGCCGAATCCCAGCGCGGAGAGAATCACCGAGGGCACATCGATACGCGTCGGCCGCGGTTCGGTGACGTTGGCGATGAGGCGCGCGCCGACGACGAGGGCGGCGAGCGCGATCGGGAGCACGAGGATGAACATGAATCGCCAGTCGAGCACACTGAGGATGAGACCGGAGATGGTCGGTCCGATGGCGGGAGCCACCGAGATCACGATCGAGATATTTCCCATCATCTGACCTCGGGTCGCCGCGGGAACGAGGTTCATCACTGTGGTCATCAGCAGAGGAAACATGATGGCCGTTCCACTGGCCTGCACGATCCGCGCGAGCAGCAGGATCTCGAATCCGGGTGCGACGGCGGCGATCAGAGTGCCAAGACTGAAAAGGCCCATCGCAGCAATGAACAGCGGTCGGGTGTTGAAGCGCTGAAGCAGGAAACCGGTGACGGGGATGATCACGGCCATGGTGAGCAGAAAGGCTGCGGTCAACCACTGGGCGGCGCTCGGAGTGATGCCGAGATCTTTGGTGAGAGTTGGCAGCGCGACGCCCATGATCGTCTCATTGAGAATCAATACGAACACCGAGATGAGCAAAAGGAAGATCACCAGGCGATTGCGCGCCCCGAGTCGGGCGGCGTGATCGTGAGGTAGTTCTTCGATGCGGGCGGAGACGGTGTTGGTCATGGGATTCCCGTCGGAGAGGAGTGGTCGTTGGTGGGAGCTGATGGCGCACCGTAAAGGGCGCCTGGGCGGCGGTGCCCGCAAATGTGGATCAGGGGATGGATGAAGGCTCAGACGGCCGGGATGGCCGCGGGTTCATCCGTCATTACGCGCCTCAGGCGATCTTTCGCGGTGCGCTGCACGAGCACCGGCACGTAGTCACGAATTGGATTTCCGCTGAGCAGTCTGTGGGCCTCGTCGACTACCTGTTCCACCCGGATGCGGCCGAGGGCGGGAAACTGCTCAGTGAGATGGTCCACGACCTTGGCGATACCCAGGTCTTCCTGCAATTGATCCATTGGTTGAGTCTGGGGCATCCGTTCGCCGGTCGTCAACCAACGATGTTCAGCTACTGGCTGCTTGCTGTTCGCTAAAACGATGGCAACCCTCAGCCGTTAGGGAACCGCATCCGACACATCGTTCGGTGAGGGAGTGGACTGCACGGTGACCGCGGGCCATAAACGGCGCTCGCGTCCTGTTCTAACCGGCGCTCGCGTTCTAACCGGCTGGGAGTAGCCGCACAACCTCGTGCTGGAGGCGGGAGCGGGCCGCGCGCTCGACCAGATTCGGGATGTAGGTGCGGATGCGGCTGTCCGAAAGTGACTCGTACTCTTCCGCGACCGTCGTCGCGATGTGCATGCGAGTGGCTCTCGGGAACCGGATGGCGAGGCGGTCCACGAGTTTTCCGGCCGCGGCATCCGGTGGGGAGGAGGACATGCCCACAGTCTGCGCTCCACAGGATCTGGAGTCAACGCGAGGGAGTCAACCCGAGGGAGTGGACGCGAGGGAGTGGACCGCGCCAATCTCGGCGTGCGAGGGAATCTTTCCGCCGCCACTTCATCCGAACCTGAATTTGTCTTCACGATGTCGAAGCATTCGCCACTGTCCGGTCGACTTCCCGGAAATGGTGCAAATCCCGCCGGTCAGACGAACTCGTAGAGTCCGTCGACCGCATGTTCCCGAGTGGAAAAGCGGCCGATGGTGTACTCCTGATCGTCTTTGAGCACATAACCAGCGGGGGTGCGCACGATGGTTCCGGCAAGTTCGCCGGTCACCTGGTGGCGGATATCCCAGCGGCAGACCCCGGAGGACTCCACGAAAAACCATTGTGAACGATTGATAGCCGAGTGGTCCATGGGTTCAACGGATCACTTCGCGCCGGAGGGCTCGGGTGCGGATGATGCTGCCGGTTTCCGTAAGCACGCGGCGTGTCCCCGGGGACTCAGTCGACCGCATCGTCACCCGGTGTGGTGCGCACCGTGACGGCGGCCAGCCGGTGTGACACAGGCGGGATGACGACCCGGTGGGAAGACCATGCCAGTGACACTCGTTCGCCGCAGAGACTCTCCGGCACTGCTGCCGAGACCTCGCTCGTGATGCGCGACCGAAGCACGATTGCGGTCTCGCTCGAACCGACAACGGCCTGGAGCCCGAGTGAGTTGAGGGTGCTCGCGATCATGGGACCAGCTTTGCGCTCGCATGTAGAGGAGAAGTTAACAGCGGTCGACCATTTGCCAAAAGTCAGTCGGGTATCCCTGCCCGCCCTGCCTGGCAACCCATGAAATCGCCGTGAGGGACGAGCGTAGGGTGAAATAGAGCGCTTGATTTTCGATCGAAGGTCCGTGATGTCAGATACCTCCAGTCCCCGCACCACTGTGAAAGTCATCGCTCTGGCGATGGCCGGCGCGGTTGGTGGCTTCCTCTTCGGCTTCGATTCGTCGGTGGTCAACGGCGCGGTCGATGCCGTGCGAAAACAGTTCTCCCTCTCCGCGTCCCTCACCGGGCTCGCGGTAGCCAGTGCCCTGATCGGCTGCGCGGTGGGCGCCTACCTCGCCGGCCGTCTCGCCGACCGATTCGGACGAATCCCGGCGATGATCGTAGGCGCGATTCTCTTCCTCGCCAGCGCGATCGGGTGCGGTCTCTCGATCGGCGTGTGGGATCTTGTGGTTTGGCGTCTCGTCGGCGGACTCGGCATCGGAATCGCTTCGGTGATTGCTCCGGCCTACATCGCCGAGATCTCACCGCGCCAGCTTCGTGGGCGTCTCGCCTCCCTGCAGCAGCTTGCCATCACCCTCGGAATCTTTGCTGCCCTTCTCTCAGATACGATCTTCGCCAACGCCGCCGGCACCGCGAGCGCGACCTTCTGGCTGGGGCTTGAAGCCTGGCGCTGGATGTTTCTCGCCGGCATCGTGCCGGCCGTCATCTACGGCGCGATCGCTTTCTTTCTTCCCGAGTCTCCCCGCTTCCTCGTGCTGAAAAAGCGCGATGACGAGGTGCGGACGATCTTCGCGCGCATCTGGCCGGACGACGATGTGGAGCGAGCCATCCGTGACATGCGTGACGCGATCAAGACGGATGTGGAGGGATCGAAGAAGGGCGCGCTTCGTGGCGATCGCTTCGGCCTCAAACCGATCGTCTGGATCGGAATCATCCTGTCGGTGTTCCAGCAGTTCGTCGGCATCAACGTGATCTTCTACTACTCGACCACGCTCTGGAAGTCTGTCGGCTTCCAGGAGAAAGACTCCTTCACCATCTCGGTGATCACCGCGGTTACTAACATTGCGGTGACGTTCGTGGCGATCGCGCTCGTCGACAGGGTGGGCCGCCGCCCCATTCTGCTCGTCGGATCGGCTGGCATGACCCTGTCGCTTGCGACCATGGCCATCGCCTTCAGCCAGGCGGATGTGGTGAAGGGAGCACCCTCGCTCCCGGGAGCGTGGGGACCAATCGCCCTCGTCGCCGCCAATGTCTTCGTCGTGAGTTTTGGGGCATCCTGGGGTCCGGTGGTCTGGGTGTTGCTCGGCGAGATTTTTCCCACCCGCATTCGTGCTCGCGCGCTCGGTGTTGCCGCGGCAGCGCAATGGATCGCCAACTTCCTGGTGACGGTGTCGTTCCCTCCGCTCGCCGCAGTTTCGCTTGTGCTCACCTACGGCCTATACGCCGCGTTCGCGTTGCTGTCGTTCCTGTTCGTCTCCCGGTTCATCCCCGAGACGAACGGAATGTCGCTGGAGGAAGCGAACACGCTACTGCCGCAGAAGGGGAGCGCGAAGGCGGGTAAGGCACCTCCGCAGAAGGATTCCGCGCGCGGCTGACCGCTACGTACCGAGGCGAGTCAGCCGGAGATCGAAACCCCGGTGAGATTTTCTGAGACGGTCCAGAGGCGGGCGGCATCCGATTCCGACAGCGCGCGTTGTGGCACGACGGCGAGTTTCGGAGGGCCGGTGAGCTCGAGGAATCCGCCCGGTCCGTAGTAGCTGCCGCCAACGGCATCGATGCTCGTAGCGGCGTACAGGGCGGGCAGGATACCCCGTGGTGCCTGCTGCCAGAGCCAGGAGATTCCCGAGGTCAGCTTCAGGTAGGTTGCTAGAGCGCCACCCTTCGTGCCGCCGGACTGCGGCCCCGTCACCTGCAGGTTGGTGAGGGTGGAACCGGGGTGGGCCGCGTAACTGCGGATGCCCCATCCGGCCTCAGCGCTCCGCCGATCAAGCTCGCGACCAAATACGAGCATCGCTAGCTTGGAGAGCCCATACGCACGCAGGGGGCTGTACTGCTTTTCGCTCTGCAGGTCATTCCAGTCGAATCTACCGGAACGGGCGAGGAGGCTGCTGAGCGACACCACTCGGGGCGCCTCCGCCGTGCGCAGCAGGGGCAAAAGATGGGCGGTCAACGCAAAATGACCGAGATAGTTGCTGCCGAACTGCAACTCGAAGCCATCCTGCGTCGTGCCCCGCTTCGGCGGCATCATCACCCCGGCGTTGTTGATCAACAGGTCGAGCGGTCGACCCTCGGCGGTCAGCATCGCCGCAAAGCGTGCAATGCTATCGAGCGAGGAGAGATCGAGGGGAAGCATCCGGAGTCGTGCCGTCGGAATTTCCGCTCGAACCCGGGCGACCGCCTCCTCGCCCTTGGCCCAGTTGCGGACTGCGAGTACCACCTCGGCTCCGGCTGCGGCGAGACGAGAGGTGAGTGCGAAGCCGAGACCGCTGTTCGCACCGGTGACGACGACAAGCAGTCCGGAGAGGTCAGGCATGGCGACATCACGCAGAGTGTTGGTCATGGTCGAAGGCTACGCCCGGTCCCTCCGGGCTCCGACCGGTCGGTGGGAAATATAATTGAGTCCCCATAGGTTATCCTATATACGGTCACGGACGTGGAACCGCTCGATGTCCCTCCAGGCAGCTATCCGCTCCCCTCGCGCTTGTATCGCGTGCGATTGGCGCCTGCGATACAGAATCAACGATTGAAGGCATTACCGCATGATTTTCCAAGTCGGAGAGACTGTCGTCTACCCCCATCACGGCGCTGCAACAATCACCGCGGTAAAGACGCGAACAATTAAGGGTGAGCCGAAGGAATACATCACCCTTAACGTGCACGCGACCGACCTGACGATCGAATTACCGATCGAAAACGTCGAGCTTATCGGAGTGCGTGACGTAATCGACAGCGCCGGAGTCGAAGCGGTCTTCGACGTGCTGCGCAGCGACATGGTCGAGGAACCAGGCAACTGGTCACGCCGATTCAAGGCCAATACCGAAAAAATGGGCAGCGGCAGCGTCTATCGCGTCAGCGAGGTCGTGCGCGACCTGTGGCGCCGCGATCAGGACCATGGAGTGTCGGCTGGCGAGAAGCGGATGCTGCTCAAGGCCCGACAGATCTTGATTTCCGAGCTCGCACTCGCCCAGAATTCCACTGACGAAGAAGCCTCAGCGGTACTCGACGAAGTGCTGGCGACCGTCTCGGTCTAGCTTCGGGCCCCGTTTGGTGAGCGCCCCGTCTGGTCAACGCAATGGTGGGCGCTACCATCCGCTCGTTCCTGTTTCACCCTTGAACGGTCCGACAACTTTCGAGGTGATCCAGCCACCGTAGAAGTCGCCGTCCTGCGGTGTCACGATCTCGCCGGCGACCTCGCAGGAGTCCATCGCCGAGGGGTACACTGCGACGCGGTCCGCCAACAACTCGTACCCGGGGCTCGGGTTCGGGTAGTACCAGCCCGCAGACTCGGCTTGGGCTGAGCCGGCGAGCACCGTCAAGTACTTCGCGGCACCCTTGAACTCGCAGAAGCTGGAGCCGGGGGCCGGTACGAGCGAACCCCCCGGGAACGCGGAGCGGGGCAGATAGTAGACCGGCGGATGGCTCGTCTCGAGCACCCGCACGGCATCCGTCGTGTCGACGATCGTCTCGCCTCCGAATCGAATGCGAATGCGGTCGGTAGTTGCTTCGACGCGGGGCGGGCGGGGGTAGTCCCAGACGGATTCCTGGCCGGGGCCGGGGACGACGGGGCGAACGGGAGGACGCATAGTGAAATCCTGCTCTTCGAATCTGGACTGATCCCGAGTGTGCAGTGCTCGAAGCTCAAACGCTCTGCCCTCAAACGCCCTGCCCCCTCACGATCTACCCCTAAACTGCAGCACAGACCGAAGGGATGTCGACTTGAATGACTCCGTAATGACCATTATTTGGATCGTGTCCTTCGTGCTCGTGGCGGTCACCGTAACGGGTCTCTCGCGTCGCGTTGGCTGGTCCGCACCCATCGCGCTGGTGGCTGTCGGTGCGCTCGTCTCCTTCGTCCCTGGGCTGCCACGGATCGAAGTGCGACCGGAGCTCGTGCTCTACGGGCTGTTACCTCCGCTGCTGTTCGCCGCGGCGATCCGCACCTCCCTGGTTGATGTGCGAGCCCGACGCGACAGCATTCTCGCCCTCTCGGTAGGGCTTGTGCTGTTCTCGGTCGTGGTCGTCGGATTCTTCACCTGGCTGATCGTGCCGGCGATCACGCTCGCCACCGGATTCGCGTTCGCCGCGGTCGTCGCCCCGACGGATGCCGTGGCGGTGACCTCGATCTCCGGTCGCCTCAATCTGCCCCGTCGGCTCGTCACGATTCTCGAGGGGGAGAGCCTTTTTAACGATGCCGCAGCACTTGTGGCACTGTCAGCGGCAATTACGGCGATCGTCGGCACCTTCAATCCGTGGGCGGTTGCCGGGGATTTCGTGCTCGCGGTGGTGGTCGGCGTTGGCTTTGGCCTCGCAGCGGGATACGGCCTCTCCGCGATCCGGAAGCAATTGAAGGCACCGGTGCTCGATACCAGCCTGTCCCTGGTGACACCATTCGTCGCCTTTATTCCCACGCAGTTGCTCCACGGCTCTGGGGTGCTCGCCGTCGTGATCGCCGGCCTCATCGTCGGGGTCAACGCGCCCGTCGTGCAGTCGGCGCAGGCGCGCATTGCAGACTCGGTGAACTGGCGCACCATTCGCTTCCTCCTCGAGAACTCCGTCTTCCTGTTCATCGGACTTAATCTCAAGGGTATCCTTGGCGGGGTCGCGAACTCGGGCTTCAGCGTCGTCGAGACGATCCTTATCTCGGTGGGCATGTTGCTTTTCCTCGTGGCGGCGCGGTTCGCCTGGATCGTCTCCGTTCGTGCTTTTTACCGCTTCGGACCGAAACATTTCCGCGGGCGCGACATGAGCTGGAACACCGTCGTGGCAATCGGATTCTCCGGGATGCGTGGTGTGGTGACACTCGCGGCGGTGTTCCTCCTCCCCGACGGAACCCCTCAGAAACCATTCCTGCAATTCCTCGCCTTCGCGGTTGTGATCGGCACCCTGCTTCAGGGATTAGCCCTGCCCCTGATCATCCGGCGGTTGAAGTTGCCGCCACCGAACACCGACCAGGAAATCGTCGAGGCACAGATGTTGATGGCGGAGGCTCGGGCGGCCGGTGTCGTGCAGCTGGATTCCGAGAGAAGGGAATCGGATGACGCGGCAGTCATTGATCGTCTCCGCAACGACGCAGCCCGGCTCGGGGAACCGTTGCTCAGCCCCGATACCGATGGCGTGGAACAGGCCCAGGCCGTCTTCGGGCGCCTGAGACTTGCGATGATCGATGCCGAGCGTGCAGCAGTGCTGGTCGCCCGCAGGGAGGGCCGCTACCAGGAGCCGGCGGTGCGTGCCATCCTTGCCTCGATCGATGCCGAGGAAGTGGCGGTGCGGGCGATCCGGCACAACAACAGGAATGACAGCTGAACTCAGGCACGGCCGACCAGACAGTTCGTCAGCGGCAGGGCGGTGTCCAACGGGTCTGCCCTCGTGTTGGCCCGTGCTCTAATCGCCGACGAGAATCCGTGCCAGCGCCGCGGTGATCTCTGATCGCGCCGCGGCGCTCGAGATCGTCGCCACGCCGTCGCCCGGCTGCACCCCATAGTCGCCGAAGCGGGCGTGGTTACTCCCCGGGATCTCGACGAAGGTGGCGGATGATGTCAGCATGTCCTTCGCCGCATCGATCTTGGCTGGCGCGCTCAGGCCGTCACGCTCTCCGCCGATACTGAGCACGGTCAGCTCGGTGTGCGAAAGGTCGTTGGCGCAATAACTGCCGAAGAGCACGACGCCCGCGACATCCGGTTTCGCGGTCGAAGCGGCCAGCATGCAGGCGCGCACGCCGCCGAGCGAGTGGCCCCCGACGAACCAGCGGGTCACCTCGGGAGCATCGGCGGTGAAGGTGGAGAGCGGTCGCTGGTCGAGGAGGGCGAGATTGAGGGTCGGCTTGGTGATCACGACGGTCACCCCCTTCTCCACGATGCCGGAGAGTTTGTAGAGGTAGGCATAGGGATCGACCTTTGCGCCCGGTATGAAGACGAGACCGGTGCCCGTGGCTCCGGAGCGTGGGGCGAGAACTATCGAGTGGTTTGTTGAAGTGATGGCGACCCGGTGGTCACGCCAGGCCAAGAGTGCCGGCCCGCGTTCACCCTGCATGACGATATTCGCCCAGGTGACCAGAGCGACGATCGCGAGCACCAACAGTACGAGGCTCACAATGAGCACTCGGACGGCGCGTCGGCCGATCCGGGAGATGACGCGAGGGCCTGTGGAAGCAGCCCGGGTCACGGAAGGCGGCGCTTCGATTCGATCGGCACGGGGGCAGGAAGGATGCGCTTAGCTTCGGCCGGTGACTTTCCGGAGGCGATTGCGGAGAGCCGGCGAAGAGCGGTCTCCGAATCGGAGCCCGCTTGCGCATGGAGGATCACGAGGAACTGCCCAAAAGAGGCTTCGCCGGGGGAGCCGATGGCCAGGCGCTCTGTCTCGAGCTCGAGCGCCCCCACCTGCGGATGCGTCAGGCGGGTGATCGTGTCGCCCTCTGTCGGGAGTTCGGCGGCACCCCACAGCGCGCGGAACTCACCGCTGCGCACGGAGAGTTCGCCCACCAGCTGGGCGAGGGCCGGGTCGTCGATGTCCGGGCCGATGAGGGTGCGCAGACGCGCGACCGTGGCGACGAGCATCTCGTCCCACCGGGTGTAGAGCTCGCGTGCGGCCGGATCGAGAAACACGGAGCGCATGAGATTGGTTCCGGGTGCGAGGAGCGGGGAGAGCGCGCGGGCGAGGGGATTGGCGGCGAGCACTTCGGTGAGCCGTCCCTCAATCCAGGCGGCCTGGTTCGGCCAGGTGTCGATCAGGCCGACGAGCCCCTCGGGTGCTTCGCCGTGTGATGCCTCGGCGCTCGTGGATTCGCGGTTCGCAAGGGGTGTCGGCCGAGCGAGATTGCGCAGGCTTGCAGCGGCATCGTCGTCCAGTTTGAGCGCGCGAGTGAGTGCGTCAAGCACATCATCGGTCGGATTCTGCTCGACCCCCTGCTCCAGCCGCAGGTAGTCTTCCGGCGAGAGGCCGGATACGAGGGCGGCTTCCTCCCGACGCAGGCCCTGGACGCGTCGACGTCCGGTGGCCGGAAGGCCCACATCTTCCGGGGTGAGGAGTTCGCGCCTGGCACGCAAGAATTCGCCGAACTGGTTGCCTGGTTGCATGTGACCACCATACGCAGAACCGAGGGGCCCCGGCAGCGCCGATCCGCCTCCCGGCAGAGCTCCCATCGACTCGGCCGGTTTACCTTCGACGGACCATTTGATCGGCTTTAGGGTAAAACCGCAGACGATCTCATCGTAATAAAGAGGTGAAAAACGCCTAATCCGCAGAAATGTGTCGAAAGTCCGACACGATTCGGCACTAGTGTGAGCCGCATAGATCGTTCGATGACGAGCGATCTCCGCTACCCGGTTGTGCCGTTCCACCGGCGGCCTGCAGGCAAGGAGTGTGCGCATGACCGCAACTGATCCGACCACGAGCGATGTGGACAGTAAGGGGCTGAAGGGCGGTTCACTCGGCCTCATCTCCAGCATCGTCATGGGGGTGGCATCCACTGCTCCGGCCTATAGCCTCGCAGCGAGTCTGGGGTTGATCGTCGCAAGCGGCGGCGCGCTCCTCGCGGGGGTGAAGGCCCCGGGCATCGTGCTGCTCGCCTTCATCCCGATGTATCTCATCGCCGTGGCCTATCAGGAACTCAATCGTGCAGAGCCCGATTGCGGCACCACATTCACCTGGGCGACCCGCGCGTTCGGGCCGGTCACCGGCTGGATGGGTGGCTGGGGAATAATCGTCGCCGACGTCATCGTCATGGCAAACCTGGCCCAGATTGCCGGGTCGTACACTTTCACCCTCCTCGGTCAATTTGGCGTCCCCGGCATGTCCGACCTGTCGAGCAGCACCTTCTGGTCGACAGTGGCCGGCCTCCTCTGGATCGCCCTGATGACCTGGATCTGCTACCGCGGTATCGAGATCTCCGCGCGACTCCAGTACTTCCTGCTCAGTATCGAGGTCATCATCCTCATCGCCTTCGCCGCATTCGCGCTCGTGCGGGTCTACTCCGGTAACGCGGAAAGCTATTCACTGGTGCCGACCCTCGACTGGTTCAATCCATTCACCCTCGACTTCACGAAGGTGATCGCGCCCGCGATGCTCACCGCCATCTTCATTTACTGGGGCTGGGATACCGCCGTCTCGGTCAACGAGGAGACCGCCGATCCGGCCAAGACGCCCGGTCGCGCCGCGATCATCAGCACGCTTCTGCTGCTGGTGACCTACGCCCTCGTCGCTGTCGCGGTCGTCGCCTTCGCTGGTGTCGGCACGAAGGGCGTCGGCCTCGGAAATCCCAACAACGCGAGCGACGTCTTCTCCGCTATCGGACCGCAGCTGTTCGGAAACAGCGTGATCGGACACATCCTGCTCCTGCTGCTCGCCGCATCCATCCTTACCTCGGCATCCGCGTCCACGCAGACGACGATCCTGCCGACGGCGCGCACCGCGCTCTCCATGGCTGTCTACAAGGCGATCCCGGCGAAGTTCGCGCGCATCCACCCGAAGTACCTCACGCCGACCTGGTCGACGATCGGCATGGGGATCGTCTCGGCGGCGTTCTACCTGCTATTCACCCTGATCGGGGCCGATACCCTGCTTCGGGCGCTCGTCGGATCCATCGGACTGATGATCGCGTTCTACTACGGACTCACGGGATTCGCCTGCGTCTGGTTCTATCGCAAGACGCTGACGTCGTCGTTTCGCCATTTCATCATGCGAGGCCTCTTCCCATTCGTGGGCGGAGCCATCCTGCTCCTCGTCTTCGTCTACGGGCTGCAGCAGTTCGCGCTCCCGGAGTGGATCCAGGACAACAAGGGTCACAACGTGACGATCTTCGGTGTCGGAGCGACCGCAGTGGTTGGCGTACTCGGGCTGTTGATCGGCGCGGTGCTCATGTTCCTCTGGTTCCTTCGCCAGCCGGATTTCTTCCAGGGCAAAACGCTTCCGCGTCGCTGCGACGACCTCGTGCTCTCCCCTGGCGAGGGACGCGTTCCCACCTTCGGACTGCCGGACTCCGGACGGATGCGCGAACTCATCGCGCCCGACCTCTCGAATCTTCCGCCCGGGCAGTCGGTGATGGATGCGGTCACCGGCGAGGAGCTGCCCGGCGCCCCCTCTGCCGCCCGCGGAAAAATAGCCCCACAGGTCGCCGAGTGGGCGAAAACGGACCCCAAACCCGAAATTTGGAGCCGAAATTGCCCACTCGGAGGTGTCGTAGGGTCGACAGGTGAAACAAAACCCCGTGGCATCCGCTCTTCTGGCGGCCATCGTTGATGTGGTGCTCGTCGCGGCCTTCGTGCTGATCGGCAGGGCGAGCCACAACGAGGGCCCGCTTGGCGCTCTGGTGACACTCTGGCCCTTCCTCGCAGGGCTCGCGATCGGGTCGATCGGCGCACGGGCGTGGCGCACACCGTTCTCGCTGCGCTGGACCGGGTTCACGATCTGGGCCGCGACGGTGATCGTCGGAATGCTCCTACGCGGGGTGAGTGGACAGGGGGTTCAACTCGGATTCGTGATCGTCACGACCGTGGTGCTCGCGATCTTTCTGCTCGGCTGGCGGGGG
>JANYIZ010000087.1 GCA_025408445.1 Frigoribacterium sp. | reverse complement strand
AATCGAAGGCGTGCAGGTGGACGGCAACGATGTGCTCGCCGTGCTCGCCGTCACCCGGTACGCGGCCGAGCGCGCGCGCAACGGCGACGGACCCACCTTCATCGAAGCGGTGACCTATCGCATGGGGCCGCACACGACATCCGATGACCCGACTCGCTACCGCGACGCCGACGAGCTCGCCCGGTGGAAGGAACGCGACCCGATTGACCGACTGCTTCGCACCCTTGAGCATCGTGGGCTCGCCACTGCCGAGATGCTCGCCACCGCAGAAGCGAAGGCAGGCGAGTTCGCCGCCTCGGTGCGCGCCGGATGCCTCGGCACTGTCGAGCCAGCACCGGAGTCGATCTTCGAGAACGTCTACGCCGAGCCGCACTCGCTGCTCGAGGAGGAGCGGGTCGAGTTTCTGGCCTACCACGGCATCCCCGACACGAAGGCGGCCGGCCAGTGACGACCCTCTCGCTCGCCAAGGCAATCAATGCCGGACTCCGGCGATCCCTCACCTCTGACGACCGCGTCATGCTGATGGGGGAAGACGTGGGGGCCCTCGGCGGGGTCTTTCGCGTGACCGACCAGCTGCAGGCCGAATTCGGTCGGGAGCGGGTCTTCGACACTCCGCTTGCGGAGTCGGGAATCATCGGCACCGCCATTGGTCTCGCCATGCGCGGCTACCGGCCGGTTTGCGAGATCCAGTTCGACGGCTTCATCTACCCGGCATTCGACCAGATCGTCTCCCAGCTCGCGAAGATCCATAACCGTACGGATGGCGCCGTCACCGTACCCCTGACCATCCGGGTGCCCTATGGCGGCGGAATCGGCGCGGTCGAGCACCATTCCGAGTCTCCAGAGGCGTACTTCGCGCACACCGCGGGCCTTCGCGTCGTCTCCTGCTCCGCCGCGGATGACGCTTACGGCATGATCCAGCAGGCGATCGCCTCCGACGACCCGGTGCTGTTCTTCGAGCCGAAGCGCCGCTATTGGGATAAGCAGGATGTCGACCTCGAAGGCACCCCGACACTCGGGCTCTACGACGCCCGAGTGGTGATCGAGGGCACGGACCTCACCGTCGTCGCCTACGGTCCGATGGTGGCGACCGCCCTCGCTGCGGCGCGCGAAGCGGCGACCGAGGGCACCTCCGTCGAGGTCATCGACCTGCGGTCGCTCTCCCCCATCGACTTCGGCACCATCGAGCGCTCGGTTGCGAAGACCGGCCGGCTCATCGTGGTGCACGAGGCCCCGGTGTTCCTCGGGCTCGGCGCCGAGATCGCCGCGCGCATCTCGGAGCGCTGCTTCTGGATGCTCGAATCGCCGGTGATCCGGGTGGGTGGATACTCCACCCCCTATCCGCCGTCCAAGGTCGAGCAGTATTACCTGCCCGACATCGACCGGGTACTCGACGCGGTCGATCGAAGCCTGGCGGTGCAGTGATGGCCACCGATTTCCTCCTTCCCGACCTCGGCGAGGGACTCACCGACGCCGAGATCGTGCGCTGGCTCGTGAAAGCGGGCGACGAGGTCGTTCTCAACCAGGTGATCTGCGAGGTGGAGACGGCCAAGGCCCTGGTCGAACTGCCGTCACCGATCATCGGGATAGTCTCTGCACTTCACGCCGCTGAGGGCGAGACGGTGTTGGTCGGCGCCCCGATCATCAGCTTCGGTGGGGCTGAAGTGACTGTCCAGGATCTTTCCGCGACTGAGCCGGATGCCGAGGAGGACGGCCGATCGAACATGCTCGTCGGGTATGGGCCCGGTGCGAGCGATCATCGCTCCGGCCACCGCCGTCAGCGGGCTTCTGCCGCGGAGCTGACGCCGGAGCCCCCGCTTTCGCCCTCGCTTTCGTCCTCGCTTTCGCCCTCGCGCGTTCTCGCCAAACCCCCGGTGCGCGACCTCGCGCGGCGCCTCGGGCTCGACCTCGCAACTGTCACCGGTACGGGATCGAATGGCGCGGTCATCCGCTCTGACGTCGAGGCGGCAAGCGGCTCTCCGGCGGCGCCTTCCGTTGTCAGCGACAGGACCGCTTCGGCCGACGAGACCAGGGTGCCGATCAGTGGCGTGCGCAAGCGCACCGCTGCCGCGATGGTGTCGAGCGCGTTCACGGCACCCCATGTCACCGAATTCGTGACCGTGGATGTCACTGCCACCGTCGAGCTGGTGGATCGCCTGCGCGCGCACCCGGCATTCGAGGGCGCGAGAGTCACGCCACTGTTGCTGATTGCGAAGGCGCTGGCGATAGCGACGGTGCGGTATCCCGCGCTCAACTCGCGCTGGGACGAGGCCGCCCAGGAGATCGTGACTTACCGCGCGATCAATCTCGGCATCGCCGTGGCCACCCCGCGGGGGCTCATGGTGCCGAATATCCGAGATGTCAACTCTCTGACACTCCGCGAGCTCGCGGATGCCCTGTCGGGACTGGCGACCCGCGCTCGCGACGGCAAGACGGCCGTGGCCGAGCTGTCTGGCGGCACGATCAGCATCACCAATATCGGCAGCTTCGGTATCGACAGCGGCACTCCCATCATCAATCCCGGCGAGGCTGCGATTCTCTGCTCAGGGGCGATCCGGCGGCAGCCGTGGGAGTTCCGGGGCGAAATCGCCCTGCGCTCGGTGATGACGCTGAGCGTCTCTTTCGATCATCGTCTCGTGGACGGAGCAGCGGGGTCCGCATTTCTCGCAGAGATCGGACGGATCCTGGCCGATCCGCTCGAACTCATCGCCCTCGGATAGGAGCAGCATGAACATTACCGACACGGTCGCCATCGTCACGGGAGGGGCCTCCGGCCTCGGGCTCGCCACCGCCCGAACGCTCACCTCCGCCGGCGCTCACGTGGTCGTCCTGGATCTGACCGCGCCGGACGAGCCGCTGGAGGGCACGACCTTCGTCGCCGCTGACGTCACCAGCGCACCGGATGTCGCCGCAGCGGTCGGCGTCGCGACGGGCCTCGGCACCCTGCGCATCCTGGTCAACTGCGCCGGTATCGCGCCGGCGAACCGTGTTGTCGGTCGGGATGGCCCGCTCGCCCTCGAGCTGTTCGAGCGTGCCATCCGCATCAATCTCATCGGCACTTTCAACGTGCTTCGACTGGCAGCCGCAGCAATGCAGCAGAACGAGCCGATCGACGGCGAGCGCGGAGTGATCGTGAACACCGCCTCTGTGGCGGCGTTCGACGGGCAGATCGGGCAGGCGGCCTACTCGGCATCGAAGGGCGCCGTTGCGGCGATGACGCTGCCGATCGCGCGGGAATTCGCCTCGAACCTCATCCGGGTCATGACGATCGCTCCCGGCGTGTTCGAGACTCCGATGATGGCCGCGATGAGCGAGGAGACGAAGCTCTCGCTCGGAAGCCAGGTGCCGCATCCGGCACGCCTCGGCCGGCCGGCCGAATACGCCGCGCTTGTGAAGCACATCGTGGAGAACCCCTATCTCAACGGCGAGACGATTCGACTCGACGGTGCGATCCGGATGACACCCCGATGAGCCTCAATTCGCTGACCTCCGACACTTCCGCCGCGCAGGCACGGCGTCCGCGGCCCTCGGATGACTTCCTCGACTACCGCGACCTGCTCACGCCCGTTGAGCAGCAGCGGCTGCGCAATGCCACCTCGATCTTCGACCGTAAAGTACGACCCGTCATCGGTGCCCACTGGGATGCCGCAACGTTTCCCTTCGAGTTGCTTCCGGCACTCGCCGGACTGGACCTCATCGGCATCCCGGCCTCAGGCGGCAGCCATTTGCTTCGCGGCTTCCTGCATCTCGAGCTGTCGCGGGTCGACATGTCCGTATCTACGTTTCTGGGAGTGCACTCCGAGCTGGTCACCGCCGCGATTGCCCGACTCGGGTCTGACGAGCAGCGTGAACGGCTGCTTCCCGGCCTGCGCGATCTGACCCGCATCGGGGCATTCGCCCTCACCGAGCCGGACCACGGATCGGACATCTCCCGCTCGATGGCCACCACGGCCACCCGGCACGGGGACACCTGGAGCATCTCCGGAGCAAAACGCTGGATCGGCAACGGCACCATCGCCGACCACATCATCCTCTGGGCTCGCGACACCGCAGACGGCGAGATCAAGGCCTTCATTGTGGACCGGAGCACCCCTGGACTTCGCACCGAGAAAATCGAGAACAAGATCTCGCTTCGAATCGTGCAGAACGCGGACATCCTGCTCGATGACGTGCGGGTCGACGAGTCGGCTCGACTGCCCGGTGCGACCTCTTTCCGCGACGCGGGCGCTCTTCTCACCGACTCCCGGGTGTGGGTGGCCTGGCAGACGGTCGGCCTGCAGCTCGCCGCCTATGATCACGCGCTCGCCTATGCGCTGGAACGACGCCAGTTCGGCAAACAGATCGCGTCATTCCAACTTGTGCAGGAGAAGCTTGTGCGTATCCTCGAGAACGCCACCGCTTCCCTTGGCACAATGGTGCGAATCGCCCAGCTGCAGCAGAAAGGCACCCTGCGCTCCGAGCACGCGGCGATGGCCAAGGCATCCGGAAGCGCACGGATGCGAGAGTCGGTAGCGATGGCCCGCGGCATCCTCGGCGGCAATGGCATCTCAACCGACTTCGGGATGGCGCGGATCTTCGCGGATGCCGAAGCGGTCTACAGCTACGAGGGAAGCTACGAGATCAACACCCTGCTGGTCGGTCGGGCGATCACCGGGATCTCCGCCTTCGAATAGCGCGAGCCGCCCGCGAAGGGTGGACGGACCGGGCGCAGACGCGACGCAGGCCAGGCGCAATTCCTCGCTCCTGGCCTTCGCTTCGGATGCCTGTGGTTCTAGTTGCCCGCGGTAGCGTCCGCGCCGGACGTGCCGCTGTGGTGCGCGCCCGCTCCGACGTGGCTCGTCGGCGCGGTCGACAGGTCCGACTGGCCGAGGGCCTTACCCGTGGCCAGGTCGCTGGCCGCGTCACGAATGATCTCGCCGAGCGGGAGCTTCGCGCCACTCTTCAGGTCAGTGGCGATGGTCCTGAGCTCTTGGCCATA
This sequence comes from Frigoribacterium sp., assembly GCA_025408445.1. Classification (GTDB taxonomy): domain Bacteria; phylum Actinomycetota; class Actinomycetes; order Actinomycetales; family Microbacteriaceae; genus Lacisediminihabitans. The sequence continues at coordinate 2,394 of JANYIZ010000087.1, read as the reverse complement.
TCCGCCCCCGAGCGAGGTGCTGCTGATCTTCTGAGCGGCTGCTTCCCGCTCGGCCGCCGACGCGGTCTTCAGCGAGGTGAGGTCGGTCTGCAGCGCGGTAGGCAGCCGCGAGAACACCATCGTCTGACCGGTGGCCGCGGTGGCGAGCTTCTGCGCCTTGACGCCGTCGATCTTGTCCGCGAAGAATGCCTCGCGTACCTGTCGCACGATCGACCGGGAACCGAATGCCTGTCCGCTGTGGGTGGAGTCGCTGGGGGTGAAGCTAGTCGAGGTCGTGCTGGATCCTGCCGACGACGAGGTCGCGGCGGAGGCTCCGGTAATGCCGACTCCGAAGAGCATGCCGGCCGTGAGCACGGTCGCCGCTCCGACGGCGAGGCGCTTCCTCGCGGGAGTGTTGAACCTGGTGGGAATCTGGTTGAACGTCATCAGTGGAACCTTCTCTCTAGCCCACGACCCCGTTTCGGCAGATGGCCGGCTGCGGGCCGCAATGTGGGCACCGAGAGGGGCTAGGTAGTCGGTCTGGGTGTCCCGTCAGTGGCCGCTGGCAATCCTGTGACTTCTTGGCGCGTTGCCGCCGCGGGCATGGGCTTCGCGGCCGAGATCGGAAATTGGATCGGTAAACCTGGCACAGCGATCGTGCCCCCACCCATCGTGGGTGGTCTGCTCCTTCCAAGGATGCGCGCGCGAGTTCGGTAGAATTAAACGCCCATGACCGACGCGACGACCGAGTACCGGATCTCCTATCCGGAGGACCTCCCGGTCAGCCAGCGCCGCGAGGACATCGCCGCGGCCATCCGCGATCACCAGGTCGTGATTGTCGCGGGCGAGACGGGGTCGGGCAAGACAACGCAGCTTCCGAAGATTTTGCTCGAACTCGGCAAGACGAGCATCGGCCACACCCAGCCGAGGCGTATCGCGGCGCGCACCATCGCCGAACGCATCTCCGATGAACTCGGGACCACGCTGGGCGGCCTGGTCGGATACCAGGTGAGATTCACCGACACCGTCAGCCAAGACACGCGCATCAAACTCATGACCGACGGCATCCTGCTGAACGAAATCCACCGGGATCGACTGTTGCGTAAGTACGACGCGATCATCATCGACGAGGCCCACGAGCGAAGCCTCACCATCGATTTCCTGCTCGGCTACCTCAAACAGCTCATGCCCCAGCGGCCGGATCTCAGCATCATCGTCACTTCTGCCACCATCGATCCCGAGAGCTTCTCCCGTCACTTTGCGGATGCCGCGGGTGTCGGCGCACCCATCGTCGAGGTCAGCGGGCGCACCTTCCCCGTGGAAGTTCGGTATCGCCCGCTCGTGGCCGAGGCGCCGATAGCGGATGACGAGGATGACGCCGAGGCTGAGGCCGACCTCGATCCGATGGAGGGAATCAACGCCGCCCTCGACGAACTCGCGCGGGAGTCGAGCGGCGACGTTCTGGTTTTCCTCAGTGGAGAGAACGAGATCCGGGATGCCGAGGAGGCGATTGGGGGGCGCAACCTGCCGTTCACCGAGGTGCTTCCGCTTTATGGCCGACTGAGCTCGGCGGAGCAACACCGGGTCTTTGAGACCGGGCGCACCCCCGGCATCCGCCGTCGCATCGTGCTCGCCACCAATGTGGCCGAGACGAGTCTCACGGTGCCCGGCATCAAATACGTGATCGATGCGGGGACTGCGCGCATTTCGCGCTACAGCGTGCGATCAAAGGTGCAGCGACTACCGATCGAAGCGATCAGCCAGGCGAGCGCAAACCAGCGATCGGGTCGCAGCGGCCGCACCAGCGACGGCATCGCCATTCGGTTGTATTCCGAACAGGACTTCATGCGCCGGCCGGAATATACCGAGCCGGAGATCCTGCGCACCAATCTCGCGGCGGTGATCCTGCAGATGATCTCCCTCGGGCTCGGCGATATCGCGAACTTCCCGTTCCTGCAACCGCCCGACTCGCGCGGCATCAAGGACGGGCTCGACCTGCTGCGAGAGCTTGGGGCGGTTTCGGGCTCCGGAACAGTCGATCCGACCATCACCCGCATCGGTAAACAGCTCACCCAACTGCCGATCGACCCACGGCTCGCGCGCATGGTCGTGGAGTCGAAGCAACACGGAGTCACCCGCGAGGTCATGGCGATCGTCGCCGGGCTCAGCATCCAGGATCCTCGGGAGCGACCGCTCGACAGGCGACCGCAGGCCGACCAGTCACACGCCCGCTTCGTCGACCCGACCAGCGACTTCCTGACCATCCTCAACCTCTGGAACTATCTGCGCGAGAAGGAGAAAGAACTCAGCGGCAACCAGTTTCGACGCCTCTGCCGCAGCGAGTACCTCAATTACCTCCGGGTGCGAGAGTGGAAGGATGTCTTCCGCCAGCTCGAGCGGATGGCGAAGCCCCTC
>JANYIZ010000086.1 GCA_025408445.1 Frigoribacterium sp. | reverse complement strand
TCTCGGGGTAGACGAAATCCAATTCCGCCAAGCTGACGTCGGACGGAAAATCGATGAGGACGGGACCCGGACGACCGTGCATCGAAAGCCAGAAGGCTTCCTTGATGACGCGCGGAAGGTCCTTCACGTCTTTGACGAGATAATTGTATTTGGTGATCGGACGCGTGATGCCGGTGATGTCGGCTTCCTGGAACGCGTCGGAACCGATGACGTGCGTCTTCACCTGTCCGGTGATGATGACCAGCGGAATGGAATCCATGAACGCGTCCGCGATGCCGGTGACGGTGTTCGTCGCGCCGGGACCGGACGTCACGACGACGACGCCGGGCTTGCCGGTCGAACGCGCGTAACCTTCGGCCATATGGACGGCGCCCTGTTCATGGCGTACGAGGATGTGCCGGATGCCCGTCGACGACATGAGCTCGTCATAGAACGGCATGATCGCGCCGCCGGGCAGGCCGAATACATCCGTGACCCCGAGATTTTCGAGCGAACGGAGAATCGCGCCCGACCCGGTCAGGATCTCAGGTTCGGTGGCTCTCTTGGTTGGCGACGTCGGCACGGCAACGGTATCCGTGGTCATTGAATATTCCTTGCGAGACATAGAGTGCGAATGGTGAGAGGGCCCGTTTCCCGACCCCGGGTTAGCCCGTTATTGCGCCCTCCGCAGCGGAGTGCACGAGCTTCGAATACTTTGCCAGAACGCCACGGGTGTAACGCGGAGGAAGCGGAGCCCAGCCGGAGCGGCGAGCGGTGAGCTCAGACTCGTCGACAAGTAGGTCGAGCGAGCGAGCGGCGATATCGACCCGTATCAGATCACCATCGCGCACGAAGGCGATGGGACCTGCGTCCACCGCTTCGGGTGCTATATGGCCGATACACAGTCCGGTTGTGCCGCCTGAGAATCGCCCGTCTGTCAAGAGTAATACATCCTTGCCGAGCCCGGCTCCCTTGATGGCGGCGGTGATGGCGAGCATCTCGCGCATTCCCGGTCCGCCCTTTGGTCCTTCGTAGCGGATCACGACGATGTCCCCCGCGCCGATTTTTCCCTCGGTGAGGGCGTCCATCGCCGCGCGTTCCCGCTCGAAGACCCGGGCCGGACCCTCGAAGACCTTTGCATCGAAGCCGGCGGTCTTGACGACGGCACCCTCCGGAGCGAAGGATCCGTGCAGGATAGTGAGGCCGCCGGTCGCGTGGATCGGATTGTCCAGGGTGCGCAGGACCTTGCCATCGAGCGGCGGGATGTTCAACTCGGCGAGGTTCTCGGCGAGTGTCTTGCCGGTGACCGTTAGCGCATCGCCGTGCAGCAGTCCGTCATCCAGCAGTGCCTTCATCAGCACCGGGATTCCCCCGCGGCGATCAAGGTCGTTCATCACAAACTGGCCGAAGGGCTTCATGTCGGCGAGGTGCGGGATGGTGTCGCCGATGCGGTTGAAGTCGTCGAGGCTGAGGTCGACATCCGCTTCCCAGGCGATGGCGAGGAGGTGCAGCACGACGTTGGTCGATCCTCCGAGCGCCATGGCCACGGCGATCGCATTCTCGAATGCATCCTTGGTGAGGATGTCGCGGGTCGTGATGCCGAGGCGGAGCAGGTTGACGACAGCCTCGCCGCTCTTGTGCGCGAAATAGTCGCGGCGACGGTCTGCCGCGGCCGGACTCGTGGAGCCCGGCAGGGCCATCCCGAGCGCTTCGGCAACGCTCGCCATCGTGTTGGCGGTATACATGCCGCCGCAGGCACCTTCGCCCGGGGCGATTGCACACTCGATCGCATAGGCATCCTCGTCGCTCATAGTGCCAGCCTTGACCCCACCGACTGCCTCGAAGGAGTCGATGATGGTGACCTCCTTCTCGGTGCCATCGCTGAGGCGAACCCAGCCGGGCGCGATCGAGCCGGCGTAGAGAAACACCGAGGCGAGGTCGAGGCGAGCGGCCGCCATGAGCATGCCGGGCAGTGACTTGTCGCAGCCGGCGAGCAGTACCGAGCCGTCGAGGCGCTCGGCCTGCATGACGACCTCGACGGAGTCCGCAATGACTTCACGACTCACCAGGGAGAAATGCATGCCTTCGTGGCCCATGCTGATGCCGTCGCTGACGGAGATGGTGCCGAACTGAAGCGGATACCCGCCGCCGGAGTGCACGCCTTCCTTCGCGGCCTGCGCGAGCCGGTCAAGGCTGAGATTGCAGGGGGTGATCTCATTCCACGAGCTCGCGATGCCGATCTGTGGCTTCTCCCAGTCGGAATCCCCCATCCCGACCGCTCTGAGCATTCCCCGGGATGTCATCGCCTCGATGCCGTCGGTGACCGTGCGCGAGCGGGGCTTCCAGTCAACTGTTTCGGGCATGTAACCGAGTCTAGAACGCCACCATGGGTGCACTACCGCAACCGGTGCTGCTTGGCCGCTCGCTTTTCGGCCGTGGCGGGGGATACGCCGGCTCGCGGAGGCCTCACCGTCTCGCGGAGGGAGGCACGTCCCCCGCCACGGCGTCACAGCGCCACCGGGAGTCGCGCAGTCGCGGAGGGCTCACCGTCTGGCGGGGATACGTCGGCTCGCGAGGGCCCACCATCCCGTGGCGGGGGATACGCCGGCTCGCGGAGGCCTCACCGTCTCGCGGAGGGAGGCACGTCCCCCGCCACGGCGTCACAGCACCACCGGGAGTCGCGCAGGCGGAAGCACCACCGGGAAGCGCGCAGGCGGAAGCGCGGAGCTGAGCGGGCGCGCAGGCAGGCGACAGCGGATGCTAGTGCGCGCGGGCGTGGCCCTCGCGCAGTTCAGCGAGCAGGTTGATCGCCCGGGCGACATCGCTCGGTCCACCGACCCGGAAGTTCGCGAGAGTCGAACCCAGGCCACTCTTGAGCCCGACGTCATCGGCGCGGAGCGCAGCGAAGGCATCCTCATCGGTCACGTCGTCACCGGCGTAGAAAACCGCGGTGGCGTTCGTGTACGCACGCAGGTGCTGCACGGCTTCGCCCTTGGTGGTGGAGCGCACAGAAAATTCGAGCACATTCTTGCCACTTCGGATGGTGAGGTCGTCGAGCTCCGCCGCTGTCTCGCTTCGGGCGACCAGGTGGGCGACGCGGCTGTTGTGCTCCGAGGCCAGACGGGTGTGCAGAGCGAAGCCGGCGGGCTTCTCTTCAAGCCAGACCTCGTCGAAGGAGTTGGCGACCTCGCCGAGCACCTCGCCGAGCAGATCGATCCGCTCGAATTCGGTGGTGTTGAGAGTCACGCTGTCCCCGGGGTTGTCGAGCCGTAGTTCGATGCCGTGGGAGCCGACGAGCAGCACGCTGTCCGGCAGGTCGGAGACCGCAATGAGACTGTCGAGCGCACGGCCGGAGACGAGGGCGACCCTCGTGTTCGGAATGTCGTTTAGCCGCAGGACGGCGGCACGGGCCTCAGGCAGCGCGCGCGCCTGCTCCGGGGAATCCACCTCCGGCGCGAGGGTACCGTCAAAATCGAGGGCGACGAGCAGCCGACGCGTAAGGGCGAGTTCCCGCAACGCCCCGATGAACGGCTCGGGCAGGCTGGAGAAGTTGGGTGGGATATCGGCGCCGACCATCAGGCGAGTTCGTGCCCCTCGGATCCATGGTGCGCCCGGCTCTCGAGCACCTCAAGAAAGTCCCGCGACCAGCGAGAGACATCGTGCTCGAGCACCCGCTTGCGCAGCGATCTCATACGGGCAGTTCGCTCGACCTTCGGCATCGAAATAGCCTGGAGGATGGCCTCCTTCACACCGTCGATGTCGTGCGGGTTGATCAGCAGTGCGCGCTTCAACTCGTCGGATGCCCCGGCGAATTCACTGAGGATGAGTACGCCGTCGTCGTCGAATCGACACGCCACATACTCCTTTGCCACGAGATTCATGCCGTCGCGGAGGGCCGTGACGAGCATCACGTCGGCGGCGAGATAGAGAGCCACCATCTCCTCGCGGGGGAATCCGTGGTGCTGGTAGCTGATCGGCACGTGCGCGATAGTGCCGTAGTCGCCGTTGATCCGGCCAACCGTCAGTTCGATTTCGTCTCGCAGCGCCATGTAGGCCTGCACCCGCTCGCGGCTGGGATTCGCCACCTGCACGAGCGTGACATCCTCGGAGCTCAATCGACCCTCGGCCAGCAACTCGCCGTAGGCCTTGAGGCGGTGCGCGATGCCCTTCGTGTAGTCCAGGCGGTCGACGCCGAGCATCACGGTGCGCGGGTTGCCGAGTTCGGCACGGATCTGCTTCGCACGCTCCTGCGCAGCGGGGGTGCGTGCGAGTGCTTCGAAACTCGCGCTGTCGATCGAAATGGGGAACGCGCGGGCGACAACGGTGCGAAACGAGCCCTGGCGTTTGATCTCGCCGAAGACCCGCACTCCGGGAGAACCGTCGACGAGCGGTACTTCCACCTGGTACCCCTTGGTGCCGTAGCCCTTCAGCCGACGGACCGCGCGCTGGAAGTTGCTGGCGTCCGCCACACGCTGGAAGCCGATAACGTCCGCTCCGAGCAGCCCCTCGATGATCTGCGTTCGCCAGGGCAGCTGGGAATAGATGCCATAGGGCGGAAAAGGGATGTGGTTGAAAAAACCGATGGTGAGATCGGGACGGATCTCGCGAAGGAGCTTCGGTACGAGCTGTAGCTGATAGTCCTGGATCCAGACGACGGCACCAGTGGAAGTCGCCTGTGCCGTAGCATCCGCGAACCGCTGGTTGACCTCGACATAGCTCTCCCACCACTCCCGGTGGTAGCTGGGGGGTGCAATAACGTCGTGGTACAGCGGCCACAGGGTGTCGTTGGAGAAGCCTTCGTAGTAGTTCTCGATCTCGAATGCGCTCAGGGCCACCGGGATGACGTGGATGCCATCACTGTCGAACGGCTCAAGCTCGAGGTCAGATTGTCCGCCCCACCCGATCCAGGCGCCCTCGTTTTGTTGCATGACCGGCTCCAGGGCGGTGACGAGCCCGCCGGGAGACCGACTCCAGGATCCCGAGCCGTCAGCCTCGACCGCGCGATCGACGGGGAGGCGATTGGACACGACGATGAAGTCATAGGTGCCGTGGGTCGTGGGTTTCACTGTGCCCTCAAGATTACTGCACCGACCACAACTAGCATTGCCCGATGGTGACTACCCGGCTTTACAGCCACGGCAAATTAAAGACTGAGGGATTCGCGGTCGAGGACATCTCCGATCACATCCAGTTGAAAGAATGCACCGTCTGGGCGGATTTCGTCTCGCCGAATGCAGCAGACCTCGCAATCATCAGCGAAGAGTTCGGCCTGCACCCCCTCGCAGTGGAGGATGCAGTCCACTCGTCCCAGCGGCCGAAGCTCGACCGTTACGACACCCACCTGTTTCTCGCGGCCTATGGGGTGACGCTCGACACGGTGACGGGTGAGCTCGAGACCCACGAGATCAAAGCCTTCATCACCCCTCGCGCGCTCATCACCGTGCACGGGCCGGACTTCGACATCTCGAAGGTTGTTGCCCGCTGGGACAGCGATAAGAACCTGGCGAAACACGGGGTCGCTTATCTGCTCTGGGGACTCCTTGACGAAATCGTCGACGGCCACTTCGAGACAGTGCAGCAGCTCGACACGGTGTCAGACGAACTCGAGGATGCCCTATTCGACGATCGCCCTCGTGACAAGGAGGTACAGCGGCGCTCGTTCGAATTCCGCAAGTCCCTCGTGTTGCTGCGCCGGGTGATCCTGCCGATGCGCGAGGTCGTGAACACGGTGCTTCGCCGCGATCTGGAGACCCTCGATAGGGAGATGGCACCCTATTTCCAGGATGTCTACGACCATGTGCTGCGCGCCACCGAGTGGACAGAATCCCTGCGCGACCTGATCTCGACGATCCTGGAGACCAATCTCAGCATCCAGGGCAATCGCATGAACCTCATCATGAAGAAGGTGACGAGCTGGGCGGCCATTATCGCGGTGCCCACGGCCATCACCGGCTTCTTCGGCCAGAATCTCACCTTCATCGGGTTCGGCACGGTGTGGGGTGCCTACGCGTCACTCGGCCTGATCGTCGTGGCGTCGTTCGCCCTGTATCTGCAGTTCCGCAAGCGCGACTGGCTCTAGCCCATCGCCGCCGACACCCGCACCGGAGAGATCGCGGCCCGAGCGGTGCCCGCCTTCGATGTGAGCCCGAGCGCATCGGCGCGTCGCACCCGGCGGAGCGCCAGTATCGACAGCAGCACGCTGGTGAGGCCGAATGCGAGAAGCACAAGAGCGGCGACGATGATCGGCCCGGCATCGCCACCGGCGATGATCCCCTGCATGCCCTGCACCCCATAGGTGAGCGGTACTAACGGGCTGATCACCTGGAACGGGGCGGCGAGCAGTTGCACCGGATAAAGTCCCCCGGTCGATGTGACCTGAACGGCGAGTAGCAGCAGCGAGACCACCAGCCCGACACGACCGAACACGATCGTGAGCAGATAGTGGAACGCCGTGAAGGCGAGGGCGAGCACCAGCGCGAATCCGAGAGTTGCGGGCAGCACCGTCCAGGAGACACCAAGCCCGAGGTGGAGCAGCGCGACGAGCAGCAGGGACTGCACCGCGGTGATGGCGCTCGCCCGCGCGAGCGTAGCGAGCACAAGGCGGCCATTACCCGCGCTCGTGGCGAGAGCACGCCGCGTGACGGGGCGCATCAGGAGGAAGACCGCGAGGGCGCCGAGCCAGAGTCCGAGAGGCACAAAGATCGACGCGATCGCCGTACCGATGTCGCCGATCTTGTTTTCGCGCGTCACGGTGAGCGAGACCGGGCTCGCCGCGACCTTCGCGGACTTCGCCGCAGCCGCCGTATCCGTCACCGGCACCTGGTCGGCACCAGACTTCAGCCCGGTGGCCAGCTGGGATGCTCCGGTCGCGAGCGCCGATGCACCGGATGCTGCGGACGCCGCCCCCGTCGATAGCTCGCCAACCCCGCTGGCGAGGGAGCTTGCTCCTGACCGGAGTCCGGCAGATCCGGCGGCGAGTTTGGCGGCGCCGGTCGCGCTCTGCGAAACTCCGTTTTGGATTCCGGTCGCCGCGTTCGCGTTCTGCCCGCTGATCGAGGCCAGTTGGAAGGAGGCGGCCGAGAGCTGGGCGCTGATCGCCGCAATCGCGGCGTTGTCGGGAACGGGCTCAGAAGTTGCTGCGGCCAATTTGGCCGAAAGTCCGGAAACAGCAGCGGAGACGCCCGAAATGCCCTGGCTGAGCGGCGTCAGCCCGGCGGCCCCCGAGTCGAGCGAGCGCAGTCCCGCACTCAGGGAGTCGACTCCCCCGGTGTACTTACCGATGCCGGAGGCGAGGGAGGCCGCGCCACCCGCAGCCGAGGTCGCACCCCCGGTGAGGCTGCCGAGCCCGCCGCTCAGGTTGGTGGCCCCCGTCGCGAGGCCGTTCGCGCCATTCGCTGCAGTGGTGAGGGAGCTGCCGAGCGTGCCCACGCTCGCGTAGATGCCGGAAATGTAGCGCTCGGTGATGGCCTTGCCAAAGGTGTTCACCATACCGTCGCCGACCGCTTGGGCGACCGCGCCGGTGAGATAGCTGTGGGCATCATCCGTCTTTATCGCGATGTTGGCCTTGGTCGGGTTCGAGGACTGCAAGGACAGGATCGACGAGGAGAAATCTTTCGGCACGGTGAGGATCGCGTCGACGGTGCCGTTGGCGAGGGCCTTTCGTGCGTCGGCGCTGTTGGTGATGGTCCAATCGAAGCTGCCGGACTTGCCCGCGCTCCTGCCACCGGTGAGTTCGGTGACGAGTTGGCGACCAGCGAAGATCGGCGACTTGGTGCCGTCGGCCGCGGTCGAATAAATCAACTTGTCACTGTTGACGATGGCTGCGGGAATGCGGCCTACGGCGGTGGATGCCTGGGAGAGGGCCCCGACGAACAGCCCGGCGAATGCGAGGGGAACGAGCACGACGGCGATGATGGCCGCGATGCGCATCCACCCGCGGTGCGGTGCCGGTGCGGCCGGTGCGTGGGGCTGGCTCACTTGAGCGCTCCTTTGGAGTCGAAAGCGGTGGAGTCGAAAACGGTGCTATCGAAAGTGGTTGCATCGAAAGCGGTTGCATCGAAAGTGGCGAGGGGCAGCACGACAAGGTCACGCTCGGGCGCGACGCCGGTGCGGATCATCGCTGGAGTGAAGAGCAACAGGGTTGTCGTCGCCGGCGTGAGGTGACACACCGCGGCAAGGAAGGCTTCTTCATCGGTCAGCGACGCGAACGAGTCGAGGAGGTCGAGGATGACCACCGGTGTGCCCTCGGAGAGTGCGACGGTCGCGAGCGCGATCGCCCGCTCCCGCTGAGGCAGCTCCTGCAGCGTGGACTGCGCGGTCACGATCACTCCGCGACCAGCGCTGACAACGGCGAGCTCGGCGTTGATTCGCATGATCCAGCGCTCGACCCTGTAGCGCCGCGATCCGATTCGATGCCAGGGTTGGCTGAGGCGCATCCGCTCGTCAAGCAGTTCGCCAAGCATCACCCGGCTCTCTTCGCGTTCGAGCCCGCCGACATCCGCCATGGCGACCAGACGGGCCACCCTGGCCGACTCGGAGGGGAGCGCATGCCCCGCCACCTGCACCCGTCCGGACAGCGGATCGAGCCGACCACCCAGGGTCGCAGCCACGAGACGGCGAGCGGTCGTCTCGCCGCTTGCGAGTACGAGGGCACCGCTGGGGATGCTGAAGTCGAGAGGTCCAACAGGAGACTCCGCCGAGCCCGCCAGGAGACCTTCGGCGCTGAGAGCGGCACCCTGCTGGCCATGGGTCCACAGAATCGCCTCGCGATGCTCGCGCAGGTTTTCGCCCTCGATATCCATGTTGGGCAGCGCGCGCTGCAGCCAGCGCGGCATCCACCAGGCCGCCCGACCGAGCAGGGTCATGATCGCGGGCACCAGCGTCATTCTCACGAGGAAGGCGTCGAATGCGACCCCGACCGCAAGGCCAAGGGCGATCGGCTTGATGGTGCCGGAGCCCTCCGGCACGAAGGCGAAAAAGACGAAGAACATGATGAGAGCGGCAGCGGTGACTACGCGGGCGCCATTGGCGAACCCGCGGCGCACCGCCTGCTTCGCATCGCCGGAGTGAACGAATTCCTCGCGCATACCGGACACCAGGAACACCTCATAGTCCATGGCGAGGCCGAAGAGCACCGCCATCAGGATTATCGGCATGAAGCTCAGGATGGGACCCGGATTCTCGACGTTGAGCACATTGCCGAGCCATCCCCACTGAAAGATCGCGACGATGACTCCGAAGGATGCCGTGACCGACAGCAGGAAGCCGAGCGCTGCCTTGAATGGCACGAGCACTGAGCGGAAGACCATCATGAGCAGCACGATGGAGAGGCCGACGACGATAGCTCCGAACGGGATGAGCGCACTGGTCAAGCGATTGGAGATGTCGATGCCGATCGCTGTAGTGCCCGTGACCGTGACCGGGGTGCCGTATTTCTTCTCGATCGACGGAGCGAGGTCACGGATCGACTGTACGAGCACCTTGGTCTCCGGGGCATCCGGAGCACTGGATGGCACGACCTGGATGATCGCGGTGTCGAGGGTGGTGTCGGGGAAGCCCTGTGCGACGTACTCGACATCCTTGAGTGTCTTCAACTCGGCGCCAATTTTCTCGAGATCGGACTGGATGGCGGTCGTCTGGGTGATGTCGACGGCGACGATGAGCGGACCGTTGTAGCCCGGTCCGAATCCCTTCTTGATCAACTCGTATGCCTGGCGCTGGGTCGATCCCTTGGGCTGGGATCCGCCGTCTGGCAGGTTGAGGTCGAGGCTGAGGGCGGGGATTGCGAGTACGCCGAGCACGACGATGACCCCGATCGTGGCGAGAACCGGGCGCTTCATAACGCCCGTGACCCAGCGCAGGCCCATGGTGGGGCGGCTTCCCTCGTCATGCACCATTGCTCGCTTCCAGGCCCGCGATCCCGGCTTGGGTGCGAGGCGGCCCTTGAGGAGGCCGAGAAGTGCGGGAAGCAGCGTGGTGGCGACGCCGATCGCGATAAGTACGGCGAAAGCGGCACCGACGCCCATGACGCTGAGGAAGGGGATGCCGACCACGAGCAGCCCGAGCAGCGCGATGACCACCGTGACGCCTGCAAAGACGACAGCACTACCCGCCGTACCGACGGCCGTTGCGGCCGACTCCTCCGTTTCTACCCCCGCGGCGAGTTGGTTGCGATGTCGCGACAGGATGAAGAGCGAATAGTCGATCCCCACCGCGAGTCCGATCATCACCGCCAGCAGGGGCGCCGAACTCGACACTGTGGTGAAGGCGGAAATGGCGCTGATGCCCCCGACAACTATGGCGACGCCGATGATCGCGCTGAGCAGGGGCATACCGGCGGCCACCAGTGACCCGAAGGTGATGAAGAGCACCGCGGCGGCGAAGAGAAGTCCGAACACCTCGGTGACCGTGAGCCCAACGGTGTTGTTTTGAAAGACCTGACCGCCGAATGCGACGGTCAATCCGGCATCCTCAGCGATCGACGCGGTAGCCCTGAGCGCCGTGATGGTGGCTGGCTTTACGTCCGTCGAGGCACCGATGAACTGGATTTGCGTGCGGGCATAGCGTCCGTCGCCACTAATGGCATTTCCCGCGTACTGCGAGAAGGGGCTGATGACCGAGTCGATGCCAGGGATCTTCGCAATCCGCACATCCATCTTTTTGATGGCCGTCGTCACGGCTGCATCGCGGATCGCGCCGCCCGTGGGCGCGACAACAATCGCTTGGGCGCTTGCCCCCGCGACGGAGGGGAAGACTGCGTCGAGGCGATCGAGGGCCATCTGCGACTCCGTGCCGGGAATCGCGAAGGACTCCTGGGTCTTGCCACCGAGCGCCGCACTGGCGCCGAGCACCCCGACCACAAGCACGAGCCAGACCCCGATGACGACCCAGGCTCGTCGGTAGGAGAACCGACCGAGCCGATAGAGGAGAGTGGCCATGATCAGATCCCGTTCACTGTGATGGATGGGGCTGCGTTTGCGGAATCCCCGACCGGAGCCAGGAGCCCGGTGAGGATGGTGATGAGAGCCGCCCGGGTCTCGTCCACTGGGGTGTTGTCGAAGCCGAGTGAATCCTGGGTGCAGAGCATGTAGGCGGCGCCGCCGAGGGCGATCCCAAAGCGCATCTTCTCCTCCACCGAAGCGGTATTGGCCGCAAAGAACTTGGCGAGCCTGACGACGAGGTCGTTGGCCCTGTCGATGACCGGAACGTCAACGAGCGATGGCCCCTGATTGATGAACATGTGTACTTCACGGCGGTACTCGAGGAGGAAGTCCACGAACTCGCTCAGGAATGCGAGGCGTCCCTCGGCAGAGAGCGTGCGCACTTCGAGCGCCTCGAGAATCTGAGTCATCCGATCGATGGCCGGTGCGACCGCCGCCTCGAGCAGAGTCTCCTTGGACGAGTAGTGGTAGAGCACGCTCGATTTGGACAATCCGGCGATGTCGGCGATGCGATGAATAGACGTGCCGGCGTACCCGGCGGCGGCGAATTCGGCGAGCGCGATAGCACGGAGATCTGCAGAAGAGTTGGACACCGTTCGAAATTAGCTGACCGATCGGTCAGAGCCTGTCCGATCGGTCAGTTTGCCAGTGGCTTGCCAGCTTTCGATCAGGGAACGAAACATCCGCGACCCGAATGTCTCGCCCCCCGATGTCGGTCAGCGAGCCTTTCGGGGCATCCCGACGACTGCCGCGATGGACTGCCAGAGCACGAAGGCCTCAACCACGATAGGGAGGAGCCCGAGGGGCTCAAGCCAGTTGCCGATGTCACCGGTGGCCCCGGGCATCCCGACGGTACGGTTGATCGTGAATCCCACGATAACGGCGGCCGACAGGGCGGCCGCGGCGAGGAAGTCGCGCCGCGTGCCCGCGACAAAGAGCCGCTCCGTCAGCACGAAGGAGGCGATGATCAGGGCGACGTAGAAGGCTGCAAGGTAGGGCGTCTCGGCGAACTTGCCTGGCAGGTCGAGGATGTGGATAGCCGCTACCGAAGCGAGTCCAAGCCCCACGGCAACGCGGCGGTTCACAGCGATCGTTCGGTGGTTCGACGTCTGAGTATCGGTGGTTCGTTCTTCGAGTGCGCGTGACATTGTCTCCCCCTGGGAAGGTCGTGACGGATGGAATATGTGCTCTCAACGCTAAAAGGCCGCGACGGGCCATCCGCGTTTCATGTAACCATTCACAGCGAAAGCCGGCGTATTTTCCGGGGCTTCGGAGCTTCTGGAAATACCCGGGAAATCAGCCCTGTGCGATGGCGAGACCGAGGGTAGCAAGCGCAACGGTGATCGGGGCGGCGATCACCCCGAGCAGGGCGTAGCGGCCCCAGGAGATCTCCACATCAAGCGCTTTGAGCCGTTCGTGCCACAGCAGCGTGGCAAGAGACGCCCAGGGGGTGACGAGCGATCCGACGTTCACCCCGATCAGCAGCGCGACGAGCCTCACGGGGTCGCCAGCCACCGGTTCGAGCGCGAGATAGGCCGGCAGATTGTCGATCGCATTGGCACCGAGAGTCGCCACGCCCGCCAACCGCAACAGGCTGAGCGGGTCATGTCCGGTGCCCGAGACCGTCGCGAGAAGCATCCCGAGGCCGAGGGAATGCGCCGCTTCCACCACGAGAAAGAGTCCGGATGCCAGCAGCACGAGCTGCCACGGAAGTAAGCCGAATCGCACCACCGATCGGCGGCGCACGAGGAAGAATCCGCCAAGGATGAGCGCCGCCGCTACCGTGGGGATCCAGACCTCGAGGCCCGAAACGAGCGAGGGGATCAGCAACGCGACGACCACGCCGCTCGCGATCAACAACACCCGGTCGTCGGCGAGCTCCCTCGGCTCGGTGCGATAACGCACCAGCAGGTCACGGCGGAAGACCAGGAACAGGATGAGCGCCGGAACCAGCACGGAGATCAGCGCGGGTACTGCAGTGAGGGCGGCGAACTGAAGCGGCCCGACACCCTTGAGTTCGTGCTCGGCGAGGAGGTTGGTCAGGTTCGACACGGGCAGCAGCAGGGATGCAGTGTTCGCCATCCACACGGTCGTCAGGGCGAAGGGCAGCGGCGAGAGTCCGGCATGCCGGGCGAGGATCACCACAACCGGCGTCAGGAGCACCGCCGTCGTGTCGAGCGAGAGGAAGATCGTGCCCACCACCGCGAGGGCGAGCACGAGCAGCCAGAGGAGCCAGGCCCGGCCATGTCCCCAGCGGGCGGTCTGCTCCGCGAGCACCCGAAACAGCCCCGCCTCTGCGGCGAGCTCAGTGACCACGGTAATCGCGACCACGAAAAGCAAGATCGGCCATACCCGTTCGCCGATGGCCAGCGCATCCGCCACCGGGAGGATGCCAGTGGCAATGGCGACGAAGCCGAGCAGGAGCAGGGCAGCTCCGAGGATCGCAGTTCGCACGGGCCCCTTCGGTCACTCGACGCCGCACCGGCCTTTTACTCTATATCGGGATGTGGGCCCGATACCGCGGCGGAGTACCGTGGATGTATCGACCGGAAAGGCTCACGTTGCGCAAATTCATCTTCAGTGGAACCCTGATCAGCGCCGTCATCGGCGGGTGGAGTACCCTCCAGACGACCCGAAAAGGTCCGCGCGACTGGCGGCTGATCCTCATGTGGGTCAGCTGGGCCATTACCGTTGTCATTGCGGTGGACTCAGTAGTGGAGCAGTCGCGCGCTGTCGACGAGCTAGAGGAGTAACCATGCACAACCCACTCATTCCGGGAATGTACGACATGGGAGCGGGGGTTCTCGGATTCGCCGGGCTCGTGGTGTGGGGCTTCTTCTCGCTGCTCGCCCTAGCCGTCGGAGTTGGCCTCGTCTTCCTCTTGGTGCGCTTCCTCCTCGTAGCGACGCGCGCCGCGCAGTTGTACGTGGCGAAGAACGAGCCGCCGAAGCCTCCGGCCGCTCCGCGCCCCAGTCCGACAGCGCCAAGCGCGCCGACCTCCGCCGCACCATCCTCGGTTTCGACACCTCCCGTGGCAGCGCCGTCCGCGTCCACGTCTCCGGTTCCTCCGGTTTCGGCGCCTCCGGCTTCCGCGCCTCAGGCTTCGGCGCCTCGGGCTTCGGTTCCTCCGGTAACCGTCCCGGCGACCTCAGGGGCATCCACCCCGACAGCTCCTACCGCTTCGATAACTCCCACCACCACGACAAAGGTGATGCCCACCGCCGCGGCACCCGCACCCGCCCCCGCCCCCGCGCCGCCGACACCCGCACCGCGGACACCGACGCGTACCATCTCCACGGTGGCTGCGGCGAAGCCCAGTTCGACTGCGGCGAAGCCCAGTGCGACTGTGGCGAAGCCCACGGCCGCGGCGAAGCCAGTGGCCGCAAAAACACCCGCGCCGAAGTCTTCGGTGGTCAAGGCGCAGACCTATCCCCGCACGCCGAAGTCGCCCCCGACCGACTGAGGACAACCCCAGGTCACGTTCGAACGGCGGCCACCTTTTCCTTCCTTCTGCTCGTGGCGGGAGATAAGACAGCTCGCGGAGGCCCAAGGGGGTCGCGGAGGGAGTTTCAACCCCCGCCACGAGGTCGTGACACCACCGAGAGGTTGTGACACCAGCGCGATACCCGCGCGGAGAAGGTCCGCGGAGCGCACATTTCGTGGCCATCCGTGGCAGTGGCGCGGCTCTTCACACCACGGAGCGTCGTCACCTCCTCTGAAGGCGCGGGCGAAGCCGCGGGACGAAGCCGCAGGGCTGAAGACGCAGCGCAAACCCGCAGTCCGAGGCCGCAGGGACACCAAGGCGCTCGCCGTGCGACCTCAGGTGAGAAATCCGCGCAGCAGCGCTGCCGAGCCTTCGAGGTGCTCCTGCATCGCGGATGCCGCCCGCTCGGCATCCCCGGTGAGGACGGCGATCACGATGCGTTCATGCTGCTGGTTAGAGTGTTCGATGTTTGGCTGCAGCAGCGGAATGTCGTCGAGCAGGCCATTCACCCGCATCCGATTCTCCGCGAGCAGTGGCACGAGCGAGGGAGCCCCGACGAGTTCGCCGATCGTGAGATGCAGCCGCGAGTCGAGCCGTCGGTAGTCGGTGACGGTCGCGGCCGCCGTCTCTCGCAGCCTGGTCCAGAGCAGCTCGCGATCGCCCGCGGTGAGACTGCGGGCCGCAGCAGAGCGCGCCGCCCCAACCTCCAGGATGTCGCGGAGGGCGAGCACGTCTTCGATCTCCTCCGCGGTGGCAGGAGCGGATGCCGCAAGAGAGTCGATCCCGGAGCCCGCGACCCGGGGTGGCGGGGTATCCACCACGAAGGTGCCGCCGTAGCGCCCCCTCCGCGACACCAGGAAGCCGGCGTCAGACAGGGAGCGGATGGCGACACGCACGGTGTCACGACTCACCGAGAATCGCGTGGCGAGGTCGCGCTCGGCCGGCAGGGCATCCCCGGGCGGAACGATCCCGAGGCGGATGGCCTGCAGCAGGCGGCTCACGGTCTCCTCGAAGGCGTTACCCGCGCGCACCGGTCGGAAGAGGGCATCACCGGCGACATCCACCCGCAGCAGCCCTCCCTCGCCCCGCTCGCTCATGATTACAGCGGGGTCACGTAGGCAGCGCTGATGCCGCCATCGACGAGGAAGGTCGAGCCGGTGATGAAGGAGGAGTCGTCGCTGGCGAGGAACGCAACCGCGGCGGCGAGCTCCTCCGGCTCGGCGAACCTACCCGTGGGAATATGCACGAGACGCCGCTGGGCGCGCTCCTCGTCTTTCGCGAACAGCTCCTGCAGCAACGGCGTGTTCACCGGTCCGGGGCAGAGCGCGTTCACTCGGATACCCTGGCGGGCGAACTGCACACCGAGTTCGCGGCTCATCGCGAGCACGCCGCCCTTCGACGCCGTATACGAGATTTGGCTCGTCGCCGACCCGAGCACCGCCACGAACGACGCCGTGTTGATGATCGACCCGGACTGCTGGACGACCATGTATTTGAGCGCGGCCCGGCAGCACAGGTAGACCGACTTGAGGTTGACATCCTGCACCTTCTGCCAGGCCGGCAACTCGGTCGTCTCGATCGAGTCGTCGTCGGGCGGGGAGATTCCGGCGTTGTTGAACGCGATGTCGACCGATCCGTAGGTCTCGTTGACTGTCGCGAAGAGCGCATTCACCTGGGCCTCATCGGACACGTCCACCTGCACGAACAGCCCATCGACTTCGGCGGCCGCAGCCGCACCGGACACCGCATGGAAGTCGGCGATCACCACAGTGGCTCCCTCTGCGGCGAAACGCCGGGCGGTGGCGAGACCGATCCCGCTCGCTCCCCCGGTGACGACGGCGACCTTGCCTGCGAGGCGCTGGGTGAGGTCGATCTTCGCTACTGGCATGTGCTGTGCTCCTAATCCATGCTGATGAAGACGTTCTTGGTTTCGGTGAATGCGGCGGCGGCATCCGGTCCGAGCTCGCGCCCGAGACCGCTCTGCTTGTATCCACCGAAGGGAGTGGAGTAGCGCACCGAGGAATGCGAATTCACCGAGAGGTTTCCGCTTTCGATCGCCCGGGAGACGCGGATGGCGCGGCCGAGGTCCCTCGTCCAGATCGAGCCGCTCAACCCATAAATACTGTCGTTGGCGAGGGTGATGGCATCCGCCTCGTCCTCGAATGGCAGCACACTGACAACTGGACCGAAAATCTCATCCTCTGCCACCCGATCGGTTCGCGAGTCTGGCAGCAGCACCGTCGGGGCGAACCAGTAACCCGGGCCATCCGGAGCGCTGCCCCGAAAGGCGACCTGACGATCGTCGGGAACATACGAGCGCACCTTCGCCAGGTGTGCCGCAGAGACAAGTGGGCCCATCTCCGTGTCGTCTGCAAGCGGAGAGCCGACGCGCACGCCCTTCACCGCGGGCTCCAGCAGCTCGAGAAAACGATCGTAGACGCTGCGCTGCACCAGGATTCGACTGCGGGCACAACAGTCCTGTCCGGCATTCTCGAACACGGCGTAAGGAGCGGTCGCCGCGGCTTTCTCCAGGTCGGAGTCGGCGAAAATGACGTTCGCCGACTTGCCACCGAGCTCGAGGGTCACCGCCTTCACCTGGTCGGCGCAGCCGGCCATCACCTGTTTGCCCACGGTGGTCGAGCCCGTGAAGACCACTTTGCGCACCTCGGGATGCGTCACAAATCGCTCGCCGATCACCGTACCCTTGCCCGGCAGCACCTGGAAAAGACCGGGTGGCATACCCGCCTCGAGGGCCAGCTCGCCGAGTCGGATCGCGGTGAGCGGAGTCCACTCGGCCGGCTTGAGCAACACCGCGTTCCCGGCGGCGAGAGCGGGGGCAAAGCCCCACGCCGCAATGGTCATCGGAAAATTCCAGGGCACGATCACTCCGACCACCCCGAGCGCCTCGAGAAAGGTGACGTCGATGCCTCCGGCCACGGGGATGGTCTTCCCGATCATCCGTTCCGGGGCGGCCGCGTAGTAGTTGAGCACGTCCCGCACATGGCCCGCTTCCCAGCGGGCCTGGGAGATCGGATGCCCCGAGTTGGCTACCTCGAGCGCGGCAAGATTATCGATATCGCCCTCGACGACCGTCGCGAACCGTCGAAGAGCCGCAGCCCGCTCGGCCGGAGGAAGAGCCGCCCAGGCGCGCTGCGCGAACGTCGCTCGGGCGACGGCGTCATCCACCTGCTCGAGGCTGCTGTGCTCGACGGTCTGCAGCACCGCCTCAGTGGCCGGGTTGATCAACGTGATGCCGGTCATCGCCCGGCCCCTGCGGCGCTGTAGTCCCTGGCCGCCTCGACAAGCCCGGAGAACAGCCTCAGGTCCTCGCCGGTCTGCTCCGGATGCCATTGCACTGCCACCCCGAACGGCACACTGTCCAGTTCGACTGCCTGGATCACGCCATCCTCGGTGCGCGCGGTCACGCGAAGCCCATCGCCTACCCGGTCGATGGCCTGATGGTGATACACCGCCACCTCGAGCGGATCGGTTCCGACGAGTCGACCAACCGCGCTTGCCGCCTCCGCCGCGACCTCGACCCGGCCGAAGTTGCCGCCGCCGAGTTGGTATTTCTCAGTGCCGAGCACCTCGGGGAGGTGCTGATGCAGAGTACCGCCGCGCGCGATATTGAGCACCTGGGCTCCGCGGCAGATGCCGAGGAACGGAAGCTCGCGGGCGATTGCCGCCGTGAGAAGCGCATCCTCCCAGGCATCACGATCGGTGCGCGGAATATCGGTGGTCGGATGCGGTTCCTGGCCGTAGCGGGCCGGGTCCACGTCTTTTCCGCCCGTAATCAGCAGGCCGTCCAGACCGTCGAGCACCCGGTTCGCGATCTGATCGGAGACGGGTTGCGGCGGGAGCAGAACGGCGATGCCGCCCACTCGGGTGATCGCTTCGAAGTAGACCTTCGGCAGGAAGGCCGCCTGCACGTCCCAGACTCCGGTCTGCGCCTGCTCGAGATAGGTGGTGAGGCCGATGACGGGCGCGCTGGAGCGATGGCGATCACGCGACGCCAGCGCCGACGGAGCCTGCGATGTCGGTTTGTCAGAGGCCGTATTTTCAGAAACGCTCAAAGCCGCGCACCCGCTCCCAATCCGTGATGGCTGCGTCGTAGGCCTGCACCTCGATGCGGGCGTTGTTCAGGTAGTGCTCCACGACATCCGCGCCGAACGCCTCTCGGGCGATCTCGGACTTGCCGAAGAGCTCGGCCGCCTCTCGAAGGGTCGCCGGCACGCGGGGGGCGTCGCTCCCATACGCGTTGCCTTCAAACATCGGCTCGAGCTCCAGCTCGTGTTCGATGCCGTACAGTCCGCCGGCGATGAGTGCTGCGGTGGCCAGGTACTGGTTCACGTCTCCGCCGGGAACGCGGTTCTCCACGCGCATCCCGAGCCCGTGCCCGACGACGCGCAGGGAGCAGGTGCGGTTGTCGAGCCCCCAGGCCACCGCGGTCGGCGCGAAGCTGCCGTCGACGAATCGCTTGTACGAGTTGATGTTCGGAGCGAAGAACAGCGTGAGTTCACGCATTGTCTTCAGCTGGCCCGCCAGGAAGTGACGGAACATCTTGGACATCCCGAGCGTGTCAGCATCGTCGGCGAAGACCGCCGACCCGTCGGTGCCGCGGAACGAGATGTGGATGTGGCAGGAGTTGCCCTCCCTCTCG
>JANYIZ010000085.1 GCA_025408445.1 Frigoribacterium sp. | reverse complement strand
CACCACATCGAGGGGCACACTGAGGCTCCCGACATGCAGATTGATGGGTACGCGATCCACATCTGGCAGGAGTTCAACCCGCTTTATTTTGAGTCCCTCGTTCAGCTCATGTGGGGCGCTCCGATGCACATCTCCCATGGGGGGCTCCAGCACGCCACTGTGCGCTACTACGACGCCGAGTCGCGCCGACCGGGGCTCCCGGATGCTACGGCCGCCCTCGTCCACTCCATCGGTAGGGATTTCGTGGAGCTTGAACTGGTTAATCTGGACCTCGCGGCAGGCCGGACGGTGGTCGTGCAGTCGGGCTCCTTCGTCGAGCATCGATTCGTCGAGGCATCCATCGACGGGTGCGATCTGGTGGCCGTCGATGGCCGGTGGCTCGAGGTGGTGCTCGGCCCTGGGGCTGGCGCGCGCATCCGCATCACGATGGACCGCTACGTGAACTCTCCTAGCTACGAGACGCCCTGGTCCCGGCGCGAGGACTGGGACCCGATCATTCGTCCCCGGGCGGCAAGGACGCCCTAGAACTTCGCGTTGAGGGCTTCGACGGCGGGGATGAACCGCTGCCGCGACGACTCGATGTGGCTGAACATGAGTTCGCCGGCCGCGACACCGTTTCCACCGGCGATGGCCGCCGCGATCTCGACGTGCTCACTCAAGGCGAGCGGGCCCTTTCCACCGCGGTAGTACTCCTCGAACATGTTCTGCACGAACTCGCCCTCGCTTGGGGAGTTCGCCTCGATGTTCAGGGTGGCCTTGTAGACCCGGAATAAATGCATGTGGCAGTGGGTGCGGGTGAATGCTTCCTCCACATAGCGGCTTCCGGACGCGCGGGCGACGAGCGCGTGAAATCGTGTGTCGTGTTCGATGAACTCCGGGTAGGTGGAGGTCACCTTGCTGAGAGGAATGCTCTCGGCACGGTTTAGTTCGGCAGCAAGGGCCTCGTTCTGGCGGCGCGTGCTGCGACGCGACGCTTCAGTCGCCGCCCACGGCTCGATCAGCGCGCGGAACTGAAACAAATCGTCGAACTGCTGAACCGAGAGCAAGTCGGTGGCTTCGTACCCGCGAAGAGGGATCTTTGTGACGAGGCCGTCAGCCTCCAGGCGGGCAAGCGCTTCGCGCACCGGAGTCTGCGAGATGGAGAGGCTGCGGGCGAGTTCATCGATTCCCACATGCTCTCCGGGGGAAATCTGGTGGTCGAGGATCATGGCGCGGACCGCGTCGTAGGTGCCATCTGCCAGAACGAGTCGCTGCGGGCCGGCGAGCGGCCGGCCAGAATTCCCAATCATTGTCCCTGCTTCCAACTCCAGTGCGAGCCCATGATGCGGCGATGCTCGCGCTAATCGTATATCGAAGTTAACGGGGCACTCTCTGTGCCTTGGTTCAGCGTGCGGCGACTCGAAGGCCTTCCATCCCTCCGTCAATTGCGAGCACGCTACCCGTGGTGGAACGCTGGCTCGGATCGGCCAGGAAACAGATTGCGCTGGCCACTTCATCCGCAGTGACGAGCCGACCGTTTGGCTGGCGCTGCTCGAGTGCGACACGCTCTGCCGAGGGGTCCTCGGCCTGGTCGAGCAGGCGTGCCACCCATGGGGTGTCGGCGGTGCCCGGGTTAACGCAGTTGACGCGGATGTTCTCAGCAATTAGGTCGGCGGCCATCGCTCGCGTGAGAGATTGAACCGCACCCTTGCTCGCGGAATAGATGGCGCGTCTGCTCAGCCCGACGGTCGCTGCGATGGAGCAGGTGTTGACGATCGCAGCCGACTCGCTTAGGCGCAGTAGGGGCAGCGCGGCGCGCGTCACCCGAGCGATTCCCGTCACGTTGACGTTGAAGACGAGCGCCCAGTCCTCGTCGCTCGCCTCCTCGACAGTTCCGACGGCGCCGATGCCGGCATTGTTGACGAGGATATCGAGCACCGGAGTGTTCGAGGCGATCTGTTGAAAAGCGGCGGTGACGGAATCCGTCGATCCCACGTCGCAACGAATCCATTCGGCAACGCCCTCCATAGCGCCGACGTGGAGATCAAGCCCGATCACCCGCACCCCGTTTGCGGAAAGTCGGGTAGCGGTGGCGAGACCGATGCCGGAACCGGCACCCGTGATGACGGCGGTGAGGCCCGGGAGTTCTTCAGCCATTGTGCGGTGTGCTCTCTTCATCGAGAATTTTCCCCTCCCGCGGTGTGCTCGTGACGATGTCTGATGCTCGGAGGAAGGCCTTAAAAATTAACTATATAGGATTCTAGAAAATCATGTAGCATTACTTCCACTGGAGCGAAGGTGCTTTCTTTCGTTCCTTCACGGCATGAAAGGGAGCACCAATGAAACGACTTGTCATCGGCATTGTCGCGGTAGCAGCGATGACGCTGAGTCTCGCGGCCTGTTCGGGAACGACGAATACGGCGTCGGGAGGCAAACCAACGGTCACGCTGTGGGTGGACACCCCACGCGTACCCCAGGCGAAGGCGTATCAGAAGTTGATGGCCGGTAAGCAGAACATCAAGATCGAGGTCATCAGCCAGGCGGATGCGCAGACCAAGATTGCCCTGCACAACCGCACCAAGAGCGGCTGGCCCGACGTGATCTTCGGCTCTGCCCCCGACACGGCGCAGTTCCTCGACCCGAGCAACGGATTCGCCGCCGACCTCACCAAACTGGTGTCGAAGAAGATCTTCGACGGCTTCGGTGCGGCAAACAGCGACTGCAAGTTCGACGGCAAGTACTACTGCCTGAAAAACGACCTGGCCAACACCGTTCTCTGGTACAACACCAAGGTCTTCAAAGAACTTAATCTGACCGTTCCGAAGACAATGGACGAGTTCGCTGCAACAGCGCTGAAGCTCAGGGGCACGGGGTACTCGGCCGGCGCGATCGGCGACCAGAACTACTACGCGTCGTTCCTTCAGCCGAGTGGATGCCCGCTGGCGGCGATGCCGAAGAAGAATACCGTGCGCATCGCCCCGAGCGATCCTAAGTGCACTCGGGTCGCCGAGCTGGTGCAGCCGCTGCTCGACGCGGGAGTGGTGGACAAGCGCTCGAACTTCGATGCCGGCTTCATCAAAGATGTCGCGCAAAAGGACAAGGTGGCGATGACCTTCGGTCCGTCGTGGTTTGGTGATTTCGTCATCAAGCCCGCCGCCTCGTGGGGTGTGCCCGCGGGAGAGATTGCCGCGGCGAATATGCCTGCTTGGGGAAGCAAACCCGATAACATGTCGGGTGCCTGGGGCGGCGGCGTCTTTACTGTTTCTGCGCACGCGAAGTTTCCCCAGGCTGCCGCGGACGCGGCAGTGTGGATGACGACCTCCGACGCAATGGCGACTGCCGACACCACTCCGACGTTCCCGGCCTACGGTCCGGCGAACAAGCTTTGGGAGAAGCGCATCTCAGCCGACCCGTACTACGCCAGCAACCCCTACCCCGCGATGGCGGCGGGCGCGAACAACATCTCGCAGGTGGATCGCCCAGTGCGATTCGCGTTCAATGCGCAGATCGGCTCCGCGCTGCAAGTTGACATCAACAGCGGCAAGTCGCTGGAAGCCGCGCTGAACTCTTTTGCGGATTCCCTTCAGAAGCTCGCCCCGTCATCCGGTTACACAGTCATCTCTAAATAGCATGACCGCGCGGCGCCGGAGAGTCCACCAGCTCCCCGGCGCCGCACGGTTTGGCCACAACGAAAGGCTCGCGGTGTCTCGTTCACGATCAAGCAGGAAGAGTCTCATCGCCGGAAGCATCATGATCGCGCCGTACCTTGCGCTGCTTATTGCCTTCGGCGTCGTCCCGATCATCGTCGCCGCCGTCACCTCGATGGAACCCTCAGCCCTCAACCCGGGGGGTGGTCCGCTCAACTATCTGCAAGCGCTGCAGGACTTTCGCTTCCTTCCGGCACTTGGCAACGTCGGAGTGTTCCTGTTGCTCTACGTTCCCACAATGTTGATTGTCGTGGCGGGGATGTCGCTACTTCTCGACACAGTGCGGGGACGCTGGAACGTCTCCCTCCGGCTGGCCTATATCGTGCCGGCGTCACTGACCGGCGCAAGCGCGGTGCTCGTCTGGTATTTCTTGCTCGAGCCGACCCTGAGCCCCTACCAAGACATTCTGCGTGCGCTCGGCATCACCCAAGGCGGACAGATCTGGAGGTCGGAAAACCTTGCCTGGATCTTTGCGCTCATGGCGTTCTTCACCGGGGCCGGCAACTGGATCGTCGTTCAGTACGGCTCGCTGCAGTCCATCTCCGAGGACATCCTCGAGGCGGCTCGCATTGACGGGGCGAATGCTTGGCAGATCGGATGGCATATCAAACTCCCCCTCATCCAGAAGTACATCGTCTACATGGGGATCCTCGTCTTTGCCGCGGGGCTCCAGGTTTTCGTCGAACCCCAGCTCATCTCGTCGTCCGTCTATCCAGGACTCGCCGCAAACTGGTCGCTCAACCAGTTGAGCTACAGCTTCGCGTTCCAATCCAACAACCTCGGCGGGGCGGCTGCACTGTCGCTCATGCTCTTGATCGTGTGCATCGTCGGCGCTGTCTTCGTGATCTTTCGCACGGACTTCTTCGAGGGCTCAGGAGTGAAGGAAAAATGACCTCAATTCTCGAAGCCGAGCCGATCATCAATCGCTCCGCCAGCAAGGGCCACCTGCCCGAGAAGCTGACCGCAGCCGGCCGGGTGGGTCGAACCGGTGTGTGGGTCATGCTGCTGGTCTACGGGCTGCTCAGCGTGGTCCCCATGGTCTGGTTACTGATCGCGCCCTCCAAGACTGCGGCCCAGCTCAACAACGACGCCCCATTCTCGTTCGGGTCGTTCGCTAATTACGGATCCGCCTGGGAACACCTTCTCACCTTCCAGGATGGGGTGCTCGTGCGGTGGCTCCTCAACTCCGTGGTCTACACGGTGGCGATCGTCCTGCTGTCCTGCGTGAGCGCGATCCTCGCCGGGTACGCACTCGCCGTAACGGCCATCCCGTTCAAGCGCACACTGCTCATCACGACCCTTGTGGCCATGATCATCCCGCCCGTGGCGCTGGTGATCCCCCTATTCATCGAGATCTCAAACGCACAATTGTTCGACACGCCAGCAGCGGTGATCCTCACGAGCTCCTTCTATCCGTTCGGGGTCTTCCTGGCGTACATCTATTTCAGCACCTCGATTCCGAAGGAACTCTACGAGGCCGCGAAGGTGGATGGCGCCGGAGAGTTTGCGACCTTCTGGCGCATCGCCCTACCGCTGTCGAAGGGGCTGTTCGGCATGCTCGCGTTCTTCAGTTTCAGCGCGTCGTGGGTCAACTTCTTCCTGCCGTATGTGCTGCTCGGCTCGGCGGAGAACTTCACCCTGCCAGTGGGCCTCGGGGTACTGTTCAGCTCGACGCCTGCGCTCAACCCCGGCAATGGCGCGCAGCAGAGCGTGATCGGACGGCCCGAGATCGCACTCGCGGGATTGATCCTCGCGATTCCCATCCTCATCGTGTTTTTGCTGTCATCACGTCTGCTCGTTCGTGGTGTGCTCTCCGGATCCGTGAAAAGCTGAGGGATGTACACCGACTTGGCTGAAGCCGAACTTCGCACCTACCGCGGCAGCGCGCTCGATCCTGCCGACTTCGATGACTTCTGGAAATCGACGCTCGAGGAAGCCCGCGAGTTCGAACTCGGAGTCACCCTGACTCCCGTGGAGACGGGACTGCGCACAATCGAGGTCTACGACGTCGCCTTCGTCGGATTCGGCGGCACGCCGGTGCGGGCCTGGCTGCGCATTCCCGCCGGAGCGACGGGCCCACTGCCGGCCGTAGTGCAGTTCGTCGGATACGGCGGCGGCCGGGGCAACGCGGTCGAGAACCTTATCTGGTCGTCCGCGGGCTTCGCCCACTTCCAGATGGATACCAGAGGCCAGGGATCCTCGTGGTCGACAGGCGACACCGCCGATCCGGTCGGCTCAGGCCCGCAGAGCGCTGGATTCATGACTCGGGGAATCGAGAGCCGGGAGACCTACTACTACCGCCGCGTGTTCGTCGATGCGGTGCGCGCGATCGAGGCAGCGCGATCCCTGGATCTCATCGATGAGAGCCGCGTCGCAGTGTTCGGCGGAAGCCAGGGTGGCGGGATCGCTTTGGCGGCGGCGGGACTCGTGCCCGACGTCGCCGCGCTGGTCGCGAACGTGCCGTTTCTCTGCGACTTCCCACGAGCAACCGTGATCACCGACAACGATCCATATAAGGAGATCGGGCGCTACCTGGCGACCCACCGCCACGCCACCGACCGGGTGCTGGAGACGCTCTCCTACTTCGATGGGGTGAATTTCGCTCGTCGAGCACTGGCTCCGGCCCACCTGTCGACGGCCCTGATGGATCCGATCTGCCCGCCGTCGACGGTGTTTGCGGCCTACAACAACTACGGCGGACCCAAAGACATCACGGTCTGGCGATACAACGGCCATGACGGAGGGGGTGTCGAGGATGACCTCGCCGCCCTGCGTCACTTCGCGGCCATCCTTTTGCCGCTATCCACCTAACCACCATGGCGCCTGGCGCCGGAGGAGAAGCATGAGCACCATTACCGGCGCACGCGCGCTGGACATCCGCTTTCCAACCTCGATCTTCCTCGACGGGTCGGACGCGATGAATCCCGACCCGGACTATTCGGCCGCCTATCTCGAGTTGCAGACGGACGGTGACGACGGCCTGAGCGGCCACGGTTTCGTTTTCACGATCGGGCGGGGCAACGACATCGAGGCGAATGCCATTGAGGTACTTGCCTCGCGTTTCGTCGGGCGAAATGTCGAAGAACTGCTCGGTGACATGGGGGCGACTTGGCGGGAGATGCTGCACGACTCGCAGCTGCGCTGGCTCGGACCGGAGAAGGGTGTCATCCACATGGCGATCGGCGCGGTCATCAACGCGCTCTGGGATCTCCGCGCGAAGCGGGCCGGCCTGCCGCTCTGGCAGCACCTCGCGACCCTCGAGCCCGAAGAGATCGTCGACCTGATCGACCTGC
The DNA here is from genome assembly GCA_025408445.1 of Frigoribacterium sp. Lineage (GTDB taxonomy): Bacteria > Actinomycetota > Actinomycetes > Actinomycetales > Microbacteriaceae > Lacisediminihabitans. Next base: position 557 of record JANYIZ010000085.1, on the reverse strand, counting down.
GCTACCTGAGCGATGCCCTCACCCGCGAAGAGGCCCTCGACATCCTGCGGGCTGGCAGGGTCGGCGCCAATGAACGCATCGCCGAGCTGCTCGAGAGCGGCTACCCGGCCTATACGACCGGCCCGGGATGGCTCGGCTACAGCGACGAGAAGCTCGAACGGCTCGCACGCGAGGCCGTCGCCGACGGGTTCACCCAGATCAAGCTCAAGGTGGGCGCAGATATCGACGACGACAAGCGTCGCCTTGCGATCGCCCGACGCGCGGTCGGCCCCGGGTTCAGGATCGCCGTGGACGCTAACCAACGCTGGGACGTCGACGAGGCGATCGAGTGGATGAGCCAGCTCGCCGAGTTCGACCTGGCCTGGATCGAGGAACCCACCAGCCCGGACGACGTGCTCGGCCATGCCGAGATCGCCCGCCGGCTCGCCCCGATGCCCGTCGCGACCGGGGAGCACGTGCAAAATCGTGTGATCTTCAAGCAGATGCTCCAGGCCAAGTCCCTCCAGGTACTCCAGCTGGACGCCTGCCGGGTCGGTGGCGTCAATGAAAACATCTCG
>JANYIZ010000084.1 GCA_025408445.1 Frigoribacterium sp. | reverse complement strand
CATCCACCCGGTCATCATCGGCATCGGAGCGCTCTGTCCCGCCGAGGTGGTGGCGATCGCGCGCCACGACGCTCCGATCGAGATCGACGACACTGCCCGCGCCGCCGTGACCGCCAGCCGGGAGACAATCGAACGCCTCGCAAGCGACACCGAACCGCATTACGGAATCTCTACCGGCTTCGGGGCGCTCGCCACCACCTTCATCGCTGAGGACCGTCGCCGCCAGCTCCAACGCAGTCTCATACGATCCCATGCCGCCGGATCCGGTCCCGAGGTCGAACGGGAGACAGTGCGATCCCTGATGGCCCTGCGCCTCACCACGCTGCTCACCGGGCGAACCGGAATTCGGCTCGAAACGGCGGAAGCCTATGCCGCCATACTCAACGCCGGCATCACTCCGGTTGTGCGCGAATACGGGTCGCTCGGCTGCTCCGGCGACCTCGCACCGCTCGCCCACTGCGCACTGGCCCTGATGGGCGAAGGTACGGTTCGCGACCGCGACGGCATCCTGATGCACGCGGCCGACGCGCTCTCCGCGGCCGGCCTCTCCCCCGTCGTGCTCGCCGAAAAAGAAGGCCTCGCTCTCATCAATGGCACCGATGGCATGCTCGGCCAGCTCGTGCTCGCTCTCGACGATCTCCGGCGGCTGCTCTCCACCGCCGACCTGTCCGCAGCGATGTCCGTCGAGGCGTTACTCGGAACGGATGCGGTCTTCGCGGCGGATCTCGCCGCCCTGCGCCCCCAGTCCGGCCAGCAAGTCTCGGCGGCGAACCTCCGCCGGCTGCTCACCGGATCGCCGATCGTAATGAGCCACAAGGGCCCCGAATGCACTCGCGTGCAGGATGCCTATTCGCTGCGCTGCGCACCGCAGGTGCATGGTGCGGCCCGCGACACAGTCGACCATGCGGCGATCATCGCGGGACGGGAGCTCGCCTCAGCGGTGGATAACCCGGTGGTCACCCTCGACGGTCGAGTCGAGTCGAACGGTAATTTCCACGGAGCGCCAGTCGCCTATGTGCTCGACTTTCTCGCGATCGTGATCGCAGATGTCGCGAGCATGTCCGAGCGCCGCACCGACCGCATGCTCGATTCCGCCCGCAGCCAGGGTCTTCCCGCGTTCCTCGCGCACGAGGTCGGCGTCGACTCCGGGCTGATGATCGCCCAGTACACCTCTGCCGGAATCGTGTCAGAGCTGAAGCGTCTGGCCGCGCCGGCATCCGTCGACTCAATCCCGTCTTCTGCGATGCAGGAAGACCACGTGTCAATGGGCTGGGCCTCGGCCCGAAAGCTGCGGGGCTCCATCGACGGGCTCACCCGGGTGCTGGCTATCGAGATCCTGACCGCTTCTCGCGCGCTTGACCTGCGCGCACCACTTCTACCCGGGCGTGCCACCGGCGCTGCGGTGGCAGAGGTGCGCCGGGACGTCGCAGGACCGGGGCCCGACCGTTACCTCTCCCCCGAGATCGAGTCCGTCGTGGAGGCCGTCGCCTCTGGCCGGATTCTCGCCGCCGTCCGTACCGTGATTGGAGACCTCGAATGACCCAGAACGCCACGCCCCCTCCCTCGGGACCACGCCCCGTGCGCGCCGCCCGCGGTTCTACCCTGACCGCCAAGAGCTGGCAGACCGAAGGTCCACTGCGCATGCTGATGAACAACCTCGACCCGGAGGTCGCCGAGCACCCCGACGAACTCGTGGTCTACGGCGGTACCGGAAAAGCGGCGCGCAACTGGGAGTGTTACGACGCCATCGTGCGCACGCTTGAGACGCTCGAGAGCGACGAGACCCTTCTCGTGCAATCGGGAAAACCGGTCGGTGTCTTCCGCACCCACGAGTGGGCCCCGCGCGTGCTCATCGCCAATTCCAATCTCGTCGGCGACTGGGCGACCTGGCCGGAATTCCGCCGACTAGAGCAGCTCGGCCTCACGATGTACGGGCAAATGACGGCTGGCTCGTGGATCTACATCGGCAGCCAGGGCATACTCCAGGGCACCTTTGAGACCTTCGCGGCTGTTGCAGACAAGAGGTTTGGCGGCACCCTGGCCGGCACAATCACTCTCACGGGAGGTGCTGGCGGCATGGGCGGCGCCCAGCCGCTTGCGGTCACGATGAACCACGGCGTTGTGCTCATTGTGGATGTCGATCGATCCAGACTCGAACGCCGGATGGCCCACGGCTATCTCGACGAACTTGCGCACAACCTC
>JANYIZ010000083.1 GCA_025408445.1 Frigoribacterium sp. | reverse complement strand
TCGCACGGCCCTGGGTTAATTCCCCTCACAGTAAGGAAGCAGTCACATGTTCACAGCAAAAAAAGGCCGGCTGGTCGCACTTGGCGCAGTCGTGGTTGGGGCAGCAATAGCCCTTTCAGGGTGTGCGTCGAGTAACCCCATTTCCGGGGGCTCGGGTTCGGCAGCGAAAACGACTCTCGTGGTCGGATCGCAGGACTATTACTCCAACGAGATCGTCGCCGAGATCTATGCGCAGGCTCTCGAGAACGGCGGATTCACCATCGATCGCCAGTTCAAGATCGGCCAGCGCGAGGTGTACCTACCCGAGCTCAAATCGGGAAAGATCGACGTCTTCCCCGAGTACATCGGCAGCCTCGACCAGGCGCTCAACAAGACGGCTGCAGGCGGTTCGCCGGACGCTGTGGCGAAAGACCTCGCGTCCGTGCTGCCGACCGGCCTGCGAGTACTCGACAAGGCGAAGGCCGCCGACCAGAACTCCTGGACCGTGACCGAGGCCTTCGCCAAGAAGTACAACCTCACCGACATTGCCTCACTCAAGAAGGTGACCGAGCCGATTCTGGTTGGCGGTAATTCCGAGCTCGCCACCCGTCCGTACGGCCCGGATGCGCTCAAGGCGAAATACGGGGTCACCACTGCCGGTCTCACTGCCATCGAAGACAGCGGCGGACCATTGACGGTGAAGGCGCTGCTCGACAACAAGATCCAGCTCGCCAACATCTACACCGCGAGTCCGCTTATCAAGACGGACAACCTGGTGGTGCTGAAGGATCCCGATAACCTCTTCTTCCCGGACAACGTGGCACCGATCGTCTCGAAGAAGGTCACGTCGAAGGCGGCAGACATCCTCAATAAGGTGAACGCTAAGCTCTCGCGGTCTGATCTCGTAAGTCTTAATTCCGAGAGCGTGACCAACCAGAAGTCTGCAGCGGTCATCGCCAAGGCCTGGCTCAGCGAGAGCGGCCTGCTCAAGTAGTACCGATCGACGGAGAACAGGGGGTGCCCGGGCTACGGCTCGGGCACCCCATCCGTGTGGGGGTTATCCCTGTGCATGTGGCCAGCCTCAGCGCGGGTGACGGCCTTCTTCACCAGCAATACGATCGCGAGGAACACCGCGATGATTCCGACGAAGAAATAGCCTGCGGAATGCAGCTGGGTTGACAGTTCTCGATACGATCCTGCGGCCAGCCAGCCGACCGAGACGTAGGCGGCGGCCCAGAGGACGCAGGCCGGCGCGGTCCAGCTCAGGAACTTGCGGTAGCTCATGGTGCTCATCCCCACGGTGAGCGGAATGAGCGCGTGCATCACCGGAAGAAACCGCGACACGAACACCGCGATGCCCCCGCGCCGGTCGAGATAGGTCTCCGCTCGAAGCCAGTTGCGTTCGCCGAGTCGCTGCCCCACCTTCGAGGCCTGGATGCGCGGACCGAAGAATCGCCCGAGCGCAAAGCCGATGCTCTCCCCGGTGAGCGACCCGATGATCACGGTCACTAAGAGTGCGACGTACTGTGGCAAGTCGGCGATTCCCGTTGCCGATACGAGCACGATCGTGTCACCGGGCACGACAAGGCCTACGAGGATCGAGGTCTCGAGGACCATCCCGATGCCGGCGATCAGCACGCGCAGCACGGGATCCACATGGCGGACCGTGTCGAGAATCCAGGTAAGAGTGTCATTCACGCTCGCGAGCTTAGCCAGCCGACATGCGATCTTCTCCGCGCTAACTTCTCCCTGCTACGGAAGGGGCTGTCGCAGCCGATCGAGGCGCGAGCGCCAGGTCGCGAGACGGCCAGGCAGCTCGGCCGGGGCCGGTCCATCGACCCAGGCGGTGACGATGCGGATGCCGTGCAGGGCGCTGAGAGCCCAGATCTCGCAGCTCTCGAGCTCGGCCGGAACAATCGACTCGTAGAAGACCTCGATGCCGAGAGCGGTCGCGAGGGCGATCACCGACCGGGCTGTCACGCTGGGTACCCGCTCGAGGTCGAGCGAGGGCGCGCAGAGCGCATCGCCCCGCCACCAGAGGATCGCGCTGTAGGCGCCCTCGACGACGAATCCGTGGGGAGAGATGATCACCGCCTCGTCGGCGCCGGCCGCCTTGGCCTCCGTGCGGATGCGCAACAATGCCGCCGTGTCCGGTCCCTTAGTGCGGGGTGATGTCCTCGGATCGGCCCCGCGGTGGCTTGCGAGTCGAACCGATCGCGAGAGCGTCGGTGCGGCGCGCAGGCGGAACACCGCGAGTGCAGTGCCGCCTCGCAACTGCACCTCGACCCGGGGGAACCAGTTGCCGGTGCGAGGGATCGCGGCGACCGACGCGCTCCAGAACCGGTCGAGGTCGTCGATGAGAGCGCTCGCAGCATCGAAGAAGCGCTGGCGATGAAGGTCGAGTGCGAGCGTGGAGCCATCGGTGACCAGCCAGGAGTCCGCAGCGAAAATTGACGGGTCGGTCAGGTCGCGGTAGTCGAGCAGGTGCAATTCGCCCTGGTGCCAACGGTGGATCGACGACTCACTCATAGAATTAGGGTATGCGCCACCCGGTCTACGAATCTCCGCTACCCGGCTGGATCGACCCGGCGCGGCTCGCCGCCGTGCTGTTCGCGGGAGCGAGTGATGCCGTCTGGCTGGACTCCGGGATGCATGCCGCGGACGGCATGAGCTACCTCGGTTTCGGAACCAGAAGACTCACCGCGTCTGTGGCCGAAAACTCCATCACTGTCGACGGTCAGAGCCGACCGGGGCAGGTGTGGGATTTCCTCGGCGAGGATATGGCCCGATTGCACCCGGCCACAGGCTCCGGCTTCGCGCTCGGCTGGGTGGGGTGGCTGGGATACGAGCTGCACGCGCAGACCATGGGGGTGACATCCGCCCACCGCTCTCGATTTGCGGATGCCTCGCTCCTCTTCGTCGACCTCGCCCTCGTGTTCGATCATGCGGCGGGGACCGTGGCTGTGATCGGCCTGGATGCCGCTTCCGTCGACGGACTGCACGCCCGGGTGATCGGGCGGGACGATTTCCCGCCGGCGCCCGGTCAGGGCATCAGACCCCAAAAGGCCGAGGCGGTCTGGGCGGCGACCGACGAGGACTACCTTCGGATGATTGCCGAGTGCCAGGCCGCCATCGACGCGGGCGACGCCTATCAGCTCTGTCTCACCACCGAGGTACGGGTGGCGGTGGCGCCCGATCCGTTCGAGACCTATCTCGCCCTGCGGTCGGCGAGTCCGAGCCATCACGGGGCCTTCTTCCGGGCGGGGGACACCTCACTGCTGAGCGCATCTCCCGAAGTGTTTCTCACGGTCGGGCCCGATGGCATGATCGAGTCGCAACCGATCAAGGGCACGCGACGACGCGGTGACACCGGGGAGTCGGATCTCGCCCTTGCGGCCGAACTGCTCGCAAGCGACAAGGAACGCGCGGAGAATCTGATGATCGTCGACCTGATGCGCAATGACATCGGCCGGGTGAGTGAGGTCGGTTCAGTGACCGTTCCCCGTTTGCTCGCGGTGGAGACCTATGCTCACGTGCATCAGCTTGTCAGCACTGTGCGCGGTCGTCTCGCTGCGGGACTGACGGGCGTGGATGCCGTGCGCGCCTGCTTTCCGGCCGGTTCGATGACCGGGGCTCCGAAGCACAGCGCAGTAACCATCCTCGATCGGCTGGAACACCGCGCCCGCGGGGTGTATGCCGGAGCGTTCGGGTACTTCGGTCTCGACGGACGCATCGAACTGTCGATGGTGATCCGCAGCATCCTGCTGGATGCCGATGGCGCGTCGATCGGAACCGGTGGCGGCATCACCGCGCTCTCGGTGCCCGCGGAGGAACTCGATGAGGTGAAACTCAAATCCGCGGCACTGCTCGCCGTGTTGGGCGTCGATCCGTCCGCATAACTCCCGTACCGGTCCCGGCCTGCCGGGAGGCCGTCCGGTCTCTGGAGGTGGGAGGTGAACACGGGGTAAAACTGCGCGGATCGTGCACGGGGAATTATGCACGGGGGAGTGTGCGCCCCGGGACGGATGCGATCGCACACGGCTGGGTTCGGTAACCTTGAATACTGGCTGTGATTTGATCCGGCCGCCTCCTGTGAATAAATGAATTGAGACTTTCGTGGCAGAAGACCGCTCCGCCGATGCACGGGCCGCCGATGCACGAGCCGCCGACGAACGGACAGCCGAGCACGGTCCGCGCTACGACGCTGCGACGCTTCAGGCGAAATGGCTTCCGCGCTGGGACGAGCTGAAGTCGTTCCGCACCGACGACCCCACCGATAAGCGGCCGCGAAAGTACATCCTCGACATGTTCTCGTACCCGTCCGGAGACCTCCACATGGGTCATGCCGAGGCGTTCGCCCTTGCCGATGTGCTTGCTCGCTACTGGCGCCAACAGGGATTCAACGTGCTGCACCCGATCGGCTGGGACTCCTTTGGCCTTCCCGCCGAGAACGCTGCGATCAAGCGTGGTGTCGATCCCCGCGAGTGGACCTATGCGAACATCGCGCAGCAGTCCGCGTCGATGAAGCAGTACGCCACTTCGGTGGACTGGGACCGGGAGATCGCCACGAGCGATCCGGAGTATTACCAGTGGAACCAGTGGCTGTTCCTCAAGATGTACGAAAAGGGCCTCGCCTATCGAAAGGATTCCTGGGTCAACTGGGATCCGGTGGACCAGACCGTGCTCGCGAACGAGCAGGTTCTCCCCGATGGCACCTCCGATCGCTCCGGTGCCGTTGTCGTGAAGAAAAAGCTCACCCAGTGGTATTTCAAAATCACCGACTATGCCGACCGCCTGCTCGACGACCTCAACCAGCTCGAGGGCTCGTGGCCGCCCAAGGTGCTCGCGATGCAGCGCAACTGGATCGGGCGCTCCAAGGGCGCTGACGTCGACTTCGTGATCGAAGGTCGGGAGGCGAGGATCACCGTCTTCACGACTCGCCCGGACACCCTGTACGGTGCGACCTTCATGGTCGTCGCGCCCGATTCCGACCTTGCCGCCGAACTCGTCAATGGCTCGACGGACGCCGTGCGCACCAGCTTCGCAGACTATCTCGTGCAGGTGCAAAAAACCACGGAGATCGAGCGACAGGATGCCAGCCGGGAGAAGACCGGCGTGTTCCTCGACCGGTTCGCGGTGAACCCGATCAATGGTGAACGCATTCCGATCTGGGCCGCGGACTACGTGCTGGCCGACTACGGTCACGGTGCGGTCATGGCGGTGCCGGCC
>JANYIZ010000082.1 GCA_025408445.1 Frigoribacterium sp. | reverse complement strand
CCCCTCCGGTCACGATGAGGGAGGCCAGCCCGGGTTCGAGTACCGGATCGTCGACCAGCTGCCACGGCCCCGCACCGCTCACCGCCCAGCCGTCCATCGCCGAGGATGCGTAGTGCGGCACATCCGTCAGCGCGCGCAGGTTGCCCGCGAGAACGCGACCGACTGCCTGGTCGAGGGCGACACTCTCAGAACCGAGGGCGGATGCCGCGGCCGCGGCGACAGCGCGCGCCGCGTGCCACTCGAGAGGGTCGAACTGGCTCCCAGGGGTCACCGTGCGGCGGATTTCGCGAGAGCCGTGGCGATTATCGCAGCGCTCGCGAAGTCAGCCCGTGTGGCGCCAGCGCTCGTGAAGTCTGCGCCCGCGCTGCCCAGCCCCGGCGACGCGGCGGCGACTCCGGCAGCGACTCCGGCGGCGTAGCCCACCAGATAGGTGGTTAAGGGAGCTGCCGGGCGCATAATCGCGTGAGCGGCGGTGCCGGCAAGGGCGAGCACGGCGTCGATGTCGACCTCCACCCCCTCGATGCCGAGCGCCGCGCTGAGGCGATCGCTCCAGTCCGTGAGGGCGGCCAGTGTGGCGGTCTCGTCCTGGTCGCTCATGGGTAATCCTTTCGTGGGGAGCGCGGGCTCCGGTGCGGTCAGGGAGGGTGGCGATATTCCGAATCCAGCGGCATCCGTCCAGGTGTCGATGTCGTCGGTCGACCCGGGTGGTACGGTTACGTCGGCGAGGTCGAGAGGAGAAAGCAGCGCCCTCACGGACAGGTTCTGGATGTCAGACCCGCGCTCGCGCACCGCACAGGCGAGCGCCTCGGTGCGATACACCCCGAGCAGGGGCTGACGACGGCCCTCGGAGTCCACCGCGATGACGCCGTGCGGCCCATCGGTCGGTCGGGCGAGTAGTGTGCGCACCGCGGCGGCGCTGTGTGGGACATCGCACGCGAGCACAAGCACGAAATCAGCGGGTGGATTCGCGCTGAGGGCCTCGAGGCCCGCGGCGATGGCGGCGGCTGGACCCCCGAACGCCGGGCTTTCCCTGGCTACTAGCACTCCGGGGGGGACCGCAGGGGAAGGGCCGACCACAACGATGTCTCGGGAGTCGGCTGCCGCATCTATCGCGAGGGCCAGTAACGATCGCCCCCCGACTACGAGTTCGGCCTTCGACGCGCCGTCGAGACGGGATGCTCGCCCCCCGGCGAGCACGATGGCGTCGAAGATCATGGGTCCAACTTTAGGTCTCGCGGTCCGGTCGCTGGGAAGCGAGTCGCAGGGAGGGTGCCGAGAGTCTGCCGATTCGCCGGGGGTGTCGTTGTTTACCGCCGCCGGTAATGCTACTCATGAGTATGGGCAGAATAACGGTTCGACGGCAGGTCACACGGGTAACGGTGGGGGAGGGGGCCGTTCGGAGAGAAGACGTGCTCGCCGTAGAGGAACCATTGGAAATCCGGGTCGGGGGAAAGGCACTCGCGATCACGATGCGCACGCCCGGTCATGATTTCGATCTCGCAGCGGGTTTTCTGGTCTCCGAAGGGGTCGTCTCGCGTGGCGACCAATTCGCCGCGGCCCGCTATTGCGCCGGGGCGACGGTAGGCGGGGAAAACACCTATAACGTGCTGGATGTGACTCTCGGCGCGGGCGTTCCGGCGCCAGATCCGAGTCTCGAGCGCAACTTCTTCACCACGAGTTCGTGCGGATTGTGCGGCAAGGCGAGTATCGACGCGGTGCGCACCCTCTCCGCGTACACGGTGGCCGACGATCCGCTTCGGGTCGACGCTGAGCTGCTCGCGACCTTCCCCGACCGGCTGCGGGCCGGCCAGGATGTTTTCGAGAAGACCGGTGGGCTGCACGCCGCCGCTCTGTTCGACGGCGCGACCGGCGAGATGCTCGTCCTTCGCGAGGATGTTGGTCGGCACAACGCCGTTGACAAGGTGGTGGGCTGGGCGCTCACCCAAAATATGCTTCCCCTGCGCGGAATCGTGCTGATGGTCTCCGGTCGAGCAAGCTTCGAACTCACCCAGAAAGCCTCCATGGCTGGTATCCCATTCCTCGCCGCGGTGTCGGCGCCATCCTCTCTTGCCGTCGAGCTCGGCACCGAGCTGGGGATGACCGTCGTCGGTTTCCTGCGAGGACCATCGATGGTGGTCTACAGCGGCGAGCACCGCCTCGAAACTACGGGAGACCCAGACGAACATCCACACGCGCACACAGACCAAAACACAATGAACCTAACTGAGACGGCGGCAATCCGATGACCAAGACTCCAATGGATGCGGACGCTGGCTATCCCGATCTGCACGTGGGTAAAGTGCATGACTGGGCTGTCGGAGTGCCGGCCATCCTCCAC
>JANYIZ010000081.1 GCA_025408445.1 Frigoribacterium sp. | reverse complement strand
CCAACTCTTCCCGACCACGCAGGCCATGAAGAACGGCGCCGATATCCGGCTCGCCGTAGACGTGGTGGAAGACCTGTTTCGTCTGGACGACCTCACCCACGTCGTGATCGTCGCCGGGGATTCCGATTACATCGCGCTCGCCCAGCGCTGCAAGCGGCTCGGGCGCTATGTCGTGGGAATCGGGGTCGCCGGCGCCACCAGTCGATCGCTCGTCGCCGCCTGTGACGAGTTTCAGGACTACGACGACCTCCCCGGGCTCGCGAACTCCGGAGTGGACGAGGAGGTGCCGGTGGCGACGGATCGAGCACCTGAGATCGCGAAAAGCGCATCTGATTCTCCTCCGAAAGCCGAGCGCCCGCCTGCCACCTCGGCTGAATCGAAGACCCAGCTACCCGACGATGACGCGCCCATCAAGCTTTCTCCCAAAGCGGCCACGAACCTGATGATGCGGGCCCTTCGACTCGGCATTGCCAAGAGTGACAGCGAGTGGATGCCGAGCTCGGAGGTCAAAAACCAGATGCGCCGAATGGACCCGGCATTCAACGAGTCGGCCCTTGGGTACAAGACCTTCACCGAGTTCGTCAAGTCGCGCAACGGCCAGATAGAGATGGATGACCACGGGCCCAACAATTCCCGCCGTATTCGCCTGAGGCCAGCGGCCTCGCCGGTCGGCTGACGCTGAGTCGGCGGATCCGGCGCGAGAATGGTGCCATGACGTTTCTTCCCCGCGGTACGCCCGAGGCCGAGGGCATCACGTCCTCCGCCATCCTCGACTTCCTGCGCGAGGCGGATGCCCAGCTCGACAGCCTGCACAGCATGATGATCGTGCGGCACGGTCGGGTGATCGCCGAGGGCTGGTGGAAGCCGTACGCGGCGGAGCATCCCCATCTGATGTTCTCGGTGAGTAAGAGCTTCACCTCGATGGCTGTCGGACTGGCGATCACCGAGGGACGTCTCGCACTCGACGACCGCATCGTCGACCTGCTGCCCGACGACCTCCCCACCGAGATCACCCCGAATCTCGCCAGTCTGGCCGTGCGCCACCTTCTCACCATGACCACCGGGCACGCCACCGACACGGTGTCTCTTGCCGACGAGTCGCACGGGGAGAACTGGGCTCGGGCCATCCTCGCCCAGCCACTCGTGTTCACGCCGGGCACCCACTACGTCTACAACAGTGGCGCGAGCTACCTGCTGTCTGCGATCGTCCAGCGGCTCACCGGCGAGCGGCTGCTCGACTACCTCACCCCGCGGCTCTTCGAGCCCCTCGGAATGACGAGCGCCTCCTGGCAAAGCTGTCCGCGCGGCATCGATGCCGGTGGCTGGGGGCTCAGCATCACCACCGAAGATCTCGCGACCTTCGGCCAACTCCTGCTGCAGCGCGGCGAGTGGAATGGCCGACAACTGGTTCCCGCGGGGTGGATAGACGAGGCGACTGCGGCACAGGTCGACACCTCGGGCACCGATCACGATCTCGATGGCCGGCAGGGCTACGGCTTCCAGTTCTGGCGAAATCGACTTTCCGGCTACCGCGCCGATGGGGCGTTCGGGCAATTCTGCATCGTGCTGCCGGAGCAGGATGCCGTTGTCGTGCTCACCTCTGCTCTTCCGGTCGCGCAGCTCGCACTCGACCTCGTGTGGGAGCACCTGCTTCCCGCGTTCGGGGACGCGCCGTTGCCACCGGCCGAGGTCCCGCTGGCCAGCTCCCTTGGGGACGCTCTGGCGGCTCTCACTCTGCCGACAATCGCGGGGGCGGCCATCTCACCGACGGCAGACCGGGTTGCCGGCATCCACTTTTCGTTCGATGACCCGAAATTCAGTTCGGTGACTCTGGAAACGGGGGCGCTCACGATTGCCCGACAGGGCAGTGAGGGCAGAGGCACGCCGCTCGCCTTCGGGCACGGAGAGTGGGTGGAATCCGCCGATGCCCGCGTGTGGGCGAGCGGAGCCTGGGTCTCCCCGAACAGCCTGGTGATCCGAGCACACAATATCGGCACACCATTCTCTCGCACCTACACGCTCGCCTTTACGACCGACGCTGTGACCCTCGACATCATCCAGAACGTGGCCTTCGGCGACCTGCCGCACACTCACGCCATATCGGTGAGCCGGGGCTGAGCGACACCTGATCGAATCCTGTACGACAGGGTGAGCCTCGGCACGCCGGGTGGCTCAAAGCCCGGCACCTGGCCGTAAAACGAGAACTCGCTCTCGATGGCGTCGATGATCGTTTCCGCACGACGGAATCCGTGCGACTCGCCCTCGTAGGCCAGGTAGACATGGGGTAGCCCCTTCGCCGCGAGCGCATCGCGAAACAGCTCGGCCTGTGCGGGCGGCACGATTTCGTCGTCGAGACCCTGCAGCAGTAGCACGGGAGTTGTCAGGCTGCTGACGTGGGTGAGCGGTGGCCTCTCCTGATACACCGCGGATACCTCGGGCGGTGGCGACTCGCCCTCGGGTGCCGTGAACTCGTCGTTTCGGGGCGGGTAGACGAAAGTGTGGACGTCACGTGCTCCGTGTTAGGTGAGCGCTTCGGCGAGCGGCACATACGCGAGATCAGGCATGGCGTCGACATCGAGGCGCACATCGGTGAGTGACCCATCGGAGAGGTCAAGGATGCGAAGCCCTCCGGCCAGTGACGAACTGCCACCGGTGAGCAGTACCCGGCATCCGCTCTGCGGGCCGAGCCGGATGCTGGTCAGTGGCAGGTCGATGGTCGCGGAAGTTCCGACGGCTAGATCGAGAATTACCAGGCTGTCGTCTCCGACGGTACGCACCGCGAAGATACGCGCCTCATCGAGTGCCCCGTAGGTGCGCGCGCCGAGTTGCCAGAGCGGACCGCCGAACTCGGCATCCTCGTGGAGAAGCACCCCACCTTTGCCCTGCAGGGTGACGGAATAAAGGTTCCACCAGCCGCTGCGATCGCTGATCATCGTAAGGGTGGCGTCATCGAACCACTCCGGCTGCAGCACGCTCTCCGAGACTGATCCCGCGAGGTTTGTCACCGCTCCGCTCTCCAGGTCGGTCACCCGCAGTTCGGTGCCGTCCCACGGCATCTGGGGATACTCCCACCCGATCCAGGCGAGACGGCCGCCGTCGGGCGAGAAGCGAGAAAATGCGATCCAGAGGCAAGCGAGCGGATGCCGGCCTCGTCATCCGCACCGGTGCCATCGAGCTGCACCACCACGATGTCGCGCGTGACCGCGCCCTCCGTGTGAGCCTCACGCTCCGCAATGACTTGAGACCCACGGATGCTGATGTCGCCGAATCGAAAGCCACGGCTGGCCGGCGTGAGTGACACTGGTGTCGAGCCGCCGTCATCCGGCCGATAGAGCCGCTGGTCGCTGAACTCTACGAAGACGAGCGCGCGGTCGGTGGTGATCGACCACTTTTCACGGTCGGTGGTGCTGCCGGTGAAAGTACGATCACAGGGTGACTTCCTCATCCCCCGCCCTTGAAGCTTTGATCCTGATCACTCGAGTCAATGCCGAGGCAACGTCGGCGCTCGACAAGGCCCTGTCACGCGTCGGATTGTGGCTCAATGACCTGTCTCTACTCGGGCTGCTCCGGGATGCTGGCGCGGAGGGACTGTCGCGCGCCGACCTGGCCACAGCGCTCTCCCAATCGCAGTCGCAGGCTCTCCGTCGCGTCAAACCGATGGAGAAGCTCGATTGGATCGCGCGCACCGAAGCCGGTAACTTCCGACTGAGCTCCCATGGCAGAGCTCTGGAGCTCGAGGCATCCGGACTCGCCGCGAATCGTTCGGAGGCCTGGCTCGACGGAGTCCTCGATGCTGACGAGATCTCGCAGCTCACTGTACTGCTGCGCAAAATCGGCTGAGGTTCAGCTCTCTGGCATTCCCGGTCACCGGGTGGGGATGAGCGCCACGTGCGCCGCTCTTTCAGGGCCGCGCCAGTACCAGCGGCGCAGCAGCATCCGCTCTCCGAGAGTCCAGGTTGCGGATGCTGCCAGGTACAGGGCTGCGGCCAGCGGCACGAACCCGGCGAACACGATCGTCGCGAATGGCAGCCAAACTGAGTGCTCGGGCGAGTGTGGCCGCGGAGGCCGGGGCTTGCGTATCGACAAGCTGGAGGCGGAGCGCAATTCGCCGTGAGATCCAGGCGACAGCAGCCAACTCGCAGAACAACGCCAGATAAACAAGGATGCCCACGCCCCCGCCGGCAAGAAGGTGCAGGAATGACCCGCCGAGCGGGGCGGCGAAAAGCTGCTGTGCGAGCAACGCATTCGCGTGCCCGTCGATGGTGTTTCTTACGAACAGGGTGTAGACCACAGACAGCACCGGAGCTTGGGCAAGCGCCGGAAGGATGCCGGCGAACTGGGACGTATTCTCGGCCCGGTACAGCTCGGCCATCTTCTACTGAAGCGTGACCGGGTCCTTTCTGTGCCTACGCTGCAGCGCGAGTATTTGCGGATGGAGCCGACGACGGGTGCACTCGGCCCGCACCTGGGACACCCCGACCGGTATGAGAAGTGTCCGCACCAGGGCGGTGATTACGAGGATGGCCAGTGCCGCGCTCGAGACACCGGCGATCGGCTGGAGCAGGGCGGCGAGGCCCTCGACGAAGCGGTACGCGGCCTCGAGAACAGCCGCCAAGGGAGGAAATGAAAATGGATCCACGAAGAATTCCTTGCAGTCGAAAGGGATGGGGTGACCGTGTGGTCACGCGACATCCGCTCGAGGGTAGGACCGCTACGTGACCGTGATCGACTGCGCGGGGGCGCGGGGGCGCGGGCGCCCAGCGGTGCGCGGATGCTGCGGCGCAGGGCTACGGCCCAGCGCCTGCCGGTGTGCACGGGCGCGAGCACCGATGGTCAACTCGCGGTGTCGGATAGCGAGCACCGCGAAACGCACTGCCACGATTGCGGCAATCGCGGCGGCGGCGATGCTGAGGAGCACGATCGAGAATGGATCGGTCGGCACGCCGGAATGGACCAGGACAGCCGCGGTCGCGGAAGCAAGGAGCCAGGCGTGCAGAAATCGCATGCTCACAGGGTAGTCGTCGTTGACGACGAAGTGGCCCACCACGATTGCGGCAGGCCACTGGTCGGGTGCACTAGTCGGCGAGGATCAGGTAGAGGGCTCGACGCGCTTCGTCGATCTTCGCGATCGCGGCAACGCGCTGGGTATCGGTCGCCGAGTGACGGAACTGTTGGGCGACGCCCATCAGTTTTCCGACGCTCTCGAAGAATGCGCCGCCGGCTTCGGAGCGACCAGGGGTTGCCTCCCAGGCCTTCGCGAAGTCATCCGCATGCTCTGCGACATAGGTACGGCCGGTATCCGTGAGATCGAATTCAGTCTTACGACCGTCTCCGTTCGAGAGGATGAGCTCTTCGTCGACGAGCTGCTGCAGCGTCGGATACACCGATCCGGGGCTCGGGCGCCAGGCTCCGCCGGTCTTCTCGGCGATAGCCTTGATCAGGCCGTAGCCGTTCGACGGCGCTTCGGAAAGCAGGGACAGGATCGCGGAACGGATGTCGCCCTTGCCTGCCCGGCGCGGTCCGCGTGGGCCGAAGCCCGGACCGCCGGGGAAACCGCCGAATCCGGCGCCTCCCGGGAATGCGCCACGCTCGAAACCGCCGGGGAAGCCAGCGCCCGGAAAGCCGTGACCGTGACCTCCCGGCACATGGTGGAATCGGTGAGGATGGTGATCGGAAACGTGAGGGAGGTGTGAATGATTGCGGTTCATAATCGCAGTGCCTTTCGTTGTGCTCGTGTCAGTCGAACGCGGTGCGTCGAAATTTACACTGAGCTATCGCAGAACTTCTGCGATGTGTTTACGATATATCTTTATGAACGAAAGTACAAGCGTTAAAGCACAGGCTTAGTGGTGAGACTCCTCGGCGTTTCTTTCCGTCGCCCACCCGACACTCTCGGCTATCAACCCGACCACGAACTCCCACTCGAACTGGTCGCGGGGGCCGTAAACCATGATCTCGCTGCCGTGGTCGGCATACTGGTGCGGCTCGGCCCAGCCTCGATCTCAGAGTTCGGCGGCGCGCTCCGGCGGGATGCAGAGGTGGATGCTCGAGTCATCCATCCCGTGCAGGTGCACAGGCTCCACCGCATTCCCCGGCGGCGCGAGCGAAGTTCCGGGCGCGTGGAGTTCCGGGCGCGAGGCAAGCAGCACCGCGCGCGAACTCGCAGGAGAGACCGCGCTGTGCCCCTCGACAACCCCCCGGCCAGCGCGAAGGAACTCGCAACAAGTCGCCCCCCACAGCGCGGGCGTCGCTCGCTGAGAGAGCTGACGATGCGGCCCATCGGTGGATGTCACGGGACGCGGCCCGCGGCGAAACCCGGTCTCGTGGTGGGCACCAAGGGAGGTCTATTCCACGAGCGGCGGGTACGTATCGGGATGTTCGACACCGCGTGTGAGCGATAGCCCGAGAAATCCCGCGGACGCTTCGATCAGCGGCCGCGCCTCCGCGAAAGCCACTTCGAACTCGGCGCTGCGGCCCGCGCTAACAGGAAGGACGACGTGTTCCAGAATCATCCCCGAAGACTAGGGAGAAAGGCAGCCTGCGTGACTGCTATACGCCTGAGGCGGTGGTGAACAGCCCGAGCACTGGAGGACCGGCAAGGATGCTGCCCAGATTGGACGTGCCGTCGCCGGCTCGCCAGGCGCGATAGGCGGCATCGGCCTCAAGCGACTCCCACCGCTCGAGCAGCACGATCCGCAACGGGTTCTCGGTATCGACGAGCACTTCGATCCCCTGGTTACCGGGGAACGCACGCGTCGCTTCGAGCACCTCGTGGATCACCGCCGTGGCAACATCCGCCGATTCGGGCCTGATGGCGAGTTCAAGCGTTGCGGTAACAGGCATACTGGGGCTCCAGTCTCGGGGTGAAGAGTGCTACACCACTGTAAATGACGCAATCGGCGAGCACGAGCGCGCGTCTTCGACCGCAGAAACGACAGCCAGAAAAGAACACCACAGGAGATACTCCCTCCCGTCGCGAATAGTCCCCGCTCGATGAGGCCCCCGCAATCGACTTGGTAGTTGTTGCGACCTGAGTGGCCTCCGAAGTCGCAACAACTACCAAGTCGATTTGCGGATGCCCGAGCACGAGCTGGAGCATGAGTACGAGCACGAGCACGAGCACGAGCACGAGCACGAGCTGGAGCACGAGCTGGAGCACGAGCACGAGCACGAGCTGGAGCACAAGCACGAGCACGAGCACGAGCACGAGC
>JANYIZ010000080.1 GCA_025408445.1 Frigoribacterium sp. | reverse complement strand
ATAAGAACTCGGATCCCGTTTCGGGCCATTCAGGCTCACGGAGCCGGGGACTACTTCACATGTGGGCAAAATGTGGGCACATTGCTAAGAATAGCACTTCTGACCAGCATTTCTTTGGCGGAACCGGTGGGATTTGAACCCACGGTGGGCTCTCACCCACACAACTTTTCGAGAGTTGCACCTTCGGCCGCTCGGACACGGTTCCGGGGTCGATCTTAGTACACGGCCAGACCCGGCCCACATCGGTCGTAGCGCGTAGACCATAAAATCGAGAGGTGACCGCCTTGCCCAGGATCCTGACCAGCGCGGCGGTTGTCGCCCTCGTGCTGCTGGTTGTCGTAGCGCGCTCCCTTGTGCTGCGCCGACAGCGCGGCGGAGCGGACCGGCTCGCCCGCACCCTGCATCTCAATGCCCGGTGGTGGACGGAGCAGCGCGCCAAGGACGGCGAGCTGCTTTACGTGGCCCTCGGCGACTCCGCTGCCCAGGGCGTTGGCGCGAGCCAGCCGGGCCGCAGCTACGTCGGCCTGATCGCACAGCACCTGCGACAGCGCACGGGACGCTCGGTGCGGGTGGTGAATCTCAGCATCTCCGGCGCTCGCCTCAGGGAGGTTATTGCGCTGCAACTTGCCCCGCTGCGGCGGCTCTCCCCCGACATCGTGACGGTCGCCGTCGGAGCCAACGACATGCCGACCTTTGCGCGGGATCGATTCACTCGCGAGCTCGCGGAGGTCTTCGACTCGCTTCCGGCTGGATCAATCGTCGCCGAGATGCCGTCGTTCTACCTCGGGTCGTCCGAGCGTAACGTGCGGGCCGCGAATGCAATCGTGCATCAGCTCGCCTCTGAGCATGGCTTCGAGGTCGCCCCGTTATACGCGAAAACCCGTCGCCAGGGTGCGGCGCTTTACGCTCTCAACCGGGTGTCAATCGACTTCTTCCACCCCAATGATCGTGGCTACCGGGTATGGGCATCCGCGTTCCTCCCCCTCGTCGATCGAGTAGTCGCGTCCACAAGCGATGACCAGCCGAATGATGGTGACACCGGCCTCGCTTAGGCTGTCGAGCATGGCAAGAGTCCAGTCGAATTTCCGCTGCACGGAGTGCGGTTGGACCACCCCGAAATGGGCCGGCCGCTGCGCCGAATGCCAGGCCTGGGGCACGATTGTGGATGCCGCGGATTCGCCCTCCCCGCTCGGCCGAGGCCTGCGCGCCGTCACCCTGAGCGAGGAACGCACCGCAAAGTCCATCGTCGCGATCAGCGCTGATGAGGTGGCTCACTGGCCGAGCGGCATCGGCGAATTCGACCGAGTGCTCGGCGGCGGAATCGTGCCAGGTGCCACCATTCTGCTGAGCGGCGAGCCGGGGGTCGGCAAGTCGACGCTGCTGCTCGAGGTGGCCTCGAAGGCCGCCGCGAACGGCATGCGCGTGCTCTACGTGACCGCCGAGGAATCAGTGAGCCAGGTGCGGTTGCGGGCCGAGCGCACCGGAGCACTGCAGCCGCTGCTGTTTCTCGCTGCGGAAGTGGACCTCGCCACCGTGCTCGGCCAGATCGAGACGGTGAAACCCGACCTGCTCATCGTCGACTCGGTGCAGACGGTGTCGTCGTCGCTCGTCGACGGACTGGCCGGTGGTCCGTCGCAGGTTCGAGAGGTGGCATCCACCCTCATCCGCGTGTCGAAGAATCGCAACCTGCCCGTGTTGCTCGTCGGTCACGTGACCAAGGACGGCTCGATCGCCGGCCCCCGCCTGCTCGAGCACCTGGTGGATGTCGTGTGCCAGTTCGAGGGCGACCGGCAGACCTCGCTTCGCTTCATCCGCGCCCACAAGAACCGCTTCGGACCAACGGATGAGGTGGGCTGCTTTGAGATGACCGGCGACGGCATCGCCGAGGTTGCCGATCCGAGCGGGCTGTTCCTCTCGCGCGGAAAGGTGGCCGTGAGCGGCACCTGCGTGACGGTGGCCGTCGAGGGGCGCCGAGCGCTGCCGGTGGAAGTGCAGGCCCTCATCGTGAGCTCCAGCGCACCCAACCCCCGGCGGGTCACCAACGGGGTCGACTCCTCGCGGGTGGCGATGCTGCTCGCCGTGCTCGAACGCCGCGCGGCACTCAAACTCAGCGAGTGTGACGTGTACGTGTCGACGGTCGGCGGCATCAAGCTCACCGAGCCGGGAGCGGATCTCGCGATCGCTCTCGCTATCGCCAGCGCTTTCAGCGACGTGGCTCTGCCTGCCTCGCTCGCGGCGGTCGGTGAGATCAGTCTCGCCGGCGAGATCCGGGCGGTGTCACAGGCGAAGCAGCGTGTAGCCGAGGCCCGGCGCCTGGGTTACACGACCGTGATCGATGCCGAGCACGGACTGCTGCGCGAGGCAATGCGCAAGGCGTTCGCTCTCGCAACCACCCAACAGGCGGATGTTCCCGCGTTCTGAAGCTGCCATTGCGGTCGAAGTTGGGCGAGATCCATCGCATCGGCACGTCGTAATCCGTTCCCCCGATCATCCGTTTTGCGCATCGGCCCTCGACCGCGCGTCCGATCGTCAGCCATGCGCGCAAACGATTGGCAGCACGGCTGACAATCGGGCGCATGGTCGCCGAGGAGGCGCGGCGGCGCGGAGGCGCGGAGGCGCGGCGCGCCGGAGGAAGCGTAGGTGCACTCAGTTGAGCAGGAACTGCACCGTGGACTTGGAGCTGATCGCCCCGACCTTCACCTCGAGGTGATAGCTCGCACCCCCGGCGGTCACCGGCGGTCGGCTGGCATCACAGGTGGTCTTGGAGGAGCGGGTGCGGTCCCAGGCGAGTGCGGTCGTCGGCACGGGGAGCGCGACGCCCGGTTTCAAGGTGACCGGGGTGTCGACCGGAGCCGTTTGGCAGTCTTTCGAGTCCCAAATTGTCTCAGAACCACTGGTGATGATGTATTCCTGCTGGGTCGACCCGAGGTTGATCGTGCAGTCGACGGAACCCGAGTTCGTGATCGACATGCTGACCTGCGGCTGTTCGGTCGCCGCGTAGGTCGACTTGTTGGCCACGGCGAGCAACTTGATCTTCGCCGGCACGCAAGCGGTAACGGTGGCCGGAGCGGATGCGGATGCCGCAGCACTCGGCGTCACGGACGGCGACACGCCGGGCTTCGTCGTAGCTGCCGGGCTCGGACTTCCCGACCCCAGGCGCCCGATAATCAGGACAATGATCACGATCACCGCAAGCGCACCGACACCGAGGATCAGGCGGCGGCGCCAGTACACCTTCGGTGGCTGGGGGCCGACAGGAGTGCGAAACGTCGACATGGCCTAAGGGTAGCCAGCGCACAGTCGTTTGCCCGGCATTTGCGGGGGTGTGTGCTCGGCTCGCAGCATCCTGATAGCCCCGAATTGTGAAATCGAGCCTCCTTAGAAGAAGGAATGACCGCAGCCACCACCCTGACGGCCGCCGCCGCCCTTGGTCGGCAGATCGAGACCGAGGATGACCGGGTCGTGGTCGCTCGACCGAAACGGACTGACCTCATAGAGGTTCGTCACGTTGGCATTGAACCGGCTGTACTCGAGGCCCACCGACTCGACGGAGTTGACGTTCCAGACATCCGCCCCGACACGGCGTGATTGGCCGCGGTCGAGGCGAAGACGTGGTCAAGTGAGCCGACCATACCGTCGAAGGCATAGGTCTGTTTGCCCGTCTCCGCAATTTGGTCGATATAACCGGCGGCGGCGATCGCGAGGATCGGATCTTCCTGCTCGTAGGAGTTGAAGTCGCCGACGAGCAGCACCTTGTCGGTCTTCGCGACCGCCTTCTGCCGGTCGGCGAAGGTCAGCAGCGCCCGAGCCTGCCGGGTGCGGTCGCCGTTGTAGGCACCCTGGCCGGCGTCCACATTGTCGCCGGTGGCGGCACCAGGGCTCTTCGATTTGAAGTGGTTCGCAATGACCAGGAAGGTTGAGCCTTTTTTGCCGCGGACCGGCTGGAACGCCTGCGACAACGGCTCGCGGGCGTTGGTGAAAGCCGGCGAGCCGATCAGGATCGTGGATGCCCCAACCGGTGCGACAGTGGCGGTGCGGTAGATGAAGGCGGTTCGGATGACGTCCTCATCGGCAGCAACGGGCACCGCTGCCGGGGAACGCACGTAGTCCCAGGCCCGGCCCTGCGCATTCAGGGCCGCAACGAGCGTCGCGACCGCGGCATCCCGATTCTGGCCGAACTTCGCCGAGTTTTCGATCTCTTCGAGCGACACGACGTCGGCACCGAGCGTACCGATAGCCGTGACGATCTTGGCCTGCTGGCGCTGGAAGCTCGCCTCGTTGGCCGCACCGCGCACACCGCAGCCGGGATCGCTGCTGTTATTCACGGTGGTGGGCACGCCCTCGCGGTCGACGTGGTAGGTGCAGCCGGTGCGCTGCTCCCCCGTCGTGGGGAAGTAGTTGAGCACATTGAAGGTGGCCACCTTCAGAGTGCCGCCGACCTTCATCGGCGCGGTCGTGCGGGTGTTCGCAAAGGTGGCGGGCTGCACGGTCGTCGCATCGGCTGGGGTGAGCTCGGTGGTCGGCTGCAGCTTCCAGAGGCTGTTGCGGAACTCGAGGATCACCGGTCGCGTGAAGGTGACCGATGTCCCGATACGCAGCGGCGCGGCCAGGCTCAGCCAAGGTAGCGGCTTCGCGGTGTTGGCCGCGGAGAGAAAGTTGGTGCTCGCCCCATCATCGAGAGTTACCCGGATGGCCGCGTTCTTGTCGATCACAGCCTGGTAGCCGGGCGATCCGACCGGTGCGACCGCGGTGGGCTGCAGCAGCGGACTCGTATCGTGGGCCAGCTCGATCTCGCCGTACTGGTTCGTGGAGTAGTTGTCGGTCACCGTGTACGCGCCCTGGGGCGCCACGAGCATTCCTTCGAGCGACTCGCGCTGGGCATCCGTCGCCGGGAAGCCGACGGTGGCCGGCACCGGTGCGACAACTCCCGCCTTATCGAGTTCGGTGAGTCCGGCAGTGGATGCCACGGTGAGCTCGGTGAAGTGGCTGAACTCGCTCACCGCCCCGGTAACCTTCACGTAGTCGCCGATCGCCACGCTTGCGACGGTGCTCGGAGAGTAGACGAAGATACCATCGGACGCGGTGTGGGTGCCGAGGTTGAGTGCTCCTCCGGTGCCGGCGGTCTGCAGGTAGAAGCCATTGAATCCGCCAGAGGGATAGGCGGCGGTGACGATTCCGGTGGTCTCGACGGTCTTGCCGACCTGCGGGCTGATGTCCGTACTGCCCTGGATCTCGGCGATCGACAGGGGCACCGCAGGATCAATGGGGCCGCCCGGATCGGCCGGGCCGGCGGCCTTCGGCGTGATGGTGCCCGAGAGGGAGAAGTCGCCGACGTTACTGTCGGTGTCGGCAAACGCCGTGCGCCCGAGTGACTTCACGTCGGTGTTGCCGGCCGGAGCCGTGGCATCCGCCGTCTCGAAGGTATTGGAGGTGCCATAGCCGAGCAGGTCGACGACGGCCGGATTGCCGGTAATCGAACCGGTCGGCAGCGTGAGGGCCGAGGCGGAATCGGAGAGGATGATCGTGCCGGCCGAGCCGCTCGGATTGAGCGTGCCCACCACATTCGGGGTCGGAAGCGGCGCGCCATTGTCACCGTTGCTTCCGCCCTGCACCAGGAAGTAGCCTGCCGGTGCGACGGAGCCCGACAGGGCGACGACACCGGATGCTGCGCCGCTACTGGTGGCGGGGCGGTACTGCAGCGACCACCCGGCCAGGCTCACGGCGGAGGCGCCCGGGTTGTAGAGCTCGATGAACTTGTTGGCGTAGGCCGCTCCGCTGCTGCCCCCGCTGAGGTAGACGTCGTTGATCACGACACCGGTGCCGGCGGTGTTTGCCTGGCTCGGGACGGCTGCAAGCGGAGCCGCGGCGAGAGCGGTCACCGCCAGGAATCCGATCCCGATCCGTCGCATGAACCTTAGGTGTGCGGTCATCATTGCCCTCCCCGAGTGAACACAGCTGCGTGATCAGCGCACTCGACAACCAGGCAACAATCCTCGGGTGACCGTAAGAGGGCGTAAGAGCGAACGCTGGGTAAAGACTACGCAACGACCCTCGTTCGGGGGTAGACCCTAGATTCGCTTGATCATGCGCGTATTGCCGAGCGTGTTCGGCTTCACGCGGGCGAGATCGAGGAA
>JANYIZ010000079.1 GCA_025408445.1 Frigoribacterium sp. | reverse complement strand
CTGGCTCGGCGTCGGTTCAGGCGAGGCGATCGACGAGCATGTGACCGGTGCCTACTGGCCCGAGACCGCCGAGCGGATCAACCGCATGTTCGAGGCGATCGAAATCATCAAGAAGCTGTTCACCGCGTCGGTGGCCGGCC
Source organism: Frigoribacterium sp. (assembly GCA_025408445.1). GTDB lineage: Bacteria > Actinomycetota > Actinomycetes > Actinomycetales > Microbacteriaceae > Lacisediminihabitans. Next base: position 15,202 of record JANYIZ010000079.1, on the reverse strand, counting down.
GTGACACCAAGCACAGCGGCCCACACTTCACCCTGGAGTCGACCCGGCTGTGGACGATGCCCGAGACCGCGCCCGAGATCCTGGTGGCGACATCCGGTCCGGTCACGGCAAAACGCGCCGGGCGCACGGTGGACGGAATCATCATCGACGGAGCGCCCGTCGAGAAGATCGCCGGGCTGTTCACCCGGTTCGACGAGGGAGCACGCGAGGCGGGCAGCGCCGGCGGCACCAAGGTGCTCCGCCTGCACTTCAGCTGGGCACCGACGTACGAGGCGGCGATGGCGAATGCGATGACGGAGTGGCCAAACGGGGGCATGCGGTTTCCGCGATCCGACATCCGTTCACCCTTCGAATTTGAACAGCTCGCCAGGCTGGTACGACCGGGGGACTTCGAGGGACGGATGCTGGTGTCGGAGGATCCGGACGCTCACCGTGCCAACATCCAGTCCTTCCTCGACCTCGGATTCGACCGAATCTACCTGCACAATGTCGGGCGAAACCAGCGCGAATGGATCGATGTGTTCGCGCGCGACGTTCTGCCGAAACTGGTGCGGTAGTGCTGACGGTGTGGGCCATCGAGGGAATTCCGGAGATCGTGGCGGGGGATGATCTCGCGGCCATCATCGGCGCGCTGGCGGGGGCGCTGGAAGACGGCGATATCCTTGCGATCACCTCGAAGATCGTGTCGAAGGCGGAGGGTCGCTTCGTGAAGGCCGCCGACCGTGAGCAGGCCATCACGGACGAGACCGTGCGAGTCGTCGCGACGCGAACATACCCCGGTGGCGTTACTCGAATCGTGGAGAATCGTCTCGGGATTGTCGCGGCGGCGGCGGGCGTCGATGCGTCGAATACGCCGCGGGGAACAGTGCTATTGCTGCCGGAGAATCCGGATGCCTCGGCCCTTCGCCTGCGAAAAGCGCTCGAGGCGCGCTTCGGCCTACGCCTCGGTGTGATCATCACCGATACCCTCGGCCGCGCCTGGCGGGAGGGCCAGACGGATGTCGCCATCGGGGCGAGTGGTGTGCGCGTACTTGATGACCTGCGCGGGTCGGCCGACACGCAGGGACGCCGTCTCGACGTAACGGTGCCGGCCACCGGCGACGAGATCGCCGCTGCCACAGACCTGGTGAAACGCAAGAGTGACGGCCTTCCGGTGGCGGTGGTGCGCGGTCTCGCGCACCTTCTCGCGGCGGATGCCGATGGCGCAAAATCGCTGATCCGACCGGCCGCCAAAGACATGTTCCGACTCGGCACGGATGAGGCATGGAACCTGGGATTCGCGGCGGGGAAGGCATCTCGTGACTAGCGCACCGGGGCCTGCGGGTGGTCGACGCCCGACCACCACGGGCATCCGCCGGACGGGTGCTCGAGTATCCGAGCAGTCTGTGCCGGCGACGACCGAGTGGATCGTGGTGGTGCCGGTGAAAGGCACCGCGCAGGCGAAGTCCCGTTTCGGATCCGGTGATCATTCGGCGCTCGCGCTCGCCATGGCCGCGGACACCGTCGCGGCGGCAATGGCGGCCGAGTCAGTGGCGGGAGTCCTCGTGGTCACGACAGCCGAGGCCTCCGCAATCTTTGACGATCTGGGTGCCTTTGTAATCGTGCAGGAGACCGCTGGGCTCGCTTCGGCCATCGATCTCGGAGTGGCGACGGCTACCGAGCTGGGGGAGCCCTGGCGCGGAATCGCCGTGCTTCTCGGCGATCTGCCCGCGCTCACCCCGGCCGAACTCGAGGCGGCGCTCGCCGCGGCGCGGTCCTATCCGCTTGCCATGGTATCGGATGCCGCTGGCGACGGAACCGTTTTGATCACGGCGTCGAGCGGGTCGGTCCACTCCCCACGATTCGGCGTCGGATCGAGCTCTGCTCATCGGGCGGAAGGATATATGCCGCTGGAAGTATCTGCTCTGTCCGGCTTGCGCAACGATGTCGACTCGGCGAGCGGGTTATTGCGCCTCGACGGACGGCTGGGGGAGCGAACGACGCGGTTGGCGGCCGAGCAAGCCTAGACGCCCTCCGCGGCCCAGAGCGGGTCGGCGGCGCGGAGAGTGTCGGCGGCGAGACGAGCGCTCGATTCCACATCGCGCATCCAGAGCGGCACCGCAAGGGCGGCGATGCCGGCCGGTTCGAGAGCGGCGACAGAGTCGGCATCCGTCTCATCCACGAGCCAGGCATCGAGGAGCCCTCCCGCACTGCGGCTACCGTAGTGAAGCGCGACCGCCTCGGCGGAGGTGGCGACGCCGATTGCGGTGAGACAGGCATCCGCCATCCCGCGCACGACAGCTCCCTTGATGATCGGCGAGACCCCGACGATGGGGGCGGATGCTTCGACCAGTGCCGCCCGTATTCCCGGGATTCCGACGATCGTGCCGATCGACACCACCGGATTCGACGGAGCGATCACAATAATGTCGGCCCCGCCGATCGCGTCGAGCACGCCGGGGGCAGGGTTCGCGGTAGTCACATTCTGTTGCACGAAACGTCGAGCTGGAAGGGCGGCCCGGTGCCGGGTCCACCACTCCTGAAAGTGCATGCTGCCCTCGTCGGTGATCACCTGAGTCTCCACTTCATCGTCGGTCATCGGCAGGAGCGTTACTCCCAGATCCCATCGGGCGGTGATTCGAGCGGTCGCCTCCGTCAGGGTCAGTCCGGACCGCAGGAAGTGGCTGCGGGCGATGTGAGTACCCAGATCGAGATCGCCGAGAGTGAACCATGGCCAACCGACGCCGTAAGCAGTCAATTCGGCACTCACCCGTTCGGTCTCGCCAACGCGACCCCACCCGCGCACTTCGTCATTCGCCCCCGCGAGGGTGTACATGATCGAGTCGAGATCGGGCGCGACGCGAAGGCTACTCAGCCACATGTCATCCCCGGTGTTGACCACTGCGGTGATCTCCGCGGTGGTGCCCCCCACTCCATCGGGCCGGGCTTCGCGAAGGTGGTGACGCAGTCCGCGAAGAAAACGTGCGCCACCAACTCCGCCAGAGAGTACGGAAATTTTCACGTAGCCAACGCTAACCGACCCAAGGCTGACCAACCGGACGTGACCGGGCATCTGAATGCCGGATCGATGCTGTCTGAGTATTCGCTACATTCAGACTGATTGGCATCCGCGCTCTGGCAGACTCGCGAAAGATATGTCGAACAGCAGGTGGGACTTATGAAAAGTGACGCAGAACGCGCGATGCCTGTCGATGATTTCTACCGGCTCTCCAACGAAATCGTATGCAGCATCGAGACGGTTATTGATGGCAAACGCTCTGTCGTGCAAATGGCGCTCACTGTGCTTCTGGCCGAGGGTCACCTGCTCATCGAAGACGTGCCGGGGGTCGGCAAGACGATGCTCGCTCGAGCACTGGCGAAGTCTGTCGATTGCACTGTCAACCGCATTCAGTTCACACCGGACCTGCTTCCCTCCGATATCACCGGTGTATCGATCTACAACCAGGTGGAGCGCGAGTTCGAATTCAAACCGGGACCGATCTTCGCGAACATCGTGATCGGCGACGAGATCAACCGCGCCAGCCCGAAGACGCAGTCCGCGCTGCTGGAGAGCATGGAGGAGGGACAGGTGACGGTCGACGGATCGACGAGTATCCTGGCGTCACCCTTCACCGTTATCGCCACTCAAAACCCGTTTGAGATGGAGGGGACCTACCCGCTTCCCGAGGCTCAGCGCGACCGGTTCATGGCGCGCATCTCGATGGGATACCCCGACGAAGCAGCTGAGCTCGCGATGCTGCGCACGCGTGAATCATCGAGCCCGCTCGCCGATCTGCAGCCGGTGGTGTCCACGGTGCAGCTCATCGCAATGATCGCGACGGTGCGAAGCGTATTCGTGTCCTGGGCTGTGGAGCAGTACGCGGTTAGCATTTCGCAGGCCACGCGTCGTGACCGAGACCTGCGCCTCGGCGCAAGCCCACGCGCGACTCTGCAGTTGGTGCGGGCAGCGAAGGCACGAGCGGCACTCGACGGTCGCGAATTCGTGCTTCCGGACGATATTGACGCCCTCGCCATTCCCCTCCTTGGCCATCGACTCATTCCCACCAACCGGGTAGCGGGCAACGGCAATCCCTTTGCCACCGGCGCCGTAGCCGACATCATCGCGCGCATCGTCGCGTCCACCCCGGTGCCTCTCGGTGCCGTGGGACCGGCCTGACCGACGAGATGCCTGCCCGGGAGGCTCGGCCGGCTCGTCCGAAGGTGCGATCCACCGTCGCCTCACGGGCTGCAGCGAAAGCACTCGCGACGGCCGCCGGAACATCCCGCACCTCGGTAAGGGGACGCCGCATCGCGCGACTTACCCGGCGCGGATGGGTGCTCTTGGTCAGCGGGGCCGTCGTCATCCCCGCGTCATATTGGCTGGGTCGTCGCGAACTGCTCTATCTTGGCTCGTTCCTTGTGCTTCTCCCCCTCCTCGCGCTCGCTTTCGTGCGGCTGCGACGCATACGGCTGTCGGTGCAGCACTCATTCTCTCCGGCGGTGGTGAGCGCCGGTCATCCGACGATGGTCGAAGTGCGAGTGGGTAATCTCTCCTCCACGAGCACCGCGGAAGCCAACTGGCGCGACCTCTGGTCGTGGTATCCCTTCGCCTCGGAAGCGGCACGACTTCCGGCTTTCCTTCCCCGGGGTCCTCGCTCCGACAGCCGCGCCTCGAGCGCACTCATGCGTTATGAGTTGATCCCGCCGGCACGAGGGGTGTTCGACGTCGGGCCGATGCTGGTGGACTTCTCCGACCCGTTCGCGCTCGCCGACGGGGCCCTCGTCGCCGGGAACAGCGAGCCGCTCACCGTGACCCCGGCCCTGGTGTCGCTCGCAGACGGCATCGTCTCGATGTCGGCGGACGAGGGCACCACACGAATGCTTCAGCGCCGGGCGCTCGGCGGCGAAGATGATTTGATGACGCGCGAATACCGTCGCGGTGACGCGCTGCGGCGGGTGCACTGGCGCGCCTCGGCCCATGCCGGACAGCTGATGGTGCGGCAGGAGGAGCAGCGCAGCCACGCCGAAGCTCGCATCCTGCTCGACACCCGTCTCTCGCGCTATCATGACGTCGCTCGACCCGGTGACACGAATGCGCCACTGAGCGAGGCGTTCGAATGGGCGGTGACGTTCACCGCATCGCTCGGGGTTCATCTCGCTCGCACCGGATTTCTCACCCAGGTGATTGAAACCGCACCGTCCCAACTGGCGTCGCTCGACCATCCGGAGGAGTTTCTCGAGAGCCTCGCGTCCGTGATTCTCAGCAGCCAACCCGCGGAGGAACTCTCGCTGCTGCGCGGGATACAGCGCCCCGATCGGTCGCAGGGTTCGATTTTCGCAATCCTCTCGGATCCTGACGCCGCAACAGTCGAACGCTTGAATGCCCAGCGCCATGCCTTCGATCTTGCGGTGGCTTTTCTCGTCGCTCCGCAGCAGCTCGCGCTCGCGGGTACGCTCACTCAGGCTGGCTGGGTCTGCGTGACAGTGCAGAGCAACGATTCCATCGAGCGTGCCTGGCTTGCGCTCGGAGCGATGCTGTCCGGTCGGGCGCACACCACCTCCCGCACCGGAGCCTCCGTCGATGGGGAAGTCGCGGATGACCCTTCCTGACCTCGCAACGCGACCGGCGTCCGAGTTCGGGCGCCCCCAGACCCGCACAGCGCCCAGTCGAACAGGCCGCCCATCCGAGTTGCGTACAACCGGCGCCCTGTTGCTGGCCCTGCTGGTGACGCTCGCAGGCCTCCACGTGATCCTCGACGGCGTGGCGTGGTGGTTCGAGCTGGCCTTCCTCAGCACACTGCTTCTCGGCAGCGCGGCAATTGTTCGGCGGATCGTGCCGGTGCGCTTCGACGCTGTCGGAGCGATCGCCTTTCGTCGGCTGCTCCCACCGGTGGTGTCGGCGATCGTGTTGGTGCTCGCGGTCACCGTGATCTTCGTGCCTTCGACCGCGGTGTTCGGCCTGATCCCAACCACCCAATCCTGGGATGCTTTCCAGCAGCTCGTCGAGGCTGCCAACTTTTCTATCGCGCGGCAGTCCCTGCCAGCGACGGCGATCACTCCCATCATGTTCCTGCTCTGCCTGGGAGTCGGCGCCCTCTCCCTGCTCGCCGACCTGCTGGTGAATACGCTGCGCTCGCCCGCGCTCGCGGGTATCCCCTTGCTGGTGTTGCTCGCGGTTCCGAGCGTCATTTCAATCGACTTCACCGATCCGATCGTGTTTGTGCTCGCTGCGCTTTGTTACCTGCTTCTCCTGCGCGCTAATGCATCCGGGCGACGAACCGGGATCACTCTCGCGCTCTCGGCGATGGTGCTGGTCGGCACGCTCGTCGCACCGCTGTTGCTTCCCGAGGTGAGACCCGCGCAGAACACGAACGGCACCGGCTTCAGCTCCGGAGTGAACCCGGTGCTCTCCCTCGGGCAGAACCTGCGGCAGGACGTGGAGCACACCGTGCTCGGCTACAGCAGCGATTCCGGCACATCCCAGTATCTGCGACTTCTGAGCCTGCAAAACTTCAGCGGGTCCAACTGGGCGCCGGATACCTTTCGGCAGCGCTCTGCCAACACCCCGGCTGCGATCGGGGCACCGCCCGGACTCTCGGCCGAAGTAGCCACTAAGGAAGACCAGATCTTCGTGACTGTCGACGGGCTCACGAGTCCGTGGCTCCCACTGCCTTACCCGACGTCGCGCGTCGGTGGTCTCGAGGGCGACTGGTACTGGGACTCCGATGGCCTCGCCGTGAAGAGTCCCAACCGCGATGCGAGTAATGAGACCTACCGGGCGACGAGCCTCATCATCCAGCCGACACCGGCCCAGCTGACGAGTGCGGGCACGACAGTGCCGACCGGCTTCGACCGCTTCCTCGCCCTTCCGCCGGCCATGCCGAAGATCATCTCCCAGACCGCCACACGGGTTGCCGGTGGGGCCACAAGCAATTACGAGAAGGCTCTTCTGCTCCAGGGATTCTTCCGCAACGGGAGCTTCCAGTACTCCGAGACTGCGCCAGTGGACAAGGGCTACGACGGCACCGGCATGACGGTGATTGCCGCGTTTCTTGCGGCGAAGGCGGGATACTGCATCCACTTCGCATCGGCCATGGCGGTAATGGCACGCAGTCTCGGTATCCCGTCGCGCGTCGCCGTCGGCTTCCTTCCTGGCATCCAGCTGCCCGAGCAAATCGACGGTCGCACAGCATTCACCGTCACCTCGCACGACCTGCACGCCTGGCCGGAACTGTACTTCGAAGGCATCGGCTGGACGCGTTTCGAGCCCACCGTCGGCCGCGGTACTGTGCCGGCGTATGCGGACGCGGCGTCCCCGGATGTGCCGACGCCGGTCAATACCGCCGCACCTTTGCCGTCGAGCAGCACGACTGCCCGGCCTTCGGCCTCGCCGCCGTCGCGTGCTCCGGAGCTGACGACGTCGGATGCTGCCGGTGCTGGCCGTGCCACCTCGGCCAGCAACTGGATTTGGCTGGTCGTCGCCCTTCTCGTGGCGGCCATGCTCGCGTTAGCCCCTGCGGTGATCCGTGTCCTCCTGCGTCGTCGGCGGCTTCGGGCAGTCGCCCGGGGAGAAGCGACCGCGCTAATGGCTTGGCGGGAGGTGCTTGACACCGCGGCGGACCTGGGCATCGAAGTGCCCGACACCGCGACTCCGAGGGATGCAGCACACCTGATAGTTGGGGCTATCGGCGGTGCGGAACGCGGCTCGATCGATCGTCTGAGGGCGGCAGTGGAACGCGAGAGCTACGGAAGCGCCGTCGGCTCGGCGCGCCGGGGATTGCTCATCACCAGCTCGGTATCGCTCGCTGCCGACACGCGCCAGATCATCGTCGACCTTCGAGCGGCCGCCGATCGCCCATACCGCCTGCGGTCAACCCTGTTTCCTTCGTCCGTCTGGTCGGGAATGCGGAGTCGTTTGCGGCTCGACGACTGAGCGTCTGCCTCGGCGAGGGCGCCGCCATCGGAAATATTCCGCACCGGGTTAGTCGAGCGGGCCGAACGCCACCATCGGTCGGCCGGTCTGCGGATGCTCGAGCACGGTCGCCCGCACGCCATAGACCGCTCGCACCAGCCGGGGAGTTATGATCTCCGCGGTCGGCCCCGCGGCGAAAACGACACCATCGCGCAGCACGATCACGTGATCGCAGTAGGCGCTCGCGAGGTTCAGATCGTGCAGTGCGGCCAGCACCGTGACCCCGCTGGATGCTAACGATCGCAGAAGCCCGAGCACGGCGAGCTGCGCCGCGATGTCCAGGTGATTGCTCGGCTCGTCGAGCACGAGCAACGTCGGCTGCTGGGCGAGCGCGCGGGCGAGCAGTACCCGCTGGCGTTCTCCACCCGAGAGCGTCGTGACATCGCGCTCCGCGAGCGCACGTACGTCGGCGGCGTCGAGGGCCGACTCGATCACCCCGTGGTCCTCAGCAGTCGCATCGCCGAAGAATCCCTGGTGCGGGATGCGTCCGAGGGCCACTACCTCGCGCACCGACAGCGAGAGCTCGGTACCGGAATCCTGTTCAACGAACCCGACAAGGCGCGCCCGTTGTCGCCGGCCAAGCGCGAAGAGGTCATCCGGTCCGAAGTGCACGGTGCCGGCCTCCGGTCGGTCCACGGCGGCGAGCACGCGAAGCAGCGTCGACTTACCCGCGCCGTTCGGGCCGATGAGGGCCGAGAAGGTGCCTGCGGCGACCGTGCAGTCCACGCCGTCGACGATGAGCCTGCCGTCGATGCGCAGGTCGATGCGGCGGGCGTCGAGACCGGCCGCCGCGGCATCCGCTTCGCTCATGTCGCACTCCGGCGGCGGGTGAGCAGCAGGGCGAACACCGGCGCGCCGATGATGGCGGTGACGATGCCGACCGGAAGCTCGCGGGGGTCGAACAGTGATCGCGCCGCGGTGTCCGCCCAGATCAGAAAGATGGCGCCGACAATAGCGGAGAGCGGCAGGAGGGGTCGATGCCTCGGCCCGACGAGCAGCCGTACCGCATGCGGCAGGATCAATCCGACGAAGCCGATGGATCCGCTCACCGACACCATCGCGCCCGTAAGCAGCGCGGTCGCTGCCAGCATGGTCCAGCGCGCTCCCGGCACATTGATACCGAGGGAGGCCGCTGCGGTATCGCCGAACGCGAAGGCATCGAGAATGCGGCCGCTCAGCATAATGGGAAGTCCGGCGATCAGGATGGCGGCGAAACCGATGCCGACCGCCGGCCACCGTGCCCCGGCCAGCGACCCGAGCAGCCAGCCGAGGATCTCACGGTAGGAGTCGCCGGTGACCGTCCAAAAGATCACCAGGCTGGTGACGGCGGCAGCGAGCGACGACACTGCGATCCCCGCGAGTACCGTGCGCGACGGCGTGATTCTCCCCAGCGACGAGGCGAGTAACAGGGTGAGTCCGAGCGCGAGCAGCGCGCCGAGAAATGCGGCGAGCGGAAGCAGGATCGCCACGCCGAGAAGGAGCACCGCGACCGCGCCGAGAGACGCACCGGATGACAGCCCGAGCAGATAGGGATCGGCGAGCGGATTGCGCGTCAGCGCTTGCATCACGGCGCCGCTTAGCGCGAGCCCCGCGCCGACCGCAGCGGCGGTGAGCACGCGAGGCAACCGCAACTGCCAGACGATTCCATCGCGCAGCAGGCTCAGCGGGCTGTGACCGAGTCCGAGATGATGCAACACCGAGCCCCAGACATCCACCGGAGTGATGTTTGCCGGACCGATCGTGATAGCGAAGGTCACGGAGACCAGCAGGAGCGCGGCGAGGGCCACCCCAAGCAGGATGGATCGGGTCGCGCGGCTCACGGCGCTACTTGAGGTCGAGCTTCGCGAGCTGGCCTGCAAGGTCCTTCGCCGCCGACACCGTACGCACGCCGGCCTCGCTTGCGGCGAACGGCACGGTGAGATAGCGATGGTTTTTCACCGCGGACAGGTTTGCGGTGACCGGGTTGGTTTCGAGCGACTGGATCTTTTTCGCCGCCGTGTTCCAGGTGGCATCCACGAGCACGATCACATCGGGGTCGGCCTCGACCACTGACTCCCAGTTGAAGGATGTCCACGTATCTTTCACCGACCCGGCTACATTCTTCAGGCCGATGGTGTCGAGTACGAGCTGGGGCGCACCGATGCCGGCGCCCACATAGGGGGAGTCGTCACCGGAGGAGTACCAGAGGGCGGTGCGTCCGCGAGTGTCTGCGGTGATCGAGGCGAGCTCGGCTTTTTGGCTGGCGAGCAGCTTCGCGTCGCTCACCCGGAAGATCGCGGCAACCTGGTCGATCTCGGAGAAGATATCGCTGAAACGCAACCTGGTCGGCTGGTAGCCGGCCTCTTTGCAGGCAGCCGGCGAGACGTAGCTGGAGACCCCGAGGGTGGCGAGTTCGCCACGGGTGCCCGCACCGTCGGCCGAAAAGTTGGATTCCCAGCCGCCGTAGACGAGGTTGGGCTCCGTGGCGAGCACCACTTCCTGCGACGGCACGAAGTTCGACAAAGAGGTGAGCTTGGCGGCCTGCGCCTTCCAGACCGACGGCACCGGGCCGTCCTGGAAGGCGGTGCCGACAATGCGGTTGCCGAGGCCAAGCGCGAGAAGCATCTCCGTGGAGGTCGACTTGATTGTTACCACCCGCTTCGGAGCGGCGCCGGTGAAGTCGACGGTGGTGCCGCAATTGTCGATGGTACGGGAGGCGGGGGCGGAGGCACTCGGGGAGGATGGTGGCGCGGCGGATGCCGTGGCGCACGCGGTGAGAGCGAACAAGCTTGCGACGCCGAGGGCGAGGATGCGGGAATGAACGGGCACGACGTGGCCTCCGGGTGAATGCGGTCAGATATCGCGTCGGGCGCTTATGGCCGACGGAGACCTGTCTCCCCATATCCGGGAAGAACGCACCGCACCACATCCGGCACAGGGGTCGTTGTCCAACTCTAGTCTTCGGGCTTTCACGCGAGCCACGCCTTCTCGGCAGCGTGGCGCGCCCGCCTGCCGATTAGATTGATCTCACCTATTGTTTATCTCACTCATTGAGGCACTCGTGGTCAACGCTGATCACGACGGCAGACAGATATGCCCGAAAGGTACTAATGCCCGTTGATTCCTCCCCAACCCCCGAACTCGCCGACAGCGAGCACCTGGCGGTTCTGGGCTACGAAGACTCCTTCAACCGGTCGATGACGTTGTGGGCCAACTTCGCCCTCGGCTTCACCTACCTCTCCCCGCTCGTCGGCGTCTACTCGCTGTTCGCGCTCGCCGTCTCCACTGGCGGCCCACCGTCGATCTTCTGGCTCCTGATCGTGGGTGGTGGGCAGATGCTCGTCGCCCTGGTATTCGGGGAGGTGGTGTCGCAGTACCCGATCCACGGTGGCATCTATCCCTGGACTCGTCGGCTCTGGGGCCGTCGCTACGCGTGGATGTCGGCCTGGGTCTACATCTGGGCGATGATCGTCACCATCACCGCCGTCGCAGAGTTCGGCAGCGGATTCCTCGCGAGCCTGGTCGGTCTGCCGATCACCAAAACGGTGACCCTCGGGCTGACCGTGCTGTTCCTGGTCGTGGCACTCGGGCTCAACTTCACCGGCACGAAGACGCTCGGTCGGGTCGCCCGCATCGGCCTCGCTGCGGAACTTATCGGGGTTATCGCGGTCGGACTGTATCTGCTGATCTTCCAGCGGCACCATGAATTCAGCGTCTTCTTCGATTCGATGGGAGTCGAAGGCAAGGGATCCTATGCGGCCGCCTTCCTCGGCGCGGCCCTGGCCGGACTGTTTCTCTTCTACGGATTCGAAGCCTGCGGCGACGTCGCGGAAGAGGTCGCGGATCCGGCCAGGCGCATCCCCAAGGCGATGATCCTCACGATCCTGGTCGGCGGGGTATCTTCCCTGTTTGCCTTTGGCGGATATGTCATGGCAGCGCCGAACCTCGCGGCGATTGTGAGCGGTAAGGACGCCGATCCGATCCCGGCAATTCTGCAGGCCTCGCTCGGCGATGTCGGAGCCAAGATCTTCCTGGTGGTCGCCCTCACCGCGTTCCTGTCCTGTGTGCTCAGCCTCCAGGCGGCGGCAAGCCGGCTGTTGTTCTCGTTTGCCAGAGACGGCATGATCCCCGGCCATACCTGGCTCGCACGGGTTTCTCCCCACACCAAAGTGCCAACTAATGCGCTCATCGTGGCCTGCAGCATCCCGGTAATCCTGTGCCTGATCATCTTTGTCGGGCCGGACGGGCTGCTCACCCAAATCACCTCGTTTGCAGTGCTCGGCATCTATGTGGCTTTCCAAGCAGTGGTTCTCGCGTCACTGCGACAGCGGATCAAGGGCTGGCGCCCGGCCGGCCCGTTTAGCCTCGGCAGAGCCGGGTTCGTGGTGAACGTCGCCGCGCTCGTCTACGGGATCTTCGCCATGGTGCTGCTCGCCGTGCCGGGCAGATCCGGAGTGTTCCTGAATGACTGGATCGTGCTCATCGGCCTCGCGATCGTGATGGGTGTCGGGCTGCTCTACCTGTTCATCGCGCGGCCGGACCGCAAGTCAGACGCACCGTCAGGCGACGCGATCCACGTGGCCGAGCTGCTGCGGTCGCACCGGAAATAGGCGCAGAACCAGCACGGAGAGCCGTCGCGGGGGTTCGACCGTCGCTCTCGCGTCGACCGTGCTGCCGTTTGTGAGCCATGCGGCCAAGGGCTTTGCAGCATGGCTGACAAACGGCAGCACAGTGCCGCAGCATCGCGCAGCGGCCCTCAGGGACTGGTGGCGGCGGGCATCCTCGCGGACGGCATCGGTGTGCTGCCGATCCTGGACGCACAGGCCGCCCTCTACCTGGCCTGTGGGGTGCTCGCGCTGCTATTCCTTCGCGTCCCGGAGCGCGTCGCGCCGCGGTGACTGCGCGCCCGATCGTCGCTACCGCGTCGACTGCGCGCACGAGGTCTCAGGCGCGAGCGGCGGCGGCGAGGTGCTCCGCGATCGAGTCGAAGTCGCTGCGCACCAGTCCGGCGGTCACCCGCACGAAGTTGCCGCTGATACTCGCCTCGAAAGGCGTCCCTGCCGCTACCCGGATGCCCGCCGCTGCCAACTGCACGATGGCAGACCGCTCGTCCGCCACCTCGACCCAGGTGTTGATGCCATCGGAGGGCGGCAGCATCACCCCGTGGGCGGCCAGCGCCCCCGACAGTCGTTGCTGCCGGGAGCGGTAGATGCGCCTGGCGTCGTTTACCGCAGAGATCGAGGTCGAATCGATGAGCAGGTAATACAGGATCCGCTGCAGCATGCGCGAGGTCCAGCCCGGGCCGAGGATACGCCGGGCAACAAGCCGTTCAATGAGGTCGGTTGGCCCACCGAGCGCTGCGATCCGCAGGTCCGGTCCGTGCGACTTGGAGAAGCTGCGGATGTGCAGCACCTGCCCGGGTAGCCACCTCCCCAGGCTCACGTCCCTGGCAATCGCAATTTCGCCGGAGTGGTCGTCTTCAATCACAATGGCATCGCTTGCGTGGCGACTGCGGCGGATGACGCTGGCCAGTTCTTCCGCGCGGGCTGTGGTCAGCGACCGGCCAGTCGGATTCTGCGCGCGTGGTTGCAGCAGGATGGCGCTGGGTCGCAGGGTGAGCGCCTCCGCGAGCAGGTCGGGACGCATACCGTACTCGTCGAGGCCGACCGGCACGCGCACGGCTCCGATGTGGTCGAGGAGGTCGAATATTGGGGGAAAGCCCGGATCCTCAACGACAACGCGATCGCCAAAGTGAATGACGCTCTCCATCGCGCGGGAGAGCGCGTCGAGAGCCCCATCGACCACCGTGATCGTCTCGACCGCATACGGCCAGCTTGATCGGAGCACCGCTTCGAGCTCCGGGATCACCGGCTGGTCGAGGTAGCTCGCCGTTCCCGCGCGTTCGGCGACGCGAGAGAGCGCTGGGCCGAGTGCGGGCAGCAGTTGTGGGTCGGGAGTGCCACTCGTGAGGTCAAGGCGGGTCGCCTCGAGTTGCCCGGCAAGACCCTGGAATCGGGGCGGCAGCCACTTGCGGGGCGTGGCCATCACGAAACTGCCGCTGCGCCCGCGGGAGACGATGAGACCGACGCCCGAGAGGGCCTGCCAGGCGTGGCTGACCGTCGCGGGGCTCACCCGAAGCTCGAGGGCGAGTTCCCGCACGGTCGGAAGGCGGTCGCCAGGCGCCAGGTCGCCCGAGGTGATCAGCCGGGCAACGGTGGCCGCGATGCCATGCGGCGTCGGCTCTTCTACGGCCTGAGCGATGGGCTTCACATCAGGCCTCCGCTGTCAATGATTGATCTGGATTCGAATCGGCCCTATGTTTACGCCAACGTCATTGACAGAAACCTAAGGGAAATGTTTACGGCGCACAATAACAAAGCCCTTCAGACACACAGCTCGGCGAAAGAGGCCAAATTGACTGTCGTACGCGCAGCGATCACCCAAACCACGTGGACCGGCGACAAGGAGTCGATGATCGCAAAGCACGAGCAATTCGCTCGTGACGCGGCCGTCGACGGTGCTCAAGTTATCTGCTTCCAGGAGCTCTTCTACGGGCCGTATTTCGGCATCACCGAAGACGCGAAGTACTACGCCTATGCGGAAGCCGCCGACGGCCCGATCGTGCAGCGATTCGCAGCCCTCGCCAAGGAACTGAACCTCGTGATGGTGCTCCCGATCTACGAGGAGGACATGCCAGGCGTCTACTACAACACCGCCGTTGTGGTGGATGCCGACGGCACGATCCTCGGCAAATACCGCAAGCACCACATCCCTCACCTCGACAAATTCTGGGAGAAGTTCTACTTTCGCCCCGGTAACCTCGGGTACCCCGTCTTCCAGACGGCGGTCGGACCGATCGGTGTCTACATCTGCTACGACCGCCACTTTCCGGAAGGATGGCGAGAGCTCGGCCTCAACGGAGCGCAAATCGTCTTCAACCCCAATGCCACCAAGCCGGGTCTCTCCAATCGACTGTGGGAGATCGAGCAGCCCGCGGCCGCCGGAGCGAACGGCTACTTCGTCGCCGCACCGAACCGGGTGGGCCGCGAAGACAACGAATACGGCGACCTTGCGGTCACCTTCTATGGCAACAGCCAGTTCGTCGACCCGCAGGGCAACATCATCGGTGGCTATGGCAGCGGTGAACACGAAGAGATAGTGATCCGCGATCTCGATATGGACATGATCCGGCAGGTGCGCGACAACTGGCAGTTCTACCGCGACCGTCGTCCCGAGTCGTACACCAGCATCCCGAAGCCGTAGGGACGCCGC
>JANYIZ010000078.1 GCA_025408445.1 Frigoribacterium sp. | reverse complement strand
CGTTCCACCAGGGTGGCGATCGCTGAGCGGCAGTTCGATCCCAAGATGAGGTCTCCCTCCCAGTGCCCGGGAATGGCACGGTCGATCACTTCGGCGGGCCGTTCACTGATCAGGATCATGTCCGGGATCTTGCCCTGACGGACCTTTAGTCGTGGATCGCCTCGGCCGACGGATGGCACGCCCAGTGCGCAGGTGTTGGTGCAGATCGGCGCGTAGATGCCCGCGGCCTTGCACATATAGGGCCTGGTAGATGGTCTCTGGGCTCACACGCATCTCCTGCCGGTCTGCGGACGTAACGGCCAGGTGGTCGCTGATCTGCTCAGGGCTCCACTTCAGACACAGTTTCGTCTGCACCACCGACGCGAGCTCGGCGTTGTCGAACTTGGACGTTTTGGGTCGCAGGCCCTGTTCGGCGGCTCGTTTCTGCGCCGCATACGGAGCATACGTCCGTCGGCTCGCGGGGACCGAAATGTTGCGGGCCAGCTCGCGACTGATCGTCGCCGGTGAACGACCCAACTGCCGGGCGATCACACGAACCCCGCCCCCAGCCAGCTGCAGATCCGCGATCTGTAACCGCTCATCCAGGCACAGATAGCGTCCCTGACGGCGCTCAGCGAAATTCCCCAGTCTTGCTCATCGAAGCTCCCCAGGTCGCGGGGTTAGGTTAGCGGAAGTTTGTGCCCGTTGTCACGCGGCGGAGCTCGTTGGATTGGGCGGCGTGGTTGCGGAGCCGGTAGGAGCCGCCGTCGAGGGTGACGACGACGGATCGGTGCAGGAGCCGGTCGAGCATCGCGGCGGCGACGGTGGTGTCGCCGAGGATCTCGCTCCAGGCGCCGACGGGCCGGTTCGTGGTGATCACGATCGACGTTTTCAGGTAGCGCTGGTTGATGACCTGGAACAGTGCTGACGCGGCCTCGGCGGGCAGCGGCAGGTAGCCGAGCTCGTCGATCACGAGCAGCGTCGGGCCGGCGAAGAACCGCATCATCGTGCCCCACTTGCCCTCGATCGCGGCGCGGTGGCAGCGCGCGGCAAGGTCAGCGGCGGAGGTGAAGTAGGTGCGGTAACCCGCCTGCACTGCTGCGTGGCCGAGGCCGGTGGCGATGTGGGTTTTGCCGACTCCGGGCGGGCCCATCAGGAGCACGTTGGTCGCGGTCTCGAGGTAGCGGCAGGTGCCGAGCTCGGCGAGCAGGGACCGGTCGATGCCGGAGGCGGCGTCGAGGTCGAAGTCGTCCAGGGTTGCGCCGGTGGGGAGGTTCGCGAAGCGGAACCGGCCGGAGAGACGGCGGGCGTCGGTCGCGGTGACCTCGATCGCGAGGAGCCGCTCGAGGGCGTGGGTGAGGCTCCAGCCCTCGGCTTGGGCCTGGTCGAGGACGCTCGGCAGGGCGTCGGCGGCGTCGGCGAGTTTGAGCTCGGTGAAGTGACTGCGTAGCTGCTGATAGATACTCGCTGGCGTCGTGGCGGCCACGGGTGTGGCGGTCGTGGCGGTGGTGGTGAGTGGGGTGTTCATCGGAGGGTGTTCCTGTTCTTCGCGGCCGTCTCGTAGGCGGCCAGGCTGATCACGGTGGTGGGTTCGGCGTTGCCGGTGAGCGCCATCGCGGCGCGGCGGGCCGCGGTGCCCGGCGGGATGCGTTCCTTCTTGCGGTGCGGCCGGCCGGGAGGCGCGGCGGCCATCGCGATGGTCTTGAGGGCGGTGATGTGTCCGCTGTCGCGGATCGTGACCCCGAGGCCAGCCTCCGCGACGGTGTGGCGGGCGATGACGACGCCCGAGACGGTGGCGATGTCGATGGTCGTCGCGCCGAGCCGCTGGTGGACGACCACCCGGGCCGCGGCCAGTTCGGGCGGCACCGAGTACCGGTTCCCGCGCCAGTCGATCAACGCCTGCCGTGTCGCGGTGCGTTGCTCGGTCACCACCACCGGAAACAGTGTCGGCGGCAACGGTTGGAGGCGTTCGGCGGCGAACATCACCGCGGCCGTCGTGGATCCGTCGTGGCCCTCGCGCCGCCGGCCGTCCTGGCCTCTGGCGAACGCGGTGAGGCGTTGTTGGGCTTGCTCGAGGGTGACGTCGTCGGGGAGGTTGCGCCACCAGCGCTGCGCGGCGGTGTGGTTGTTCTCCTCGACCACGCCCTTGCGGTTGCCCGACCGGGGCCGGCAGGCCACGACGGTGACGGCGTGGTGCTTGGAGAACGCGGCGAACATCGGCGTCAGATCACTCGTCCCGGCCTTGAGTACGGTGCTCATCCGGTCGAACCGCCAGGTCTTCGTCACCCCGCCCAGCAGGCCTAGGAGGACCGTCATCGCCGCGAGCAGGTGGGGCAGGTCCATCGATGGGGACATCACCGCCCGCCAAACCCCCGAGTGCGCCAGCGACCCGACGAGCACGTAGGCGCGTTTGGTCGGGAACGCCCACCCGGACGGCGCGTCGGGCAGCTCGACCCAGTCGAACTGGGTCTCTTCGCCCGGCGGGTGCTCGATGATCGCGTTGGGCCGCTTCGTCACGTGCGCGCAGGCCGTGCAGGCCCGCCGCAGGCTCCGGTCCCGGATCTGACGGGTCAGAGTCTGATACGACCCTTCGAAGCCCAGCGGGGCGAGCTCATCCAGCAGCGTCGCCGCCCAGAGATGCGGGTCCTCCTTCAGCCGGGCGGTGACGTAGTCGACGAACGCGTCGAACGGGTCCGGGACGGCTCGTTGCCGGACTCCGGGCGTGCGCTGGCCGGCGAGATAGGCGCGGATGGTCTTGCGGTCGTGATCGGTGCGGCGGGCGATCTCATTGATCGTCATCCCTTGCCGTTTGAGCGCGTGGATGTCCACGTCGTCCTCCTCTGAAAGCATAGGAGTAGGGCCTTTCTCGAGCTGGTGTGTGGTCGAAGACCATCAGCATCGAGGAAGGCCCGCTTCTATGAGCGGAAGCGACCCGGAGTGGGGAATTTCGGTGAGCAGAACTGAGGAATTTCAGTGAGCGCCGTCAGTTCTTGCTCAACTCGAGGTGTGTCTCGTGGCATTGGGCTAGGCCTCGTATTGCTCATTGGCGCCCTGGCGGTGCTGCGCCGTCGAGCATTCCGGCTGAACCGCGACGGGGAGTAAATGCCAGCTGCAAGTCGGCTGCGCGGGAAAGTCGATGCTCGCGGGACGTGCGGGGATCGGCGAATTCACACCTGATGTGAACATGTCGTCTATTGGTGACGGGCCTGCGTATTTGTCACCAGCGTATTCGGGGAGCGCGAGTTAGCGTTTTCGGCAGGGCTGACCCGCGGATATGCGGTGCCGCTGATCTACGATTCTTGGATGGAATCCGGATCTGACGACGAAGGCGAGAAATACGGATTCGCTCGATATCGGCCTGGTGTTGACAACAGCATCCCAGCGCCGACGCTGTCTGTCAGAACTGTGTCGATGGCCGATCTCGACGGAATCGCGGGTATCCAGGCGTCTGCGGGAAGAGCGCCGCTGAGCTTGGATTCACTGGTGGCACTGCTCGCCGATCCCAATCGTTTGTGTGTAGTCGCAGTCGAAAGCGGCCGATTGGTGGGATGGGCGAAAACCCACTTCTGGGCGGCCAGCGACGGTCAAGCACCAGCCGGTCACTATCTCGGTGGGGTGACCGTCGAGCCAGCTCAGCGCAGGCGGGGTGTGGCGCTGGCCTTGATCGACGCGCGGCTGGAGTGGATATGGAAACGGTCGAACGATGCGTGGTTCGTTGTCAACTCGCTGAACCGCGCGTCCATCGATCTTCATCGTCGCTGGGGCTTCACCGAAATGGCTCGCAGCTCAAGTTTCCACAACACCGTATTTAGCGGCGGGGAAGGGATTTTGTTTCACGCCGAGACTCACCGTGGTGACCGCCCTGCGTATTCATGACCGGTATCGCCCGGCCGCAAATTCGTATCTTGAGATGATTAGGTCATGGATACTGTCTTCTTGAATGGGACGGTCGGGTCGGGTAAGTCGACCCTCGCTTCTGCGCTGAGTGTTTTAGAGGTGAAGCGCCCGCATGCGGTTATCGACCTGGATGAAATTCGTCGGCTTCGGCCGAAGCCACGCACGGATCGTTTCAATCATCAGATCGAGCTCCAAAATTTGCGCAGCTTGGCGGCTAATTATCGAGCGGCTGGCGCGGAGTTCTTCATCCTTGCTGGAGTTATCGAAGAACGCGCGGAAGTTCCGAAATACGTTGACGCACTGGGGTCGAATGGGATGTTCATTTGCCGTTTGGTAGCCAGCCCAGAGGTTTTGTCGCAACGACTTGTCCGGCGTCACGACGGTGACCCGGAGGAACTGCGATGGCACCTCGCTCGAGCCGGAGAGTTGGCGCAGATTCTCGAGTCGAGCGCCATCGACCATCTTGTGCTCGACTCGTCTCAGCTGACCGTAAGTGAGTCGGCGGGAATGATCCGTCGAGAGGTCGGCTGGGATTAGTTCGTTCGTTTTGAGATGTAGTCCGAGAAGGTCACACCGGAGTGGCGACGGTGTTTGTCGGTGACTTGGTAGCTGTATCCGAATGAGTCGGCGACGATCGCGGCGGGGATCTCGAGGACCAGGGCGCGCATGCTGGCGTTCTTCGCGGCGCGGAGGTCGATGCCGGCATTTCGAAGCCGGTTCATGATCGTGGTCTGGTTGAGATGATCGCCGGGTTTCACGCCGGGGAAGAGCCATCGTTGTTCGCGATGCGCCGAGGTATTCTGGTTCGGCAAGTCAGCCAGGTGCTGCCGGACGATGCTGGCGAACGGTTCTGGGACGGCCAGGACGTCGTCCGTGATGCGGATGGTGAGCGAGTCCACCTCTAGCGCGATCTGGCTGAGTTTCATTGCTGCGATTCGGGTGAGGGGCTGCCCATAGAGCAGCAGCAGGAGCGCCGCAGTTCGATCCGAAAGCGTCAGTTTTGCATCTGGGTCGAGGGTTCGTCTTAGTAGTTCGATGGGCTGACTCTGGCTGATGATCGGCGCGGTTCTCGCGAGCCTGTAAGGGAAGTCGACCAGTCGTATGTGTCCGTGTTGGCTGGCCCATCGGACGAATCCTCGGGCGAGGCTCCGGGTTGTGGGGCCGGTGCTGAGCCAGTGATCGATATCGGCTTGGGAGCATTTTGCCGGTTCAACATTTTGCTCGTCGAGGAAGCGAAGGAAGTCCAGCGCGACGCTGGTGGATTGCCGGGCGGCGAGCAGTGTTCCTTTGCGCAGTTGGCCGGTCTGGGCGAGGTGTTGCATCCGGTTGATGTGGACCCAGCGCGCGTATTGCTTAATCAGCCGGGATTGCTCGGGAGTGGTGTCGAGGAGCTTCTTTTGGAGCCAGGTTTCGAACCTTTCGATCTCGAGGTGCACCGGCTCCAATAATCCGTGTTCGATAAACAGCTCGCGCAGGAAGGCAACCGTCGTGGGGTGCGGATGCGCGATGGAGGTCTCGTGTGCGATTAGTGCCTCACCGAGCGCGATGTCGCGCATCAGGTTCTTTGCGGCGGGGTTCGTGATTAGCCAGACGCGGGCGCTGCGGGCGACTTTCTGCGAGGTGAGTGCAGCGAATAGCGGCTGCAGAGCCTGATTGATTTTCCCCGTGCCGTCATCGAGGAGGACGGTCAGGTCATCGGTGAGGCAACAGTGAGCGCAGAGTCCGACCCGGTCAGGTTCATCTTCGCGGCAGCAACGGGTGCAACGGAAATCCTTTGGGATGCCGGCGCAGTCGGTGCAGACAGGTTCTCCAGCGATAAGTCCGGGGAGTAGTCGCGGGGTGTTGCAGCTCGGGCAGGTCCCATGGATGCGGGTAGCGCGTTGGTAGCACCGCCGACAGATCCGGCCTTCTGGCCAAGTGGTCGCAAACCGGACATCCGTCCGGGCGCAGCGTGCGCAGACCTGCTGTTGGGCGCGTCTCACTCGTCTCGACGGACCCGCGCTCTGGCCGGCCGCAGAGCCGAACCGGGCTCGAGCGTGGGACCGGTTCCGGTGCGCGCCCGGGAGGGGGCGGCGTTGAGCGTGACTGGGCAGAGTTCCTCGAAAGTGACGTCAAGGGTGTCTAGGATTGCGGCCAGCATTGTGATGTTGATGCGCTCGGGTGTGCCGCCGACGAGACGATAGATCTGGGAGGCGGAAAGGTGGATGCCGCGGTCGGAGAGGTGGGGGAGCAGGTCCGCGATGGTGTTCATGCCGCGGGCTGCCATGAGCTCCCGTAGCCTCCAGCCGTATTCGATTCTTCGTTCCATGGTGTTAGTGCTCCTTCGTTCCCTTTAGTGCTGCTTGGACGGTTTTGTTGATCGCGTCTCCGACGACGCGGGCCCGGTAGTCAGGGGAGAGGCCGGTGTAGATAGACGTCGTGGACGCGTGTTCGTGGCCGACCTGTTGCTGGATGAAAAATGCGTCGTAGCCGTCCTCGACCATGTGGGTGACGTAGGAGCGGCGCAACGAGTGGAAGTCGAGTTCCTCATCGAGGCCGGCCTCCCGCCGGACCTCAGTGAACCCACGAGACAGCGCGTCGGCGGTGATCATCCCGCCTCGCTCTGACGGCCAGAGACTCGTCGACTTCGGGGCAGCGGCAAGGGGTCGGACCTCCTCCACCCATTGCCGCATGCACTCGATAACCCAATCGAACTCCGGGACAGTCAGAACGCTTCGACGCTTCGGGGGAGAGCCCCGCATCGCCTTGCCGTGGCGGACGTAAATGATTCCGAAGTCACCAAACTGGCGGGCGGCGGGATTGGCCGCGAAGTCGACTATGTCGAGGCTGCGAACCTCGTTGCGACGCAAACCCCAGGCGTAAGCGGCCTTCATGATCGTCGCTGTCCGAAACGCGGGGACCCATCCCTTGCTGCCCGAGGTGCGGATCTTGAGCACGCGCTCGTCGGCGCAGTCGAAGAGATCTTGCAACTCATCGCGGGTGTAGGGACGTTTCCCAGGGCGCCCCATCGCGTGCTGGGCATGGCGGGCGGTATTCCATTCGTGGAACACCTGCGCCGGGTGATCACCGAATCGCTCCCAACATTGCTCGCCCCAGCCATAAGCCGGATCGGTCAAGTATTCGAGGAACATCCGAAGCGCACCCTGGTAACCGAGAATCGTGGACTGGGACGCCCCACGAATCGCCCGCAGCTCAAGGAAGAACTCGTCCACGATTGCCACTGACCAACTCCACGGATAGCTGTCCGCGAACAAACGGAAGCGCCTCACCACCGACTGGCGTTGCTCGATCGTTGTGGGGGATAAATTCCGAGTGAACTGCTGAGCACGCCATCCATCGAGCATGGCGACCCAGACGCTCTCTTCAGCGTTGAGGATCGCGACTCCACCAGTCAAATACGCAGGAACAGTCCCAGGAGCCAGTTCCTTGACCGTTCGCATAATATGCGAAATCATCGCATAAACCGCGAAACCACGTCAACAGCTCAATAAAAGTCCCGATCAACCCCTGAACAGGCGACCAGAGGCTTCGTCGACCCTGCGAATCTTCGGGACGCTCACTTGGACCCGTCCGCCGACATCGGCGCTCGAGCAGGGAGGTCGAGGGGACCGGCCAATTCGCACCCAATGCGAACGTGCCGCAGATTTTTTTACATAATAATTATTATCAGCGGGATTGGATGCCGCGTTCGCATAGATTCGGGTTGATGGGTTCGTCACCGATCAGTGCGAAAACACCGCCGTGTTTTCGGTGGCTGGCCTACAGGATGGCAAAGATTCTCGAAAACGGTGGTTCTCCGCTACGTCAGATCCACCTGCTCACAATCGATTGATCACGGCCACCCTGATGGCCGGATGCTGCTAATCCAGGGGGAAGACCACTTGGCCCGCATACGCACCAGTCTCGGCTTCGTCGAGCATGAGCGCTGCAACGGTCGCCCTGCTAACCGGTTTCGGAATGACGCGCCGCGCCGCGCGTGCCAGGGTCTGCGTACGACGGGTGCCGCTCAATGTCCCGTCTGTCAGCTGGGCGGCGTGGAATACGGTGGCTCCCGCTGCGATCAGCACATCGTCCGCAGCATTCTTGTCGTCAACCTCGGCTTTGCCGGCCACTATTCGAAGTAGCCCCGCCCATATCGCACCGGACGCGGCGCGTGAACGCGCCGACCCTAGTGCGCCGAGCCATACGACCCGCTGAACGCCCGTGCCGGTGACCGCGCGGGCCCCGGCTGCCAACAAACCAGCTGGATCCGACTTGTGGGCCCCGAGACCAGAAATAATCGCATCGACCTTCGAAAACGCTGAAGCGACTGCCGCTGCATCCGTGGCATCGCCACGCACGATGCGCAGCGAATCCGACTCAGGGAGCCGAGCGGTGTCCGGGTTCCGAACGAGCGCCACGATGACATGTCCCCGCTCGAGCGCTTGAGTGACGAGTTGACGACCGGTGAGGCCGGTAGCTCCAATGACTCCAATAAGCATTGCCTTCTCCTGACTTGAATGTTCATGTCAGCATATCTGGAACTACTTGAATGTTCAACCCAGGCTAGAATTCCCGTATGCAAATGGACGCGGAAGCTTATGCCTGGTTGCAAGTAGTTCGCTTTGTCGCCGTACTGCCAGGATCACTCGACGCTCAGCTTCAAAGGATGAGCGGCGTGAATAGCGCGGAGTTTTACGTCCTAGTCCATGTGAGCAACTCGCCCGACCGAACGCTTCAACTGAGTGATATCGCCAAAGTATCAAATATGTCGTTGTCGCGTCTGTCCCATCTTGTCGCCCGGCTGGAAGCGAAGGGCCTCGGTACCCGCTCACCCTCAGTTGCGAACGGACGACGTGTAACCCTAGTGACGGTCACAAACGCTGGCGCATCTCTTGTGGAAGCCGTTCTTCCTCAATACCTGGAATACCTACGCCGGACCGCGTTCTCTCTGCTGGCCCCAGGAGAGTTGGAGAAACTCGCTGCCCTAAGCCAATACGTCCTCGACGGAATCGAACATAATTGATCTGGCTGAGTTCGATTCCGCCTTACTTTGCAGAGGATGGCTGGGTACCAGCGCTACACGCTTGAAAACCTGCCCACCCAAGCGAGCCAAGTCAAATAGACATCACGACTGAACCGCAAGCCCGACGACCACCGGGGTGCTTTCCCCGCTATCGCCAGCGCCCACAAGACCACTTTTCGACCCGATCGGCCGGGTCACGTCCCGCTGAGTGGTGTGCTTTCGCTTTACTGTGCCGGTCAGTGGTTTTAGCTTAGGCGGCGGTCAGCTCGGGGATGAGGTTCACCTCCTCGATGTTCCTGGTCGTCTCGTTCATGGTCTTCAGCTCCAGCATCGAGGTATCGGAGAAGTAGCGTCGGTCG
>JANYIZ010000077.1 GCA_025408445.1 Frigoribacterium sp. | reverse complement strand
ACCTCGGCGATCTGGTCGATCGTGCCGCCGTCGCGGGTGGGCCAAGACCGCCACTGCACTCCATAGACGGGTCCGAGATTGCCGTCGGTGTCCGCCCACTCATCCCAAATGGTCACCCTGTTTTCTTGGAGCCACCGAGCGTTGCCGTCTCCACGCAGGAACCAGAGAAGCTCGTACGCGATCGAGCGGAAGTGCACTCGCTTGGTGGTGATGAGCGGAAAACCCTGCGCGAGATCGAATCTCAACTGCCGCCCGAAAACACTGCGGGTACCGGTGCCGGTGCGATCCGACTTCTTGGCACCGTTCGCGAGGGTGTCGCGCAGGAGGTCTTCATAGGGGGTGAGGATCGACGTAGTCATCCCTTTGAGCGTAGGGGAACACGACGACATTCGGGACCTTCGACCCGGCATCCGCGGTACCGTGTTGGTGGGCTGGAAACAGCAATCCAGCGAAGGAGCCCGCTATGCCTACATCTGCCGAGTCCGCCCTCGAAGTGCTCGGCGAGGAGCAGAGTTGGCACCTCCTTGCTTCGGCCGACCTCGCTCGCCTCGCCGTCTCCATCGACGGCGGAGTAGATATCTTCCCCATCAACTATGTGGTGGCGGATCGGGTGATCTTCTTCCGCACGGCTCCCGGATCGAAGCTGATGGATCTCACGAAGCATCCGATCGTGGCGCTCGAGACGGATGGCACCCATAACCGCCGCCGGTGGAGCGTGGTGGTGAAGGGATCCGCTGTTCGTCTCGGATCGGACGAGGAGATCGAGGCCTCCGGGGTGCTCTCGCTGCATTCCCTGGTGCCAACGGAGAAATGGAACTACGTGCGCATCACCGTGTCGTCGATCACCGGACGGCAGTTCACGAGCTCCCGCCAAGCCTGATCAGCGCCGGCCTGATTTGCGATGGATGTCGCGAACCTGGCCCAGCCCGCCGAAGTTGCGAGACGGGGTTGATCGGTAAGGCGACTCCGAGTAACGGCTGATG
The DNA here is from genome assembly GCA_025408445.1 of Frigoribacterium sp. GTDB lineage: Bacteria > Actinomycetota > Actinomycetes > Actinomycetales > Microbacteriaceae > Lacisediminihabitans. The sequence continues at coordinate 2,078 of JANYIZ010000077.1, read as the reverse complement.
GGTTTCGGCGAGATTCATTCGGCATTAACCTCCCGCAATTACACTCGGCACATGGCCGGATCGGATTCGCGGGAGATCGAACGCAAGTATGCCGTCACCGATTCGAGACCGATCCCACCGTTGGTGTCTTTATCCGGTGTTATCCGGGTTCAACGGCCACGGATTTTCTCGCTGGAAGCGGTTTACTTCGACACGGCGGAGTTGTCGCTGGACGAGCAGCACATCACCCTCCGTCGACGTACCGGAGGGGTCGATGCCGGGTGGCATCTGAAGCTCCCGCTCTCGGCGGACGAGCGCAGTGAGTTGCACGAACCACTCGGCACCGATCCCGAGCTCGTGCCCGCCAGATTACGGCGAGTCGTGGCCGTCCATACTCGCGGCCGCGCTCTGGTGCCTGTGGTGAATCTGAAAACCCGGCGTACAGTTCGCCGCCTGCTTGGCCCGAACGACGAGATCCTTGGACTCTTCTGCGACGACGAGGTTGAGGCCGTACGGCTCGTTCCCTCATCTCTCAGCCAGTCGTGGCGGGAATGGGAACTCGAGCTCGTTGACGGCGACTCGAGCATGCTCGATGCCGCCGACACGCTTTTCGCGGCGGCAGGTGTGGTTCGGTCCGAGTCGCCGTCCAAGCTCGCGCACGCCCTCGGGGTCCGAGAGCCACGACGGTCCTTTTCCGCTCCCCCGGCTCCGCGGAGTTCGGGAGAATTACTGGCCGCGGCCTTCGCGGACTACCGACGAGAGCTGGTGTCCCAGGATGCTCGGGTACGCGAAGATCTGCCGGATGCCCTGCACCGGATGCGGGTCGCCGTGGCGCGAATACGCGCCACTATCGCAACTTTCCGCCCCCTGTTGAGAGAGGAAGTACAGTCGCGCCTCCGCCCCGAATTGAGCTGGATAGGACACACCCTCGGCGCCGCACGCGATGCCGAAGTGATGATTGCCTGGGCTGCCTCTGTGCTCCGATCGGAGCCGGTCGACCTCGTGCTCGGTCCGATCGCCGACCGGATGGAACGCCAACTCCGACTCGATTCAGACGAGGCCAGGTCCGTCCTTCGCGACGCACTCGACTCGTCCCGCTACTTCCGTCTTCTCGACAGCGTCGATGCGTTGGCCTCCGGGGAGTTGCTCACTTCGCTGGCCGACACCCGGGCGAAAGACGCATTGCCCGAGCTGGTGAATCGGCGCATTGCCTGTCTGCGCAGGGCGATGCACTTAGCCGATAAGGCACGCGATCCCTCCCAACACGACCTCGCCCTTCATGAGGTGCGCAAGGAAGCGAAGAAGGTGCGCTACGCCGCCCAACTCATTTCGCCGCTCAGACCGAAGCGAACTAAGCGGCTCGCCACAGCCGCCACGGCCATCCAGGAAGTACTCGGTACTCACCAGGACAGCGTCGTCGCGCGGCAGGCGCTTCTTCGACTGAGCACAGATGCCCACAACGCCGGAGAGAACACATTCACTTATGGGCGCCTGCATGCGATCGAGCAGGCTCGAGCCGAGGACTCAGAAGCCGAATATGAGAGAGCCATCCGTCGCATCCCGAAAAGTCTTGACACCGCCTGAAGCCAGGCCGACAATCCGACTGCGATGAGGAAATCCCGCCCGGGGCTCCCGATCACCCTGTCGCGGCGCGCGCCGTCTGTTCCAGTTTCTGCCGGTATGCCTCCCACCAAACTGCATCCCCCGGAGCGCGGTTGTAGTTGCCGAGCCGCAACCCCGCGGCGCCGTCAATGAGTTCACGCACGAGGTCGGCGTGGCCGGCATGCCGATTGGTCTCGGCGATCAGGTGAATGAGGATGTGGTGGAGAGTGACTTGGCTACGGTCATCCGGCCACCACGCCACGTGTCCGAGGGAGTCGAGCGTGAGTGCTTCCACCGTGGCGTCGGAGTGCGCCCACACTCGGCGGTACAGTGCGACGATGCCTGCGACCGACTCCTCGGCATCCGCCCACATGTCGGCATTCGGCTCCGCGGCCTCTGCGATCCAGGGCATCCGCTCCGCAAACGGTCGACCGAATGTCGCACCGAGATACCCTGACTCGACGCTGGCGACGTGCTTCACGATACCGAGCAGATTC
>JANYIZ010000076.1 GCA_025408445.1 Frigoribacterium sp. | reverse complement strand
GTTGTGCACGAGCACGATTCCATAGGGCGCGTTCACGTAAAACGGCTGGGCTTCTTCCTCGTTCGCCGCGTTGCCCTTGGTGGCGTAGCGCACATGACCGAGGCCGATGTTGCCGGGCAGAGAGCGCATGTCACGGGTGCGGAATGCCTCGCGCACCTGGCCCTTCGCCTTCACCATATGGAAGGTGCGTCCCTCGGCCGTGGCGATGCCGGTGGAATCCTGGCCCCGGTGTTGCAGGAGGAGGAGGCTGTCGTAGACCTGTTGGTTGGCGGGTTCCGAAGAAACGATGCCGACAATGCCGCACATTCGCGGTGAGTCTCCAGACCGTAGAGTTGGGAGTGATTTAGACCAGTCTTTCACGCTTTAGGAACGGACAACGAATGGCCAACAAGTACGCCGAGGCTGGCGTCGACACGGCGGCCGGCGACCTGGCCGTCGAGCTCATGAAGTCGGCGGTCTCGGCCACCCACGGACCACGGGTCGTCGGTGGCGTCGGCGGGTTCGCCGGGCTGTTCGACGTGACATTCCTCAAGTCCTTCGAGCGGCCTCTGCTCGCGACATCCACGGATGGCGTCGGCACGAAGGTCGCGATCGCCCAGGCCATCGACAAGCACGACACGATCGGCATCGATCTCGTGGGAATGGTCGTCGACGACATCGTCGTGGTCGGAGCGACCCCGCTATTCATGACCGACTACATCGCCTGCGGCAGGGTGGTGCCGAGTCGCATCGCCGACATCGTCGCCGGCATCGCGCGCGGCTGCAGCGAGACCGGCACCGCGCTCATCGGCGGCGAGACGGCCGAGCATCCGGGGCTCCTCGGACCTGATGACTACGACGTCGCCGGAGCTGCGACGGGTGCCGTCGAAGCCGACGCGCAACTCGGCGCCCACCTCGTGGCAGATGGCGATGTGGTTATCGCGTTGGAGTCATCCGGATTGCACTCCAACGGATATTCCCTTGTGCGCAGCATTTTGCGCCAGGCCGCAGTCTCGTACTCTGATCGGTCGGACGACCTCGGCGGGCTCGTCGGTGAGGCGCTACTGGAGCCGACTCGCCTGTATACGACGCCTCTGCTGGCATTGCTGGCGGATGCCCCTGGCTCGGTGCATGCGCTCAGTCACGTCACCGGGGGTGGCATCGCCGCCAACCTCGCGCGCGTGCTACCCGTCGGCAGCTGGGTTGAGCTCGAGCGAAGCACCTGGTCGCCAGCCGCTGTGTTCCGCGTCCTCGCGGGCTGGGGGTCGATGACGCTTGAGGAGGCCGAGGGCACCTGGAACCTCGGCGTCGGCATGATCGCAGTCGTCGGCGCAGCCACTGTCGACACGGTGATCGCCCGCCTGGCCGTTGATGGCATCCCGGCCTGGACCCTCGGCGTCGTGTCGACCACACCCCGCGACATCACCGGCTTCGAGCAGGGAGCCAAGGGAGTTGACGGCGGGGCGGTGCGCCTGGTGGGTACCTATCGCGACTAGTCGACCCGTGACTGGATGACGGTCGATCGTCTGGTCTCGACAGGCTCTGCCGCCGACCGTACCGAGCTATGCGGTCTTATTTTGGTCCGGCTCGTATTCGTCGTCTGAGAAATCGGAGACTTCCGGCGAGTAGGCGCTCGCGCTGAACTCTGGCCACTTCTCGAGGTCTTCCTCGAGCTTGGCATCGATGGGAGCACCGGTCACGGGGTGCGTGAGTTCGCGTTCGAGCGCGTTGTAGTTGGTGTCCGGGCTGAAGTACTTCAGCTCACGAGCCACCTTGGTGTGCTTTGCTTTTTGACGGCCGCGCCCCATGGCTTGACCCCCTCACGATTCCTGCCCGGACGAACAGCGTTCCAACTGGCGAACAGCTGCCGGGATTGACCAAATAGGGAACTAAAAACTAAAGTCCAACTTTAGCATGCACGCGCGGCTCAGCTGCTTCCGCCGTCCGGGCACTCAACGGCGGCTAACGTAGACGCGTGACAACCTCGCCTGGCTCTCCCTCTGTCGTGGTGATCGGCGCGGGACAAGCAGGACTCTCGGTCTCCTTTTACCTCAGACGACTCGGCCTCGAACCTGGCTCCGATTTCGTGGTTCTCGACCGCGGTCCGGGCACCGGCGGGGCCTGGCAGCACCGCTGGGAAGCGCTCCGCATCGGCTCTGCCCACCACATCAACGACCTGCCAGGCATGGATGAAGTCGGCGTGAGTTTCGACACCGCCGATCGCGCGCAGCCGGCGAAGGATGTGGTGGCTGATTATTACGCGCGCTATGAGGCGCACTTTGAGCTGCAGGTGCGACGGCCGATCGACGTGAAGCGTGTCTTCAACCGCGGAACCGACCTCGTGGTCGGCTTTGAGGACGGCGCTTCCCGCCCCGGAGAACTCGAAACGGATGTTGTTGTCAATGCGACGGGCACCTGGGGCTCTCCGTTCATTCCCTGGTATCCCGGTCTTAACGACTTCGCCGGGCGCCACGTGCACACCACCGGCTACGACTCGGCCGGTGACTTCGAGGGCAAGAACGTGATCGTCGTGGGCGGGGGGACCTCGGCGATCGGATTCCTACTCGAGCTCGAGGGAAGCGCCGAGAGTCTCACCTGGGTCTCCCGCCGGCCGATCGAGTTCCTGGATGAGGGCGAACTCAACATGGAAGCGGGCACGGCGGCGGTTGCCGCCCAGGACGAAGCGGCCCGAAACGGGCGAGCGCTCCCCAGCATCGTCAGCGGCACGGGGGTACCTCGCACCCGTCGCATCCAGGCCGGGATTGACCGGGGAACCCTTGTCGCGCAACCAATGTTTGCCTTCATCGAACCGGATGGCGTGCGTTGGGCGGACGGAACGTTCCGCCCGGCGGATGCGATCGTCTGGTCAACCGGATTCCGCCCGGAACTTCGTCACCTCGCCCCCCTCAAGCTGCGGGAGAAAGAGGGTGGAATTACGGTTGGCGCTGGCTCCTCCTGGAAGGATGGTCGTATATTCTTCGCGGGGTATGGACCTCAGGCCAGCACGATCGGAGCCAACCGCGCCGGTCGTCAAATCGCCCGCCAGGTAGTCGCCCTGCTCTCGAACCTCTAGTGCCCGCCGTCTCAACTCTTGGTCCCCGCCTTGCCCTGGCGCCGCGCGCCGCAGGAGTGTCGAGGCGGGCAAAGAACCTCGCGGAGGGAGTCGTAACCCCATCCGAGACGACTGTGTCCCGCTGCCAACTGGCGTATCCCCCGCCGTGAGTCGCACGTGATGAGCACGTGAGTCGCACGTGATGAGCAGGTGAGTCGCAGGCGAGGTGCAGTCGCGGTACGGCGGAAGCCCTGTCCTCCCGGAGACCTATTCCACCTGCACCGTCGCACCGGACGCGGCGGTGACTTCGCCGTCTGCGTTCACGGTTATGGAGACATCCGCCCCACCGAGGCGGAGCCCGCTCACCGAAAGCGCTCCGGCGATCCCGGTAGGAGAAACACCGAGCACGCCGGAGGATGCCTCTGGCCGCAACCCAAGAGAGCTCGCGAGCACCGAGACAGCCGCGGCGGCAGACCAGGCCTGTGGGCGGCATGCGGCGGGGTAAGGAACGGGGGCGCCGAATTCGGTCGCCGAGTCGCCGGAGTGGAGTTCAGGCATCCGATAGTCGAAACCGGATGCCGCGGCCAACAGTCCG
>JANYIZ010000075.1 GCA_025408445.1 Frigoribacterium sp. | reverse complement strand
ACCTGGTCGTGGATGACAGTGTTGAGGCTGGCGTGGGCGCGAACAAGCGCTTCCGGGCGTTTGAGCCGGCGGTGGTGATGTTGGTGCCGCCGTCGCTCGATGAGTGGTTGCCGCACAGCCGTTTGACTCGTTTGACTCGATTTATCGCTGACATCGTTGAGACTCAGCTGGAACGGGCCTGCATGGATGTGGTCGCGTTTCGCCGGTTGTCCGCGCAGCAGGCGCCAGTTTTTCGCTCGATCGCCCGGTTTCGAAAACGGCACCCCTCCAGCCTGGCCAACGTGTTCTTGCAGGCACCGGAACCGGTCGTGCTGCCGCAATGGTGTCGGTCGAGCAAGTCGCGATGGACGGCACGAAGGTGCGCGCGAATGCCTTCCGGCGGAAGGCCATGAGTTACGCAGGGGTGACGGAGAAGCAGAAAGTCCTCGCTGATGAGGTCTGAGCGCTGCTGGTTGACGCTGACGCGATCGAGGACGCCGAGGATGCTCGTTTTGGGAAAAACAAACGCGGCAATGAGTTGCCGTCGGAAGTCGTACGGCGCGAGTCACGTCCGGTGAACCTAGCCGAGGGCTCAGCGCACCTTCACCGACCCGGATTCTCGGATCGTGAACACCGCCGACGGGACCTTTTACTACGCCCACAACGCGCAGGCCATCGTTGATACGAATCATCACGTAATCGTCGCGTCGACACTGACGAATATTGGCGTGGATGTTGAACAGGTTGTTTCGCTGGCCGAGAAACTTCACGCCAAGACCGGCGTCCTGCCCCGGCAAATCCTCGCTGATGCCGGGTATTGTTCAGCAGCGAATCTCGACTACGCAAAAACCGTTAGAGCTGCGACTGACGGCCGAAAAGAGTTTTTCATCTCGACCGGCGGGTGAAGCACGGTGAGCGTATCCCCGAAGTTGCTCGGGTCCGGATCCCCGCCAATGCGACCTTGCGGGAACGCATGGCTTGGAAACTGAAGTCGAAGAAGGGCCGCGCCGTTTATGCGCGATGCAAAGCGATCGTGGAACCCGTGTTCGGTCAGATCCACACCCGGCAAGGAAAATTTGTGCTCCTGCAAGGGTTGGAGCAAGCCGCCCACGAGTGGGACCTGATCGCTGCCTGCCACAACCTGATGAAGCTGCACACCATGCGAACCGCAGCACTTCTGTCCACACAAAACGCATGGACGGCCCAGCCGGCCACCTCAAGAACAGGGCAGGACGACCCGGACGGGTGCCAGCACCCCGACCTGCGCCGTCAACGCCGCACCGGCCCTGTTTTCGGTCGGCGGGAGAACACCCCCAGCACGCCCGGTGCGGGGACCGACCCTGCAGCAGCCGCCCACCCCGACGATATTGACGAGCCTTTCGTGGCCTCGATATCGAAGATGTGTTACCGACTCACACTCCTAGACGCGATCGAGCGCTGCGACGACGGTGGTGCCCTCGCTGGCATGAGAGGTGATGGTGAGCGTACCTCCCGCCACCTGCACCGTATCCCGCATGATCCGAAGTCCCAGGTGGCCGTCGGGCGAGGGACGTTTGGGGTCGAAGCCGCGACCGTTATCGCACACCATCAGCCTGGTGGACTCGCCATCCTGAGTCACTGTAAGCGAGACATTGCTGGCGTCGGCGTGTTTGATCGTGTTGGTGAGGGACTCTCTAGCCACCCGGTAGAGGATTGCGGCGCGGTCTTGGTCGAGGTCGATCCGCTCGGGCAGAGACACGGCGGTTTCGATCCCGTGGCCGACAACAAGATCGGTCAGCCTCAACAGGGCCTCCGCAAGGCCGAGCCGCGCGAAGTCCGGCGGATACAGTTCTGTCGTCATCGCGCGGAGCGCGCCGACATTACGCTGCAGGATCGTGCGCGCCCGACCGAAAAGCGGGCGTTCCCGGGGCGGCCCGTGTGCTTCTTCCGCTTCGAAGGCATACGAGAGTCCGGCGAGATCCTGAATGACTTCATCGTGCAGTTCCCTGGCGATTCGCCCACGCTCGAGGTCCGAGGCCAGAATTGCGTGTTGCAGCAGTCGACGCCGGGATGCCTGACCGGACTGGATGCGCTTGGCCAGGCGGATCGCGGGCAGAAGCTGTGCCAGCTGCAGGGCCAGCAACGACAGAGTGAAGGCCGGGATGATTTCCCGAGCGAGTGCAAGCTGTTGGGCGCTCACGGCTTCATCGTCGAAATAGGCCTCGAAAATGAAGGGACTGCCGGAGGCACCCATCACGCTCACATTGACCTCGACAAGCTGCCCCATAGAGGCATCCTGCTCGTTGTCGAGCCGCTGTTCGGTGCCGAGCGACACACGGTCCGTGCCCCGCGCGACCAGGTCCGCGCTCCAGCCGGGGAGCGGGAATGTTCGACCGATCAGCGACGGAAGATCGGAATACACGATCAGCCCGCTGGGATCCCACACCTTCACTCTCTGGATGTAGTCGCCGGCCACCCAGTGGGCCAGCCGATCGTTGAGCGTTCGCCGGGAGGCGGGGTCGCCGGCCAGGAGTTCGTCGGTAATGAGGGGGGCGACCCCGTATTCGGCGATTTCGTGCGTTCGCTGGACGGCTGCGGCCAAAGCGTAACGCTCAGCCTGACTGCGAACCCACAGCGCGACCGGCACGGAGATCACTACGAGAGTCGCTAGCCCGATCAGGAGGAACCTGGTGACGGCGGCGCGCACCTCGGAGCGTTCGACGACTGCGTCCTCGTCGTGGCGGGACATACGGAAGGCAGGACTCGGGGGCTTGGACGCCCGCCGAATCCGCTGGCTAAGCATGTCAGTGTGCCCCGACGAGACCGAGTCGGGTAGCGCTGACGACCGCCTCGAGCTGGGTGTGCGCCCCGAGCTTGGCGAGAATGGATTTCACGTAGCCGCGGCAGGTGTTCTCGGAGATTCCCAGGGTGACGGCGTTCGCGCGCACTTCGTTCCCCTCTGCCATCAGGCGCAGGACCTCGAGCTCCCGGGGGGTGAAAGTCTGGGCCGAGTTCTGGTAGCCGTGCTGGCTCCACCGCGCGTACAGTTGGGCGACCAGCGAGGGATGCACCATGAATGACCCGGTCCTGACATTGCGGAGAGTCTCCAACATGCCGGCCAAGGACCCGTCCTTCGGGAGAAACGCGCAGATCCCGATGGTGGCGGCCTGTTGGACTGCCTCGGGAGTGGGATCGCCCGTCAACATGACGATCCGGATGCCCGGAGACTCGGCCAAGATCGAGGCGGCGACGCTCAAACCGTTGATGTCGGGCAGATGGTAGTCCAGCACGACCAGGTCGGGATGCAGTTCTCGGCAGAGGCCGATCGCGCGACGGCCGCTGTCGGTGGAACCGACCGTGAGCAGGTCCGGTTCGCGATCGAGAGCCTCCGTCAGAAGCTCTGTGAAGGTTGTGTGGTCGTCAACAATAATGATCCGGATCACGGCACTCCGAGGGCAAGGCGTCATTGGGTCGGGGCTGACCAATGCTGTTTACTTCGCAGTTTCTCATAAGGGTAGAAAAGCTTCGTCCGATTATCCATGCGAAAAGCCCCAGAGTGCACCATCGGGGTACCCCCAGTTCGAGTGTCAGAGTAAACGTCAGCGAAGTGCCGTTGCGCGGGAATTCCCGGAGACTCCGGCCAGGGTCCGTGCCAACTGCACCATCCGCTCAGCTCCGCACACGGCTCCAGGAGGCCGCGGCATCATTGCCCGATGCCACCACCGGGCTTTCGCGGGCCTCGACGCTCCACGAGCGTAAGCTGAGCCCTGGCTCAGATGCGGGACAGTCGGCCGGGCGAAATGAGGCACGGGATGGATGAGCGCCCCCCAGAGTCTGCCCCAGCGGCGCACCAGACCCTCCGCATCCTCGGGCTGCTGTCTGCCCAGCGCGGGCCTGTAGCAGCATCAACCATCGCGCACGCCCTCGACCTGCCGCGCTCGACTGTCTATCGCCTGCTCGGCGTACTCGAGGCACACGGCTTCGTTCTGCACTTTCCCGAGGCGCGACGCTACGGGATCGGCATCGCCGCGTTCGAACTGAGCTCGGGATTCATGCGCCAGGAGCCGCTCACCCGCCTGGGACGGCCCATCCTCTCGGCTCTCGTCGATCGACTCGGCGAGAGTGCCCATCTCACGGTGCTGCATGGGCGGGACGTGGTCTATCTGATCGAAGAGCGCGCGCCGGGTCGACCGCACCTCGTGACGGATGTCGGGGTACGGCTGCCAAGCCACGTCACCGCGAGCGGTCGGGCGCTGCTTGCGACCCTGCCGAAGTCGCAACTGAGGGCGCTGTTCCCCACGAGCGGAGCCTTTGTTCATCGTTCCGAGTCGGGGCCGTTCAACTATGCCGAGCTCTCACTCCTGCTCGAGGGCGTGCGCAAGCGCGGATTTGCCGCGGAGGATGGTGATGTCACGGAGGGGATCGCCTCCGTCGCGGTGGCTGTTCGGGATCACGCGGGCTGGCCGGCCGCGGGCATCGCCGTCTCTTTTCCGCGCGACTCGATCCCGATCGACCGCTGGCCGGACCTCGCGGCGGAGATCGGTCGGGTCGCCTCCGAGCTGTCACGTCGAATCAGCGGCCGCTGATTCGTCGCCCAGCCGTTCGGCCTGACGGCGACCGCGCTGCCGTTCGTCAGCCATGCGGTCGAACGTGAGGCAGCATTGCTGACAAACCGGCGCATGGTCGCCCTGCTGCGACGGATCAGGCTTCGCCGAGGTAGGCCCAGAGGTGATCCACCCGGGCGAATCTACTGTTCCCTGACTGCACTCCGGCCGTGCCATCCGCAGCCCGCCAGTAGGCGTGGAAGTCGACGGTGCCCGTCGGGTCCAACAGTCCGCCTGCGGTTCGTCCGATGAGGTCGAGGCGATACCAGCGCAACTCCGGGTCGAGCTCAAGGGAGGCTGGGCGCACATCCGGATGCCAGCTGGCGAGAAGGTACGTACTGTTCCCGAGCGCGAACGCCGAGTAACGTGCCCGCATGAGTCGATCGGCGGTCGGTGGCTGTGAGATCCCGTGATGGAAAGGACCGCAGCACGTGTCATAGGTCTCTCCACTGAGACAGGGACAGCGCTGAACCGAAGGCACCAGCCCAGTCTGCCAGTCGGTCGGGGAGTCGCTTGCACCGCCGTTCCGGCGCCCCAACCCGAGTGGCGGAGATGCGTATTCACCCGAAGACATCGATGAAGCGCGTGCCGGTGGACTCGAGGACCAATGACGGCGATATGCAGCGAACAATAGGAAACGCGGAGTATTTTCGAAACGTGGTGCTTTGTGCACTGTATCGGACGCGAAAGGTCGCCAACATGTCTCGAACCTGGTTGAAGTGGATGCCCGCCGTCGTGGTGCCGGTTTTGATCGCATCGGCCGCGGTCGCGGTTCCTTTCGCGGCGAATGCCGCCGTCACCCTTCCGACCAAGACACCGGCCCAGGTGCTCGCTCTGATAGCCGGAGAAAAAGTGACCGCGTTGTCGGGCACCCTGTCGCAAACCTCCAGCCTCGGTCTACCCGAGCTGCCAACCACCGGAGCGGATGCCTCGTCGGGCTCCGCGCTCGAACTGCTCACCGGCTCGCACACCGCCCGGGTCTTTGTTGACGGCACGGCGAAACAGCGAGTTCAGGTGCTCGACCGCATGGCCGAGCGAGATTTAGTACGCAACGGCTCCGACGTGTGGCTCTACGACTCTAAGAAGAAGACTGCCGTGCACTCAACCCTCGGTGAGCGTGCGCTGGGGACGTCGAAGCCAGAGGGAAGCATCCCCACCCCCGACCAGCTCGCGGCCACCCTGTTGAAATCTGTTGACTCGACCACCATCGTGTCGCTCGGTAGCGACCTTCGGGTCGCGGGGCGCGCCGCCTACAATCTGGTGCTGACCCCGAAGGTATCAGAATCGCTGCTCGGGTCCGTCTCGATCGCGGTGGACTCCGAAACCGGGCTTCCCCTTTCAGTCGAACTCTTCGCGCGTTCGCAAACGACACCGGCGTTCAGCGTCGGGTTCTCGAAGCTCGACCTCGGCACGCCGGACGCGAGCCTGTTCACCTTCACTCCGCCCGCCGGAGCGAAAGTTACCGAGAAGGCGCCGAAAGCCGATTCCACTCGGCCTACGGCCCCACGGTCACCGGCCGAGAAGCCGACCATCTCTGGCACCGGATGGGATTCGATCGTCGCCATTCCCGTCGACACAAGTGCTGCTGGCAAGAAGAGCCTCTCCGTGACATCCTCGCCGCTGTTTGGCAAGCTCACCACGAACGTGACCGGGGGACATCTCTTCCACACGAGCCTCGTCAACATATTGCTGACGGATGACGGGCGGATATTCGCCGGTTCGGTGCCGGTGGCGAAACTCCAGGCGGCTGCCACAGCGAAGTGACCTCGCTGGCGAGCGAATTCGCGATCCGAACCGAGGGTCTGACGAAGCGGTTCGGTTCGCAACTAGCCGTCAACGGCGTGGACCTGCGGGTGCCCTCCGGCGCAGTTTTCGGATTCTTAGGGCCCAACGGCTCCGGTAAAACAACGACGATTCGGTTGTTACTTGGACTCGCGTCGGCGACCAGCGGTGAAATCGAACTACTCGGCCGACGCATGCCTGACGACCTCGCCGCCGTTCTGCCGGAAGTCGGCGCGCTCGTCGAAGGCCCCGGGTTTTACCCCTATCTGTCTGGCGCCGCAAATCTGTACCGCCTCGACGCTGCTGATGGCCACGCGACATCTGTCACCCGCAGCGCGCGCGTACAGACCGCGCTTGAACGCGTGGGACTCTCGCACGCTGCGGGGAAAAAGGTGAAGGCCTACTCGCTTGGCATGAAGCAACGGCTCGGAATAGCGAACGCACTGCTCATACCCCGTCGCCTGCTCGTACTCGACGAACCGACGAATGGTCTCGACCCGCAGGGTACACGCGAGGTGCGTAGCTTGATCCGGTTGCTCGCTGGCGAAGGCACGACGATATTCGTCTCGAGTCACCTCCTGGCCGAAATTGAGCAGATCTGCACAGATGCCGCAGTAATGAGTGTCGGCCGTCTCGTGGCGCAGGGGACGCTCTCCGAGCTCCGCGGGGTTGGGGGAGCGCGCGTGAGGCTGGAAAGTCCGGACCGGAATGCCGCGATTACCGTTTTCACCAGGTTCGGGATGACGGTGGCCGAGCCCGGGCCAGACGGCACCGAGCTGCTGGCCTCGTTCGGTACGCTCGAGCCGGCCCCTGACACCGTGGTCGCCGCCCTCGTCGAGGCACACGTGCGGGTTTTCTCCTTCACTGTTGAACGTCCCAGTCTCGAACAGCGGTTCGTCGACCTCACCGGGGAGGGCTTCGATGTCGCGCAGTGATATGTCGGCGCTGCCCGACGCCGTGTTTCGCTCCCGACCGGCGCTCGGACTGCCACTGCTGGTATCCGAAATCTCGGTGCTTTTCCGCCGCCGTCGCACCTGGGCCATGCTCGCGTCGCTTGCCCTGATTCCCGTGCTGATCGCGCTGGCCGTGCGGCTGACATCGTCACGACCACCCTCGGGGCGTGGACCCGCTTTCCTCGACCAGGTGAGCCAGAACGGGCTGTTTGTGAGCTTCGTCGGACTGCTTGTATCGGTGCCCCTGTTTCTGCCCCTGACGGTCGGGGTAGTAGCGGGCGACACGATCGCGGGTGAGGCGAGCGCTGGTACCCTCCGTTACCTGCTGATCGCCCCGGCGGGGCGCACGCGACTCCTGATCGTGAAGTACCTCGCCACCGCTGTCTTCTGCGTTGCGGCGACGCTAGCGGTCGCGATCGCCGGTGCACTCATCGGCGTCGCCCTCTTTCCGATCGGCCCGGTAACGCTGCTGTCGGGGGACAGCATCGCGGTGGGCGACTCGATCGTGCGGTCGCTGCTGATTGCCGCGTACATCACGGTCTCCCTTCTGGGACTCTCGGCAATTGGCCTGTTCATCTCTACGATGACCGATGTGCCGGTCGGGGCGATGGCCACCACGATCGTGCTTTCTGTCGTCTCCCAGGTGCTCGATTCGCTGCCGCAGCTCGACTGGTTGCATCCCTGGTTATTCAGTCACTACTGGCTCGGGTTCGCCGACCTGCTGCGGCAACCGATCTCGTGGGATTCTTTCGGCAGTAACGCACTGCTGCAGTCCGGGTACATCGTCGTGTTCGGCGCGCTCGCCTTCGGCCGCTTCACCACGAAGGACATCCTCTCCTAGCGACAATCCCTGTCGGCCAGTGTCGGCCAGTATCGGCCAATGTCGGCCGGGTCCGGCATCCTGTTGCCATGCCAGAACCGGTCGAAATGTGGTGGGCGAGGCGCCAGTGGTCGAAGGGCGCCGAGGTGCCCTACCCGATCGGTCGCTTCCGCGGGGATTGGGAGCGCTATCCGGTTCTGGTGCGCCAGTATCACCCCGACCTGAATTCAGGGATTACCCTCACCCAGGTCCCGCCCGCAGCCGAGGTCTATCTCGTCTGGCAGTGTGATTCCGGTCACCGGTTCGTCGCGACACCGGAGGAACAACGGCAGCGCCCGGGGCAGTCACGCCGACGATCCACCTGGTGTCCGGAATGTGCGGCCGGGGCGACGAGACGGGCTGCGCCGACCCCCGCTCGCAGCCTGTCACCGATGCGTCCCCGTGCAGTTCGAGTTCCTCTGCGGAGCGCGCCGCCACGCTCCGCGGTGGGGGAAGCTTTTCACAGCGCCCTGGCCCCCAGGCCGGCCTCGGCGGCTGAAGGTGACCTGCGGCATCGACTCACCCAGAGGCTCGCCGTGGATTTTGGGTTCAACGCGGTGCGGGTCGCGCGCCCGTTCTTTGCGCGTCACGAAGTCTGGCCCGACATTGTGATCGACGAGCTGAGGGTTGCCATCGAGTACGACACGACCGGGCGCGATGGACTCGAGCATGTGGGGCGACGCGAAGAATCTGATCGGCGTAAGGATCGACTGCTTCGCGCGTCGGGCTGGGAGGTGATCCGGATCCGCTGTGGCAAATTGCGCGCAATCGGTCCCTGGGATATCGAGGCCGGGGGAATCTCAACGAAAACTGTGGACCGGCTCATCGAACGCCTTGGCGAGATCCGCGGTGAGCTGATCATCGCGAGCTATCGAGTTCACTGACTCGATGTGTGCCATTTCCTCCGCGTTAGCGAGAAATCCCCCACAATGGGAGAACCCCCACAATGGGGAGGGGGGGGCAGGGAGACCACCGGTGACCAGAAAAGATGGGGATCACCAGCCCTCTGGTGCACCGACCGCGCTCGCCTTCGGACTCAGCAATCACTGTGATGAGCTTTTTGCGCTGATGATGTCAGGCGCTACCTTCGATGCGGATGATCCGCACGGATGCTGGCTTCGCGACCGCTATGCGGAGATCGTGCCGATGGTGTTACCGGATGTCCTGAGAAGTGTAGAGACCGGCACAGCGCTGACAACGGCGTCTCGACAGGCGATCCGACAATCCGCCATGCGCGCCCGTCAGTCCGACATTCCGCTCACTGTCGTGTTGCGCGGAGCGGTGCCCGCTCTGCGGGCGTTCGGTGTGTTCGTTCAGTCGTGGGATCATGCCTTCGATGCACGTGAGCTTTCCGTGGTGATGGGGCGCGCCTCCCTCATTGCCCTCGAACTCGGCGCCTGCTGGGCCGAAGCCTGGCTCGGGGATGCCCCTCGGCCGATCGATGGTGATTCGCTCGAACTCGTGGCGGTACCCGGGGAGGTGAAGAGCCCGGCGCTCGAGATGCTCGCACTGGCGGCATCCGGCCGTTCTAATGATCAGATCGCCGAGGAGACGGCCTATAGCCCGCAGGCGGTGAAGTGGCATCTCGCCCGAATCATGCGTGCCTGGCGGGTGAGCAATCGGGCGGCTCTCATCTCCGTGGCGTTCGTGCGGGGCGTGGTGGTGACGAGAACCGCACGGCCGGCACGTTCCGCTGAGAGGCCCGCTGACAAGTTCAGTGCTGGCCCCTAGCAGAGCGAGAGTGGGATCCAGGTGCAATCGGCTCTCCGGAGAGAGCGGGGCGACGCTCTCCGCCCAACCGCGTGATTACGGGATGAGCCCGGCGCGACGAGCCGCAACCACCGCTTCGTAACGGCTTTCGGCTTCGAGTTTGCGCATAGCTGAGGAGAGGTAGCTCTTCACGGTACTTTCGGTGAGACCCAACTGGCGCGCGATGCGAGCATTCTGTTTGCCAAGGGCTACCTGAGCGAGAACGTCCAGTTCGCGTGGGGAGACCGGCGGATGGTTCCACACCGGTGACCTTGGAGTGATGCATTCCAACGGTTACGTCGAGGTCAAGGATCGCGCGAAGGACATCATCATCTCCGGTGGCGAGAACATCTCTTCGATCGAAGTGGAGAACTCGATTGCCTCGCACCCGAGCGTGGCGGATGTCGCGGTCGTGGCGTTCCCTCATGAGACCTGGGGCGAGCGCCCTGAGGCCTGCGTGCTGTTGCACGAGGGACACTGTGCCACGGTCGAGGAGATCTCCACCCACGCTCGGTTGACCCTCGCGCGATTCAAGGTGCCGGACTCCGTCGTGTTCGTCGATGCGCTACCGCGAACAGCCACCGGCAAGGTCGTCAAGGCCTCCTTACGGGCCCTCTCTCTACAGTCCAGTCGCGTTTCAACACTGTGATCCCCTCAGCCACCGGGACGACACCCGTCGACCCGGTACGCACGACCCCCACCGCACAACCCCCACTACATGACACCCACTACACGAAGGAGTGTTTCATGAGCACCATCACCACCGATCACCGGTCATCCCGCTCTCAAGAATTTGATTCCCGGGCGGTCACTCCGCCGGCCTCGGAGCCGCGGATCATCGCGGATCCGGCCGCTCTCGGTCTCGGAGCGTTCGCTCTTACGACCTTTATGCTCAGTCTCGCCAACTCGGGCATTGTGGCGGGAGCGGGAGCGGCGGTGCTTGCAATCGCCCTGTTTTACGGTGGACTCGCGCAGCTCGGCGCCGGAATGTGGGAATTTGTGAAGGGCAACACCTTCGGCGCAACCGCCTTCACCTCCTATGGAGCGTTCTGGCTTGCATTCTGGTTGCTGTTGACCAATCCAGGGGTCGAAAAAGCCGCCGGTGCGGGCGGAGTGGGTGCATTCCTGCTCGCCTGGACGATCTTCTCCGCCCTGATGACGGTGGCGTCGAAGAAGACCAACGCGGTGCTCTTCGCAACCTTCGTTGCGGTAACCCTCACCTTCGTCGCGTTGACGATCGGCGCCTTCACGGGTGTCGTGGGCATCACACGACTCGGCGGATGGCTCGGACTTGTCGCTGCCGGACTCGCCTGGTACGGATCCTTCGCGGTGGTCACTAATGCAACCTGGAAACGCGTAGTGCTTCCGGTGTGGCCAAGCGCCTGACACCCCGGCAGAGGTCGGCGGATCGGTATAGCGTTTCCCCTGCCGGATGATTTCCATCCCTCGAGAGGAGACTGCCATGACGACACTCAAGGATCGGCCTCACACCGCGCTCGTGGTGATCGACGTGCAAAACGGTGTCGTCGCCGATGCCTATCAGCGTGATGCGGTGGTCGCCAACATCAACACCCTCGTCGGCAAGGCTCGCGACGAGGGTGTCGCGATCGTCTGGGTGCAGCACTCGGACGAGGGACTGGAAAACGGAAGCGACGACTGGCAGTACGCGCCGGAGTTGGTGCGCCGGGATTCTGAACCGGTGGTTCACAAGACCTTCGGAGATTCCTTTGAAGGGACCGATCTCGAGCTGGTGCTGGCCGACATCGGGGTCGGCCGCCTGGTCGTGACCGGTGCGGAGACGGATGCCTGCATCCGGTCCACGATCCACGGTGCATTCACGCGCGGCTACGACGTCACCCTCGTTGGTGACGCCCACACCACCAACGACCAGAGTGAGTGGGGTGCGCCACTGCCGGAGCAGGTGATCGCCCACACTAACCTCTACTGGCAATTCCAGGGCGCTCCGGGTCGCACTGCCGCCGTGACAGAGACCGTCGGAGTGTCATTCGCCGGGTGAGATCGGCCGCACTACAGTTCGACGAGGATTCCTGCTTCGGCCCCGGTGGCGTTCGTGGCCAGCACCACGATCATCGGCCCGTAGGGCGGCAGCCATTCACTGTGCGGCTCGTTCGCCTCCGATGCCGGGAGCCGGATGCGTGCGCTGAAATCGTCTCCCGCCCTCGAAACATCCGCTTCGGTGCCGTTCACGTACACCCGCACGGCCAGGCTCCCCGCGGGAGAAGTCGCCAAGCCAGAGACCGTGATCACCCGTGAGCCATCGGGTTCGTCGATGACGCGCACCGGCTCGGTCCGCAGTTCGATCGCAGCGGGGGATGTGGCGTCCCTTGGACCGGTGTCGGCCGCATCGTCAAGCGCGGGGGTACGCGGCGGCGGAACCCGCAATCGGATTGCCGTCTCGTACGCACCGGCGAACTGGAGCAGGCGCGAATCGTCGTACGCCGCGCCGAGGAAGCTGAGCCCGACAGGCATCCGAGTGTCTTCCATCAGTCCCATCGGCACGGTGACGCTGGGGATTCCGAGGTGGCGGGGAACGAGATTACCGTTGGCGACCCAGGTGCCATTTCGCCACGCCTCCTCCGCCGACTGCGGTGAGGTGTCCGAGTCGGAGCGCCCGATGTCCGCGACGGCGGGGAAGACCACCGCGTCGAGGCCCAGTTCGGCCAGCCAGTTTTCGAAATCGACTCGGCGGGTCTCTTCGAGGCCGAGCAGCCCTTCGCGAAGTGACGGAATGTCCGCGAGCGTCGAGATCCCGACCGCTCGGGCCCGCGTGACGTAGTCCGCCAGGTCGAAATCGAGCTCTCCATACCGGTCGGGCAGCGCGCCGGAGGGGTGGGGGAAGATGCGGTCGCTATCTACGTCAGCGAGTGCATGCAGCGCCGGGTCGTTGTTACTCTCGAGGAAATCGTGCCAGGCGAGCATCGACAGCTCCCACAACTCCCGGTCGGCGAATTCTGCCGGAACGATGCCGCGGTCCACCATCGACAGTGCTCCCGGCCGGTCCCGTTCGTAGTTGGAGACCACCGGAAAGTCGACTTCGACCACTTCGGCGCCGAGCGATTCGAGGGCACGACGCGCCTCTTTCCAGAGGGTGATGACCGAGGCACGCGTCGCGATGGGGGATGGCGCGCCGTCGTCTGCATTGATGTACATGCGCGGAACGCCGAGTCGCCGACCGCGCAGCGAGGCATCCTGTCGGAGTGCGTGA
The DNA here is from genome assembly GCA_025408445.1 of Frigoribacterium sp. Classification (GTDB taxonomy): domain Bacteria; phylum Actinomycetota; class Actinomycetes; order Actinomycetales; family Microbacteriaceae; genus Lacisediminihabitans. Next base: position 1,975 of record JANYIZ010000075.1, on the reverse strand, counting down.
TAACTCGGTGGCCGCACCTCGGAGGCGGTCGGTATCGATACCCATGGCTGCTCACGCCAGAAGTCGCCACGACTGTGGGGATCGTCAACGACGACCACATCGAGCACTCGAAGCAGGTCACCGACCGACCGCGTGTGAGGCACAACCACGTCCATAGTGGGCACCAGTGGCCAGTTACCGCGCACGGAGATCACGCCTCGCGACGGGGTGTACGCCACCAGGGCATTGTTCGAAGCGGGAGCGCGACCCGATGACCAGGTCTCCTCGCCGAGCCCGAATGCGGCAAAGCTCGCTGCGGTGGCCGTGCCCGATCCGTTGGAGGAGCCTGAGGCGAAGGCGGCGGTGAGGTAGTCCGAGTTGTAGGGGCTTTCCGCTCGTCCATACAGGCCGCGCTGCATGCCGCCGTTAGCCATCGGCGGCATGTTGGTGAGTCCGATCAGCACGGCGCCGGCCGCGCGAAGGCGACCGATCGTGAATGCGTCATCCGTGGCGATGAGGTGCTCGAAAGCGGGGGAGCCAGCCGCGACGGTCATCCCGCTCACCCGGTAGCTGTCTTTTGCGGTGTAGGGGATCCCGTCGAGTAACCCAAGGCTCTGTCCGCTGGCCCGGCGAGCATCCGATGCCGCAGCATCCGCGAAGACCTTCGGGTTCAGCACCGGAATCGCATTTAAGCGGATGCCGCGCCGATCGTAGAACGCGATGCGATTGAGGTACCGGGCGACGAGGCCGACACTCGTGACCGTGCCAGAGGCCAGGGCCCCCGCGAGTTCGTCGATGCTCGCGTCGACGACGGTGAATTTCTCGGGGGAGGGGGTCATCCGGTGGCTCCGAAACCGGCGTTCGGGCTGCGGGGCTGTTGTTGTGTGATGCAGTGGATTCCTCCTCCACGGGCAAGGATCTCGCGCGCATCGACAGTGACGACCCGTCGATGCGGATAGGCCTGCTCCAGGATGTCCCGAGCGGCGGCATCCGCTCGCTCTTCGCCATACCCGCAGGCCACGACCCCGCCGTTGACGACGAGGTGGTTGACATAGTTCCAGTCCACAAAACCCGCGTCATCCCTCAGGGTGGCCGGAGCCGGCAGATCGATGATGTTCCATTCGCGCCCAGCCGCATCTGTGGTGTGCTCGAGAAATGCTCGCAGCTCGCGAGATACGGTGTAGTCGGGATGCCCGGGATCGTCCTGGCGGTGGAGGAGCAGAGTGCCGGGCGAGGGTACCGCGGCGACCATGTCGACGTGCCCGCGGGTTCCGAGCGCCTCATAGTCGCGAGTCAACCCGCGGGGAAGCCAGATGACGTGGGTCGCGCCGATTGTGCGCTCGAGCTCCCGCTCGACTCGCAGCCGGTCCGCGTAGGGATTGCGAGCCGGATCGAGTTGCACGGTTTCGGTCACCAGCACCGTTCCTTCGCCATCCACATGGATCGCGCCGCCCTCGTTCACCAGCAAGGAAGACACCAGCTCGGCCCCGGCTTCCGCTGCGACAAAACGCGCGATTTCCCGATCCTTACCCCAGCTCGCCCCGGCCACCCCTCCCCAGGCGTTGAAGACCCAGTCGACCGCACCCAATTTTCCGGTGTGGTCGAAAACAAAGGTGGGGCCGAAGTCCCGCATCCAGAAATCGTCGAGCGGAGCTTCGCGAACGGTGATGTCAGAAGAGAGCATCTGCCTCGCTCGATCCGTTTCGAGGGGGTCGACCACCATCGTCACCGGCTCGAACTCCGCCACGGCGTTGGCGACATTCGCCCACGCGGCGTAGCCGGCCTCAGCCTCGGCGGCGCTCGAGCCGAGCACCTGCCCTCGGCGTGGAAACGCCATCCAGATGCGATCGTGGGGTGCCGTCTCGGCCGGCATCCGCCAGCTCATGCCTGTTCCAACGGCGCGAGTGTGGTCATCGGGAATCCGCTCGTCTAGGGTGGGAGAGACCCTATTGGTACATGCACCAATAGGAAGATGGTGCCAGTCAATCTCACGGGA
>JANYIZ010000074.1 GCA_025408445.1 Frigoribacterium sp. | reverse complement strand
CCCTCGAGAAGGTAGGGTTACCGAAGGGGACGGTCCTCGGACTCGAGAAGCCGTTCGGCACAGACCTGCGCAGCGCCCAGGCGCTCAACCGGCAGTTGGCGAAGCTCGTTCCGGAGAAGCACATCCACCGCGTCGATCACTTCCTCGGCAAGTCAACGGTGCTCAACCTGCTCGGTCTGCGTTTCGCCAACCGCATCTTCGAACAGGTGTGGAGTGCCGAACACATCGAACGGGTCGACATCGTCTTCGACGAGACTCTCGGGCTCGAGGGCCGAGCCGGGTATTACGACAAGGCGGGCGCGCTCGTGGACATGATCCAGAGCCACCTGCTGCTCGTGATGGCGCTCGCCACGATGGAGCCGCCATCGAGTCTCGATCCCGACGACCTGCGCGGGTCGATGGCACAGGTGCTGCGCGCCACGCACGCTTGGAAGCGCGACGCCATTTCCGCCGGTCGACGCGCACGCTATAGCGCCGGCACGATCGACGGCCGCAAGCTCCCGGCGTACGTGAAGGAAGCGGGGGTGCACCCGGAGCTCGACACCGAGACACTCGCCGAGGTGATCGTCGGCATCGAGAACTGGCGCTGGGCCGGTGTTCCGTTTCGGTTGCGCTCGGGCAAGGCGATCGCCGAGAAACGCCAGCAGATCGTCGTGACTTTCAAGGATGTGCCACATCGGCCCTACGGCTTCACTGGCAATCCCGGTCCAACGAGACTCACAATGTCATTGACGCCGGACAGCATCAAACTCGACCTGAACATCAATGGCGAGGGCGACCCTTTCAGCCTCGATCGGGTGAGCCTCGACGTGGAGTTCGCACAGGGGGAGCTCGGTCCGTACGGAGAAGTACTTCACGGCATCCTCTCCGACGACACGACGCTGTCGGTGCGCGCGGACGCGGTAGAGGAGTGTTGGCGAATCGTGGCGCCCATCCTCGCGGCTTGGCGAAAGAGCACCGTTCCGATTGATTCCTACCGTGCGGGTTCGGCAGGGCCGACAGCCTGGCACTAGGCCACCGAGCGGGCGGTTCCAGACGATCGGCTGGGGAACCGAGTGACCGAGGGCACCGAGCATGAGCGACGCGATCAATGGATCAGGCCGGCGGACGAGCGCGTAGTCGACCGCGATCTGGGAGTAGTTCGCGTCGCGGGCCAATCCGTCCGTCACTCTTGCATGATTCAGGCCTGCGGGGGAAGCCTGCCGAGGGTCACCGGAGATTCAGGATCGGCCTCTCTCAGAACAGGCCAGCGTCAGCTAACCGTTCGGCGAGGCCCGCTCCGTCCGGGGCGTACACCCAGGGCGCCGACCGGCTCGAGTGCGCTTCGGATTTGCTCCGTCCCCCGGCGAGCACTGCTTCGCTATTCGAGAGCTGTCGGATCGCCACGCCCTCCACAGCCTGAGGGTGATCCGCCGCGAACTGGCCGTAGATTTCCTCGTCGTGCTGCCCGTCGTCACCGACCAGTAGCCAGCGCATCTCGGGAAACTCCCTCGAGAGCCGCTTCAACGTATCCACCTTGTGGTTGCGACCACTGCGAAACCACCGATCGTGGGTGGGCCCCCAGTCCGTCAACAGCAGTGGACCAGACGGATACAGATTGCGGGAGAGGAACCGTGTCAGTGTCGGTGCCACGTTCCAGGCCCCGGTTGAGAGGTAAAAAACAGGCATGCCAGCATGCGCTCGCGTCAGCCGTTCGTACAACACCGCCATGCCGGGGACTGGTCGCCGCGCGTGTTCGTCGAGCACGAAGGTGTTCCACGCCGCGAGGAAGGGTCGGGGCAGCGCAGTGACCATCACAGTGTCGTCGACATCGGAGATGATCCCGACAGAGACCGAAGGATCGACGATGAAGATCGGTGCATCCACGCTCTCCGTCTCGTCGGTTCGGATGGTGATCGTGTGCCAGCCGGGCGCGAGGTCGACTTCGAGAACCGTGTCGACCACCCCGCCTCGATCCGCGACAACGCGCTGTTCGACGTTCTCGATCTCGATCGTCACCGTAATGTCGCTCACGGGCACGCTCGTGAAACTGCGCCATCCGCGGATTTTCTTATAGCGCGGATCGTTGCCGGGGGTCGGCTTCGTGAGCAGTACCCGGCAGAGCACGCGCGCCCAGCCAGGAGCGCCGTACCCGGCATAGGGGATTACGGTGGGTATGTGTCCACGACGGCGGGCATGCTTTTCTCGGAAATCATGCATGGCGTCTTCGGCTCGAGCCGCGAGGTGGAGGAGCGGCTCTGCTCCTTCTGCTGACGCTTTCCGGGTACTGGCCATACGACAAGTCTTCCATGTTTGTGTGCACGGCTTCCCGTCCACAGAACGGTCGAAGCAGTTCACACACTCGGCTTTTCTGGCAAGTCGCTCAATACTTGAATTATTCGCAAAAACTTCGCGCCCCCGTCTCGGGGGCGCGATAGTATTCGGACTGACATAAATCGAGGAGTTGCATTGTCGGATCAGAATCTCACGGACCTTGCCTCGGACGGCAGCGCGTTGTTGCGCAATGAGCCCGTCCAGGCACGCAGTACAGCGCGGCTCGCGAGCCTCCTCGATGCAGCGGCGGCGATCATCGACGAAATTGGTTACGAGCGCCTGACCACTGCAATGGTGGCCGAACGGGCAGGTGCCTCTATCGGCACTGTCTATCGCTACTTCCCCGACCGCATCGTCGTGCTTCAGAGCCTCAGTGCTCGCTCGCTTGGGGAATTCGTAGAGGGCACGCGAGCGACGGTGCTCGACTCGGTTCATGCCACCTGGTTGGATGCACTCGAGGCCTGCATCGTCGCGATGACCACTGCCTTCCGTTCCCTACCGGGATTCCGCTCGCTTCGCCTTGGTGACGTGCTCGATGTGCGCCCCGCGCTGACCGCGCAGTCCGGAAGCACCGTGGTTGCCGCGGCTGCCGCCACGGCGATCTCGGAGCGATTCGGCCTTCCGATAGAAGAGCTGGCCCACCGTCTCGAGGTGGTCATTGTTGTCTCCGACTCCCTGCTCTCGCGCGCATTCACGTATGACTCGAACGGAGACTCGAAGCTCATCGACGAGGCTCTGAAAATCTCGAGAGCCTACCTGACGGGCTTCTATGGAGATCCCCGCAGCTCCTAGGCGATCTGCAGGCCTCTTCGGCGTGGGTTTTGAGCGTACGTTCGCGCTCCGAGTCATCGGCTCATCCGCTAAGCGCTCACCGCTCGCACTGTCAGCAATTCGTAATCTCCGACAGCCAAAAACGTCGGTTGCCGAGAATAGTGTTGACAGCGAAACAGTCCGGCAAGTGTCGATTCGTGTGAACCACGAGGAATGAGCCGCCCCCATGATCGAGTTCCGTGGCGTGACAAAACAGTTCCCTGACGGAACTCTCGCGGTCAAAGATTTCAGTCTCGTGCTTCCCTCCCGCAAGACCACGGTGCTCGTCGGGTCTTCGGGATCGGGAAAGACCACTCTTCTCCGCATGATTAACCGGATGGTAGATCCGTCCTCCGGCTACATCGAAATCGATGGCGAAGACACCTCCCATCTCGAGCCTGTCGCACTGCGTCGGCGCATCGGCTACGTGATGCAGAATTCGGGTCTCCTTCCGCACCTCAAGGTGATCGACAATGTCGCCACGGTTCCGGTGCTCAACGGCGTTGCGAAGAAACAGGCGCGAGCGGACGCCCTCCACCTGCTCGACACGGTCGGTCTCGATCGAACGCTGGCCGACCGTTACCCGAGCCAACTCTCCGGCGGCCAGCAGCAACGTGTCGGCGTCGCTCGGGGTCTCGCTGCCGACCCGAACATCCTGTTGATGGACGAGCCGTTCGGAGCGGTCGACCCGATCGTGCGCGCGGAGCTGCAGACCGAGCTCATTCGTCTGCAGCGCGAACTCGACAAGACAGTGGTATTCGTGACCCACGACATCGACGAGGCATTCCTCCTCGGCGACCAGGTGGTCATCCTCGAGAAGGGCGGTCGCATCGCGCAGGTCGGCTCTCCCGCAGAGATCCTTGCGGCTCCGGCCAACGAGTTTGTCGCGACTTTCATCGGGGCAGACAAGGGCAAGCGAGCATTGAGCATTCGAAACACGCCGACCGGCGACATTCTCGTGGATAGCGAGGGCCGCCCCGCTGGAGTGCTGGTCGGCGAGACTGACGTGGTGGCGCGGTGACCTGGCTGCTCAACAACGGCGAATTGATTGGCCAGTTGGTGGTGGCTCACCTACTGATTTCCCTCCCACCAATCATCCTGAGTTTCGTGATTTCGGTGCCGATCGGCTGGGTGGCGAATCGGTATCGCTGGAGCCGCGGCACGCTGCTCACGGTGCTCGGTCTGCTCTATGCCATTCCATCGCTTCCGCTGTTCATCATCCTCCCGCTGGTACTGGGAACGGGGCTGCGCGATTCGATCAATCTGGTCGTCGCGCTGACCCTCTATGGGATCGCCCTGATGGTGCGTACCACCGCCGACGGTCTCGCCTCGGTCGATCCGGGCATCCGCCAGTCCGCCACCGCGGTGGGATTCTCGGAGAGGTCGCAGTTCTTCCGGGTGGATCTTCCTCTAGCCGGGCCTGTGCTCCTCGCGGGAATCCGGGTCGTCGCCGTGAGCACCATCAGCCTCACGACGGTGGGGGCGGTGATCGGGGTAGACAGCCTGGGGGCGCTCTTCACCGACGGATTCCAGCGGGGTATCGCCGCGGAGATCCTCACGGGAATCGTGCTCACCATCATTATCGCACTCAGCGTCGATGGGCTCCTCGTGCTCCTCGGTCGGGTTCTCATGCCGTGGGTCGCGGTCAATTCTGGTCGCGTCGCTCGGCGCGAGCTTCGACGGGCGCGCGGGCCGGTGACCGCGTGAATCTCTTCGTGCAGGGCATCCTCTGGGTTCTGAACCCGGCTCACTACGGGGGAGTCGACGGGATCGACACCCGTGTGGGGCAGCATCTGCTCATCAGTCTCGGTGTGCTGGTCGTCGCGTCGATCATCGCAATTCCTCTCGGCTATGTCATCGGTCACACCGGCCGGGGGCGTTCGCTGGCGATCGGGGCGTCCGGAGCGATCCGCGCGCTTCCGACTCTCGGGCTACTGATCATCATCGCCCTCATCGTGAATGTCGGGCTGCTCGCCCCCTTCATCGCCCTCGTGGTGCTGGCCATCCCGTCGATCCTTGCCGGGGCGTACTCGGGCTTCGAAGCGGTGGACCGGCGGGCCATCGACGCGGCTCGTGCCGTGGGAATGACGGAGTTTCAAATCGTCGGTCGGGTCGAGATACCCCTGGGTCTTCCCCTGCTCATCGGGGGGTTGCGAACCGCATCGCTCCAGGTGATCGCAACGGCCACGCTTGCAGATTATGTCGGAGGAGGCGGGCTCGGGCACTTCATCTTTGCCGGAGTGAAGACCAACGACTATCCCCAGATGCTGGCCGGATCGATCATCGTGATCCTCCTCGCCATCCTCTCAGAAGTGCTGTTCAGCAGCGTTCAACGGCTCGTCATCCCCGCGGGTGTCACCGCCGGACGACCTCAAGATGTCCGTGTGAAGTCACCCCGATCTCGCACGGCCCTGGGTTAATTCCCCTCACAGTAAGGAAGCAGTCACATGTTCACAGCAAAAAAAGGCCGGCTGGTCGCACTTGGCGCAGTCGTGGTTGGGGCAGCAATAGCCCTTTCAGGGTGTGCGTCG
>JANYIZ010000073.1 GCA_025408445.1 Frigoribacterium sp. | reverse complement strand
CACCGTCGCCCTGGTGGACGACAATACGAGCTACTCAAAGGACATCACCACAGAGACGCAGAAGCAGATCGAAGCCGATGGCGCGGCGAAGGTCGTGTTGAACACCTCCGTGACCGCCGGTGAGAGCGATTACTCGGGTGTCGTCCGCGACATCATGTCGGCTAAACCAGCGCTCGTGTACTGGACCGGGTACTACCAGGAGGGCGGCCTGATCATCAATCAACTCAAGGCCGCGGGCTTCGCCGGTGCCATCATGGTCGCGGACGGGAGCGTCGACCCCTCGCTTGCGAAAATTGCCGGAGCCGGTTCGGACGGTGTTTTCGCCACTATGACGCAAACTCCGGACACTCTCACGGGAGCAGCCGCGACAAAGTGGATCGCGAGCTATAAGGCCAAATTCTCGTCGGAGCCTGGCCCGTACTCGACGCAGTCCTACGATGCAGTTCGCGTCGTTGCCGAGGCGATAAAGAATGCCAAGAGCACCAAGGGTGACGCCATCATCAAGGCGCTCGAGGGCATTGACGGTTTCAAGATGTTCTCCGGTCCTCTCAAGTTCACTCCCGAGCACACCCTCTCGAGCGGTGGATTCGGCATTCTTGTGATCAAAGACGGGAAGTTTGTGCTCAAGGACGCACTGTCCTGATGCCTGGTGGATGCCGCCTCCCCGCGGCATCCACTTCATTTTGGCCGACAAACGGGATCCTCTATGTCTCAAGTGATCTGGGACGGGCTGTTCGTCGGCTCGTTCTATGCCCTGGTAGCGCTGGGGTACAGCATGGTCTACGGAATCATCAAGCTGTTGAACTTCGCCCATGGCGACATCTACATGCTCGGCGCTTTCGTGGCCTTCGTCGCCCTCACCTCGGTCGGGGCAATTCCCGCATCGCTGTCGATCGGGGCGCTCCTGATCGTCATGCTCCTGAGCATGCTGCTCACGGGCGTTGCGGGAGTCGCGATCGAGCGTTTCGCCTACCGACCGCTGCGAAAGGCCCCGCGATTAGCCGTGCTGATCACCGCAGTCGGTGCATCGTTCACGCTCGAATACGGGGTGAGCGCCATCGCCGGACCGAACCCGCGGGCCTTTCCGATCCGGCTGGAGGGGGGATCGTTCGATGTCATCGGGGCTCGTGTCTCACTTCCCCAGATCGTCCTGATGCTGATAGCCGCGGCCCTGATGTTGGGACTGAACGCGTACATCCAAAAGACCTCGACCGGGCGCGCGATGCGAGCCATCGCTCTCGACACGAAAGGGTCCCTGCTGATGGGGATCAATGTCAACTCCGTCATCACCCGCACCTTCTTCATCGGTTCTGCACTCGCCGGTGCCGCCGGAGTGATGGCGGGAGCGTACTACGGAAAAATCGACTTCCTGATGGGATTCATCATCGGCCTCAAAGCATTCACCGCCGCCGTGATCGGTGGTATTGGCAATATCAAGGGGGCGATGCTCGGTGGGCTGGTACTCGGGCTGGTCGAATCGTTCGGTTCTGAATGGTTCGGAGGCCAGTGGCGCGATGTGTTCGCCTTCGCCGTGCTCATCCTGTTCCTCACCCTTCGCCCGACCGGAATTCTCGGCGAGCGTGTAACGGAACGGGTCTGAGATGGCGAACAGGGTCGGTAGTGCACAGCCGCCACGAAACAACGGTCGCCCGCTTTCGTGGCTATCCAAGTTGTTTGCGAGCAGGCAGCTCGGCTGGGCGGCTCTCGCGATAGCTCTCCTGGCTCCGTTCGTCACCGCGACCCCCTATGCGCTCAACGTCATGACTACGGCGGCAATCTTCGTGCTCCTCGCCTCCGGCCTGAACATCGTGGTCGGCTATTGCGGGCTGCTCGATCTCGGCTACATCGCGTTCATGGCGGTGGGGGCCTACACGGCCGGAATCGTGGCCAAGAGTTTCCAGTTGCCCCTCATCTTTACGATCCCAGTGGTGATCGTGATGACGGTGCTTGCCGGTCTCATTATTGGTGCTCCCACCCTGCGGCTGCGCAGCGACTACCTCGCTATCGTCACCCTCGGATTCGGCGAGATCACTCGCATCACGGCCAATAACCTCACCATCACGGGCGGGCCATCCGGCATCTTCGGCATTCCGGGGATTCTCAAGATCGGTGACTTCGACCTTCAGCAGCCGGCGGTGTTCTACTACTTCACCATCGTCGTGGTCGCCGGTCTCGTACTCGCCTCGGCACGGCTGCTCAATTCACGGCTCGGTCGCGCTTGGCGCTTCGTCCGTGAAGACGAGGATGCCGCGGAGTCGATGGGCATCCACACGTACCGGGTGAAGCTGATGGCCTATATCTTCGGCGCGATCTGGGGCGGCTTCGGTGGCATCCTCTTTGCGGCCCATCTCTCGGCGGTGTCTCCGCAGAGCTTCGTCTTTCTCCAATCCGCACTCGTGCTGATGGCAGTCGTGCTTGGCGGGATGGGCAATATGCGCGGGGTGGTCCTCGGCGCGGTGGTAATCAGCCTTCTGCCGGAACTGCTCAGGGACTTCTCGTCGTATCGGTATCTCGTCTTCGGCATTCTGCTGGTGATCGTGATGGTGTTCCGTCCGCAGGGATTCTGGCCGGCGCGGGGCTTCGAGCCGGAGCGCAAAGACGATGCAACAGTGCGTGCCGCATTCAGAAACACGGGCGACCGATGAACGCCGTGCTCGAGGTAGTCGACCTGCACATCTCATTCGGTGGGGTTCGTGCGGTCGACGGACTGAGCTTCTCGGCTCACGAGAATGAGATCGTCGCGGTGATTGGGCCGAACGGTGCGGGCAAGACCTCTGCGTTCAATTGCATCACCGGTTTTTACAAGCCGACCTCGGGTTCCGTCACAGTCAATGGCACGGATGTCACCGGAAAGCGTCCGGCTAACATAGCGACGGCGGGCGTTTCGCGTACCTTTCAAAACCTTCGGCTCTTTCCTGACCTCACGGTTCTTGACAATGTTCGCGCGGGAATGCATCTCTATGGTGGCCAGAGCTTCCTCGACGCCATCTTCCGCACGCCCCGGTACAAGCGCAGCGAAGCGTTGTATACGGACGAGGCGCATCACTGGCTGGATTTCGTGGAATACAGCGGACCGAGGGGTGTACCGGTTCGCAATCTGGCTTATGGCCAGCAGAAGGGCGTCGAGATCGCGCGGGCACTCGCCCGCAAGACACCGTTGCTGCTACTCGATGAGCCTGCGGCCGGGTTGAATCATTCCGAAAAGCAGACTCTGCTCGGGCTCTGCCGCCGCATCCGGGATCTCGGAACGGCGGTGGTGCTGATCGAGCACGACATGGGCCTCGTCATGGAGCTCTCGGAGCGAATC
>JANYIZ010000072.1 GCA_025408445.1 Frigoribacterium sp. | reverse complement strand
GAGGCGATCGTCTCAACGAAGGGGTAGAGGTTCACCACCACGAGCTCGAACGGGCGGATGCCGAGCTCCAGAAGTTGCGCCTCATGGTTCGCGAGCCGAAGGTCGGCAAGGATGCCGGCATGGATGGCGGGATGCAGGGTCTTCACGCGCCCATCGAGGGTCTCCTCGAATCCGGTGACGCTCGCGACCTCGGTAACGGGATGGCCCGCATCCGCGATCGTCTTCGCGGTCGAACCGGTAGAGACGATCTCTACCCCGGCCGCAACGAGGGCCGCCACGAGCTCGAGCAGGCCGGTCTTGTCGCTCACGGAGATGAGGGCGCGCGTTATCGGGATGGCGTCCCGCGCTCGATACTCGGACGGGTCGTGGGTCGGTGCGCTCATGGGCTTGCACTCCTCTGGTCGGTGGCTGCCGTGTCGCCGGCCGCTGTGGTCTTGAGATCGATGATGCCGTTGGCGATGTCGAGCACGGCCTGCACGAGCAGTTCGCGTTCGACCGGCTTGATGCGGTCGTGGAGGGTGGATTCCGTGTCGCCCGGCAGCACGGGTACGCGGCGTTGCGAGATGATCGGTCCGGCATCCACACCGTTATCGACGATGATGATGCTCGCGCCGGTCTCGGTAACGCCAGCCGCGAGGGCATCCCGCACCCCATGGGCTCCCGGGAACTCGGGAAGATAGGCCGGATGCGTGTTGATGAGATTGGGGCTCAGGGCCGCGATCACCCGCGGCGGCAGCAACTTCATGAACCCGCTGAGGATCACCAGATCCGGTTGCCAGACGCGGATTTGTTCGAGCATGGCATCGCCCCAGCTCTCCCGGTCGTCGAAGTTCGACAGCGCGGCGGCAAAGGTGGGGATGCCGTAGGCCTCCGCATGCTCGAAGCCGTCGGCATCTCGATCCGCTCCGACGGCGATCACCCTGGCCGGGAACTCGGCGTCTTCAGAGGCTTCGAGAAGCGCACGGAGGTTCGACCCTCCGCCCGAGATCAGCACTACTAATGAGAGCACCACCAGAGCTTATCGGAGTGCTTCGCCGCCCGCGCTCAGCGGCGCGACGGTCGCCCGGCCAACAGGCCGATGACCGCGGCGACGCCGATCTCGAGAGCGGCGAAGCCTCCCACGAGCAGCGGGGACGGTCCGACATCCACCAGACGTCCCGGACCGGCCGAGCCGGCGGATGCCCAGGCGAGCATCCCGAGCAGGACACCGCCGACCACCCCGCTCGCGAGCCCGGCCGCGAGAAACGGCCGAACGGATGCCCGGGACCCGAGGTCGCGTGCCAGCCGCGGTCGCACCGCGAGGGCGATGAAGAATCCGGCGAGAACGGGCACCAGCAGGCCAAGGAATCCCCATCCGAGTGCGCCGGGCGCGGGAAGAGCGCCGAGTACCGGGATAGCCGGGATCGGCCCAAGAGTCGTACCGAGCGGCGACACCGAGGATCCCGTGCCCACCGCGAAGCCCGGCCCGATCAACCACGACGCGCCCCAGATCACGAGGTTCGGCAGCACCGCAAGCTGACCGATCGTGAGGGTGATTCCCCCGAGAATTCCCGCGTGCACGCTCTCGTAGAGCGAGATGATGGCGGCGTAATTCGCCAGGAACAGCGCCGCAACGGCGAGAGCGGATGCCGCCACCACCACACTCGCGGACGCCACGCCACCGCGCAGCCCGGCCACGATGATGGTGCGCACCTCTGGATGCAAACCCCGCACGATGCCGCGGGCGCTTTCGCCGAGCACGTCGGTGTTCGTTGTGGCGGGCCTGAAGATCTCCGACCCGATCACGATACCGAGCGCAAAAACGAGTGTCGGGAGCAACATCCCCTGCCAGATCGAGGGTCGGGCCGCCGCAAGCAGCACGCTGAGCGTCAGCCCAAGCGAAATCGTGGCGAAGGCCGCAAGGGAAACCGCCATCCCGAGCAGTCGATGGGGAGTCTCGCCGATTCGACGTCCGGCCCGCACTCCGAGCAGCACGGTCAGCAGCGCGAAGCCGAGCGGAGCGATCGTAACGATGAAGGGCGTTCCCGCGCCCTCGAATCCGAGCCCCGCCGCCATCACCGGATCGAGCGTGAGGCGGATGTCGACGCCAGAACCGAGCAACCAGAGGTCGACCGCCGTGCGCCAGAACACGATGAAATCGACCTGGAGTCCGTATTGGAATGCCCACATCACGGTGAGCGGCACGAGGGGAATCGCGACTCCGATGGCAGCAACGAGTACCGCTTCGAGCGCGGAGAAGAGGGCGGTGAGCGGACGATTCATACCGGGGGTGAGCCTACCCGCGGAGCCGCCTTCCGCCGGATCGCCGATCCGTTGTCGCGCAATCCCCCACTAAATCCCCCCTCGCGAGAATCGAAAACGCAGGAGATTCGCCATCGGATGGCACCGAATGCCGCGAAGGGAGCCATTCGGTGGCGGATCTCCTGCGTTTTGGGAGAAGCTGGTGGCATGTCCCCCGCCGCCATTTACGTTCGCGCCGTCATCCGAGCCGACCTCGAGACGGTGTGGCGGATGACCCAGGACACGTCGGAGCATCCGCGTTGGGATCTGCGGTTCAGTCGTATCACCCCGCTAGAAAAGCTCGACGGTGGTGGGTACCGATTCCGCTACGAGCTGCGGATGCCCCTGCATACGATCCTTGGGACTGGCACGAGCATCGGCGAACGCCGACGCCCCGATGGCTCCCGCACCTCGGCGCTGAAATTCAGCACGCTCGATCGGCTCTCCCCGCTGGGCGATGGCCGCGGTTATTGGCGCTATGTCCCTTCGGACGGCGGCACCATTTTCAGCACTGGCTACGATTACGAACCACGCTGGGGTCGCCTGCTCGACCGTGTGATGATCCGCCCGCTGGTCGGCTGGATGACCGCGTGGAGCTTCGATCGATTGCGGATCTGGGCCGAGACCGGTGTGGAACCCGAAGCGTGGACAGTGCTCGCTTTCTGGAAACCCGGTCGACCTCGGGCATCCCGCTGCGTACGAAAACCGTCGCATGGACTCGTGATGGATGATGCCCCCGCCACCCTCGACGCCCTGGAGGCACCGTGACATCCATCTTCGAACAGGCGCTTGGCGAGGATTTCGCTCGACTGCAGCCCATGCTGCGGAAGCGTTTCGGAGTGGGGCTCGACTCCGGCTACGCCTGCATCGGCCGAGGAGTGATGACCCGCGTGCGACGCGGCCCCTGGTGGACGGTGCCCTTCTTGCAGATCGGCAAGATCCGCAACATCCTCATTCCGGATGTCGGTACCGATGTGCCCTTCACCATTGAGAACTACCCCTACCGCGATCCATTCGGCCGAGAGACCGTGACCTTCGTGCGGGAGTACCGCATGCGCGAGAAGCCGAGCCGTTTCGATGCGACGATGGTGCTGAGCAACGGCGCGGTGCTCGACTACCTCGGGACCCACCAGCACCTCGCCGTCGACCTCGATCTCTCGGTCGAGGCCGACGGGAGCCTTCACCTTCGCTCGGGTGAGCAGCGTTTTTACGAGGGGCGTTTCGTAGCATTCCGCTTCCCGATGCTGTTCAGCGGCCGGGCCGACCTGCGGGAGAGCTGGGATGACGCCGCCCAGCTCTACCGGGTGAAGCTCGAGGTCGTAAATCCGGTTTTCGGATTCCTCTTCGGTTACGAAGGCGAGTTCCGCTGCGAGTTCCCGTCGGCATCGGATGCGCCGGCGAGACTCAAACCGGTGAGACACGAACAGCGACAGTGAGCGGCAATCACCGGGCTCAGGTGCGGTCGGCTTTTGGCTCCCCGAAACCGTCGTTGACCATTGCGGTCACCCGCGCAAGCGCTTCTGCTGCTTGCCGACCAGAGGCGGCCACCGTCAGCACATCCCCCGACTTCGCCCCGAGTGAGAGCAACCCGATGAGGCTGTTGGCGGCCACCGGCGCACGTGGCGTGCGCTGGTTCACCACGGTGAGTCGTGCATCAAAACCGGCAAGAGTCGACACCAGAGTCGCCGCGGGCCGGGCGTGCAGGCCGTCGACATTGACGATCACCAGATCGGCGCGCAACTCTTCCGGCGCGAGGGGCGCGGCCGGATCGGCAGGCGCGGGCTCTGGCCCTCCCAGCATCTGAATCTTTGGCGCGAGAGCCCCCCGCGCCTCCCGATCGACATCAGCAAGACTCGCGCCGCCCGCGGCTGTGACAATTGCGGCGAGCAGCCCCTCGACGAATGGCGCGCTCGACAGTGTCACTTCCGCCTGGGATGACCGAAAATCGAGCGCCATTTCGGCGCTCATTACGGCCGACCCGAGATCCATGATCACGAGCACCCCGTCCGGTGAGGCGACCTCATCGATCGCAGCGGATACGGCGGCAGCATCCGTTCCGATCAGGCCTTCCCCGGCACCCGCGGCGATCGCGATGGCCGGTTTCTCCCCCGGCACCATCTGCAGTGCGAGATCGACGGCGGCGTGGGCGAGTGCCGGGCTGTGTGAAACGACCACAAGTCCGATCACGCAAGCCCTTCGCTCAGCGCCTGGAACAGCAGTGCCGTGGATGTCGCCCCGGGGTCGAGGTGACCGGCGCTTCGATCGCCGAGGTAGCTCGCACGCCCTTTACGGGCTACGAGAGGTTTCGTGGCATCCCGGCCTCTCTCGGCCGCAGCAAACGCGACCGCGGCGGAGGCCGCTATCTCCGCCCCCGACGCGAGTTCGCTGTCGAACGCATCGATCGCCGGCGACATCGCGTCAAACATGGTCTTGTCGCCGAGTTCGGCCTTGCCGCGTGCGACGATTCCGCCAAGGCCGGCACGCAGGGCGGCGGCGAGCGCAGCGCCATCGAGTTCCGTTACGGCGCCCGCAGTGGTGCCGAAGCGGAGAAAAAACGTGCCGTAGAGCGGGCCGCTTGCCCCGCCGACCGACGACACCAGCGTCATCCCCACCTGTTTGAACAGCGCATCGATAGCGGTCGACGGGGTCGCCGCGATTTTCTCCATCACGGCGGTCATCCCCCGAGCCATGTTCGATCCGTGATCGGCATCGCCGATCGCAGAGTCGAGTTCGGTGAGATAACCGCGATTCTCGGTGACGAGTCGGGTGAACCTCAAGAGCCAGGCTACGAGCGTCTCGAGTGAAACGGTGCCAGCCGCCACGGATCTAGACTCCCCATCGCAGGCCGGCGGTATTCACCGGTGCATCCCACAGTTTCAAGAGATCGTCGTCTGCCTTCAGGAGCGTGACCGAGCATCCGGCCATGTCGAGCGAGGTGATGTAATTACCGACGAGGGAGCGGGCGACGGTGATGCCTGCCTTCTCGAGGATCTTTGCCACCTCCCCGTACATCAGGTACAGCTCGATGAGCGGCGAACCACCCATGCCGTTCAGCATCACAATCGCCGGGCTTCCGGTGAAATCGAAGTCATGCAGAATCGGCTCGACGAGCTGCCTGGCGATCTCGGATGCCGGCGCAACCGGGACGCGGTGGCGACCGGGTTCGCCGTGGATGCCGACGCCCATCTCCATCATATCGTCCGGAATATCGAAGGTGGGTTTGCCCGCCGCAGGCACCGTGCAGCTGGTGAGCGCCATGCCCATCGAGCGGCCGGATGCATTCACCTTCCTGGCCAACTCTCCCACCGCCGCCAGGTCGCGGCCTTCCTCCGCTGCCGCGCCCACGATCTTCTCGAGCAACACGGTGATGCCGACGCCGCGACGTCCGGCGGTCCAGGTTGAATCCTCGACAGCGACATCATCGTTGACGACTACCGTCTCGACGGTGACGCCGGACTCGGCATCCGCGAGTTCCGCCGCCATCTCGAAGTTCATCACGTCACCCGTGTAGTTCTTCACGATATGGAGCACGCCGGCGCCGCTGTCGGCGACCTTCGTCGCCTCCTGCACCTGGTCGGGCGTCGGGGAGGTGAACACCTCACCGGCGATCGCGGCATCGAGCATGCCGAAGCCGACGAAGCCGCCGTGGAGGGGTTCATGGCCCGCGCCGCCGCCGGAGATCACTGCGACTTTGCCCGCCTTCGTGGGAGTACCGCGATAGATGATGCGGTTGACATGGTCAATCCTCAGTTCTGGGTGCGCCGCCGCGACTCCCACGAGAGAATCAGCTAAGACGTTTTCCGGGTCATTGATGAGCTTTTTCATGGGTGTGCCCTCTTCCTCGAGTTGTGCTGATCTCACGGTAGACCGACGGCTGCCGTCCCGCCAGTGGGGATAACTTCTGCTGTCGACTGTGAACTGCGCGCCAACAGCCCAGGGATGGGCACAACGCGGCCTTGAGCCCGGCGATGAACGGCCGCCCGGCGCACCATCCGTGCCCCCTCGTCGCGGCTAGCCCAATCGACTTGGTAGTTGTTGCGACTTTTGGCAGGCTCCAAGTCGCAACAACTACCAAGTCGATGCACCTGGCACGGACGCGGGCGCAGGCGCGAGCACTGGCGCGGGCGCGGGCACGAGCACTGGCACGAGCACTGGCACGGATGCGGGCGCAGGCACGAGCGCCCGCACCGGCTACAGGCTCGCGAGCACCTCGCGCATGAGCATCGCGGTCTCGCTCGGCGTCTTGCCGACCTTGACCCCGGCGGCCTCCAGGGCCTCCTTCTTCCCCTGGGCGGTGCCAGCACCGGAGGAGACGATGGCACCGGCGTGACCCATGGTCTTACCCTCGGGCGCGGTGAAGCCGGCGACGTAACCGACGACCGGCTTGGTCACATGCGCCTTGATGTAATCGGCCGCGCGCTCTTCGGCGTCGCCCCCGATCTCTCCGATCATCACGATGGCCAGGGTCTCGGGGTCAGCCTCGAATGCGGCGAGCGCATCGATGTGCGTCGTGCCGATGATCGGGTCACCGCCGATGCCAATCGCCGTCGAGAAACCGAGATCGCGCAGCTCGTACATCATCTGGTAGGTGAGAGTGCCCGACTTCGAGACCAGGCCAATCGGACCTTTACCGGTGATGTTCGCCGGAGTGATTCCCACCAGGGACTCACCGGGGGTGATGATGCCGGGGCAGTTCGGACCGATGATCCGCGTCTTACCCGAGGCCCGTGCTGTGGCCCAGAATTCGGCCGAGTCCTGGATCGGGATGCCCTCGGTGATCACGACGACAAGCGGGATCTCGGCCGCGATGGCCTCGAGCACAGCATCCTTCGCGAAGGCCGGAGGGACGAACACGATGGAGACATCCGCTCCGGTGGTAGCGATCGCCTCGGCGACCGTGCCGAACACGGGAAGGCTGACACCGCCATCGTGCTGGACGGTCGTTCCGGCCTTGCGGGCGTTGACCCCACCGACCACCTTCGTGCCGGCCTTCAGCATGAGGGCGGTGTGCTTGGTGCCCTCACCGCCGGTGATGCCTTGCACGATGACCGTGGAGTCCTTATTGAGGAAGATCGACATTTCTCTGTTGTCCCTTTACTTCGAAGCCAGCTCGGCGGCCTTGGAGGCGCCGTCGTCCATGGTGTCGGCAAGCGACACCAGCGGGTGGGCGTAGTCAGCGAGGATGGCGCGGCCCTCCTCCACCTTGTTGCCGTCGAGTCGCACTACGAGGGGCTTCGATGCCGCGTCACCCAGTGTCTTTAGCGCTCCGACAATCCCGTTGGCCACCGCGTCGCAGGAGGTGATGCCGCCGAAGACGTTGACGAACACGCTCTTTACCTGCGGGTCGCCGAGAATCACGTCGAGACCGTTGGCCATCACCTCAGCGGATGCCCCGCCGCCGATGTCGAGGAAGTTGGCCGGCTTCACGCCGCCGAAGTTCTCGCCCGCGTAGCTGACCACGTCGAGGGTGGACATGACAAGCCCGGCCCCGTTGCCGATCACTCCAACCTCGCCGTCGAGCTTCACGTAGTTGAGGCCGAGGGCCTTGGCCTTCGCTTCGAGCGGGTCCTCGGCGCCGGAGTCGACGAGCGCCTCGTGATTCGGGTGTCGGAAAGCCGCGTTCTCGTCGAGTGACACCTTGCCGTCAAGGGCGACAATGTCGCCATCCTCGGTGAGCACGAGCGGGTTGACCTCGACGAGCGTGGCATCCTCGCCCGTGTAAACCTCGTAGAGCTTCACGAAGACGGGGGCGACCTTTGCGACGATTTCGGCCGGGAACTTCGCAGCGATCGCAATCTCGGTGGCCTTGGCCAGGTCGATGCCCACCAGAGGGTCGACCTCAATGCGGGCCAGCGCCTCCGGGCGCTCGACGGCGAGCTCCTCGATCTCCATTCCGCCCTCGTAGCTGGAGAGCGAGAGGTAGCTGCGATTCGCCCGGTCGAGCAGAACGGAGAAGTAGTACTCCTCCTTGATTCGGGCTCCGGCGGCGACCATGACGCGCTTGACGGTGAGCCCCTTGATATCGAGGCCGAAGATGGTCTCGGATGCCGCAGCCGCGTCATCCGGGTTGTGAGCAACTTTCACGCCGCCAGCCTTGCCACGTCCGCCGGCCTTCACCTGGGCCTTGACGACAACCGTGCCACCGAGCTTCTCGGCTGCGGCGCGCACTTCCTCTGGCGTATCGGCGATGATGCCGGCGAGTACCGGCACTCCGTAGGATTCGAAGATGTCTCGGGCCTGATACTCAAATAGATCCACGCTGCATGTATCCAATCCGCAGTTCGTCTGGCTGATGGGCGGCGGGTATCTCGACGTCGAGATAGCTTGACGTCAAGATATTTGGGCCAAAAAGAACTCTACCCCCGGCCGCTCACGGGGTTCGGCCGAGCCCGTGTGCGCATCAGGAAAACTTTGCCGGTTCTTGCGTGCTGGCGGTCGGGTGGGTGGCCGGGCACCCGTGTGCGCGGTGCGCCGCGCCCCGTCGCATCCAACCCGTCCCCTCGTGCGCGGTGCCGTCCCCCGACTCGCCCCGAGCGCCACCGCTTACGAAATCGCGCACGAAATGCAGGACTACGCGTTACTAGAGGGACGGATGTTGACCAGAGGGGTCGACTTTTCGCACCCGGTCCTGCATTTGCGACAGAATCTCCGCCACCGGCCACCCGCCACCGGCCACCGGGAGCGACGCGGCAACGGCCACCGGCCACCCGCCACCCGCCACCCGCCACCGGGAGCGACGCGGCACCGCGGCACGCGCACGAACTCGTGCGGCCACGCGACGCCGGCATGCGCCCGGCATGCAAGAGCCCGGCGATACTCGGCATACGCACCCGGCACACGCCCGGCACACACCCGGCACAATGGGACCGTGGCACACACCGTCCTCGGGCTCCGCGATATCGGAGCGGAAGCCGCGTTGCTCGCGGGCGGCGGGCGTGCCATCCTGCTGCAACTGGCCAACCCGGCCGTCGGTCACGCCGTGGCCGACCACAGCGACTTCGCCGCCGACCCGTTGCGCCGGCTGCGCAACACGCTCAGCTACGTCTACGCCCTCGTCTTCGGCACCCACGAGCAGGTCGCGACCGTGCGCTCGATGGTGCACCATGCCCATGCGCCCGTGCGTTCGGAGACCTACGACGCGTCGGATGCCGTGCTCCAACTGTGGGTCGCCGCCACGCTCTACGACACAGCGGCCACGCTGCACGCACGCATATTCGGGCCTCTCGACGAGGCATCCGCCGACGCCGTATACCGGGACTACGCGGTCGTCGGCACGGCTCTCGGCATGCCTTCCGCCCTCTGGCCGGCCGACCGGGAGGCCTTCGGTCGCTATTGGCGCGCGCAACTGGCGAGGCTCGAAGTCGATGACCGGGTGCGCGAGGTCGGAGCGCAGGTGCTTCACCCGGCCTCCGGTCCATTGTGGATGCGCGCGATGATGCCGGTCGCCCGACTCGCCACCGCCGGCCTGCTGCCGCCCGCGTTGCGTGAGGCCTACGCGCTGCCGTGGAGTGACCGCCGCCAGCGTCGCTTCGATCGCATGATGGATGTCACCGCTCACCTCTACCCGTATCTTCCCGCGCGACTTCGGCACTGGCCGAAGAACCATCTGCTTGGACGGCTCCGCTGACGGCCGGGTCAGTCGCCCCAGCCGAAGAACCTCCAGGGGAGCATGAGCAGCACGGGCACCGCTCCGCCCAGAAACATCCCCACGATGCCGAGGATGAAACCCGCGAGCGAGAGCCGGCCACCTCGCAGGGAGGGATCAGCCCTGAGCGCACGCCGGGAAACAAGGCCGAGCACCAGCGCGGCCACACCGAGCGGGAGAGTTGCCACAGGCAGAAACTGGAACGGCACGATCGACATCACTCCCACGGCGAGGGCTGCGATGGCGCCGCCCGAGAAGACCGCCGGGGGCACTATCAGATTTTCACTCATGTAATGGAGACTACCCCGGCTGAGGACTCAGCTCGCGAGCGCCGGATAGTCGATGTAACCCTCGGCGCCTTGGCTATAGAAGGTACTCGGATTCGGCTCGTTGAGCTCACGGTCGTGGCGCCAGCGGGCCACGAGGTCGGGGTTTGCGATTACCTGGCGGCCGACGGCCACAACATCCGCCAAGTCATCGCGCACGAATTCCATCGCCTCGGCGCGGGTGGTCAGTTGGCCGAATCCGCTGTTGGCCATGAGCGGCCCGCCAAAGCGGGCGCGTAGGTCTTGCACGAGCTCACCCGCCGGGTCGCGGTGAAGCACGCTGAGGTAGGCGAGACCGAGCGGGGCAATGCCGTCGATCAGCGCGTCGTAGGTTGCCTTGGTCTCCGTCTCATCCGTTTCGAAGACGTCCTGGATGTTGTGCGAGGGCGAGATACGGATGCCCACCCGATCCGCCCCGATCGCCTCGGCCACGGCAGTGACGGTCTCGATCCCGAGGCGGGCACGATTCGCGGGAGAGCCGCCGTAGGAGTCGGTGCGCACGTTGGACACCGGCGAGAGGAACTCATGCAGCAGGTATCCGTTGGCGGAGTGCACCTCGACGCCGTCGAATCCGGCCTCGATCGCATTACGGGCGGCCTGCACGATCTCCGCTGTCACACCCGGGAGTTCGTCGGTCGTCAGGGCACGAGGCTCGGCGAACCGCTTCTTTCCGAGGGGCGTGTGCGTCTCGCCGTCGATGGCGATCGCACTCGGAGCCACCGGGGTGAGTCCCCCGTTGATCTCGGGGTGCGTCACGCGGCCGCCGTGCATGAGCTGCATCACAATGACGCCGCCCTCGGCGTGTACCGCGTCGGTGACCCGGCGCCAGCCGGTGATCTGTTCGGCGGTCACGATGCCGGGCTGACCGGGATACGCGCGGCTGACTTGGCTCGTGAAGGTACCTTCGGTCACGATGAGGCCGGTGGTGGCTCGCTGGCGATAGTGCTCGACGAGCAGGTCGTTCGGGATCCCGGCTTCACCCGCACGCAGGCGGGTGAGGGGCGCCATGACGACGCGGTTGGTGAGGGCAAGGGCCCCGAGGCTGACGGGCGCGAAGAGGTGCACAGTATTTCTTTCTGGACGGGAATAGGTACCGACTCAGCAACGGGGGAGCCCCCCGAACTATTCCCTGACGATCGCGTGGTTCACGCGACTAGCCTGTGACGATGGACGACATCACACGCGAGTTTCTCTCCACGTTCCAGCGGTTCATGTCTGAAGTCGTCAACCAGGCCGCTGTCGAATCGAGCGATCTCACACCGCTCGGTGTGATCGTGCAGGACTTCCTCGGAGCCGACATCGCCACCCTGCCGGCCATCACCCACGGGCTCCCGGCGCACCGACTCGTCGACGCCGACCTGGCGCTTGCCGAGCTTGGCCGTGACTCCGAACAGCCGCCCGTCGGCGTCAGCGGCGGCCAACAGCGCGAGCACCTCGCGCTCTCCGAACTGCTTTTCAGCCCCCACAGTCGCTTCTCCCCCTCACCGATCGACTACCTCTCGATCGCGGATGGCCCGGAGACAACGCGTCGGGTGATCGCCTTTGGTCTGCACCGCATCCTCTTCGAGGGACGACCTGTCGTCGTGCTCGAGCGAGCGGCCCAACCGCAGTTCGGTCGCGTTGGAGCGCAACTCGAGATCCTTTCCCTCGACACCGAGACCTCGTCGCGATTCCTCGATGAGTTCTCCCGACTGGTGCTGAGTCTGAGCGTGTTGCGGGGCAAGGTGCTGTCATTCACCGGAAACGAATACGGCAACTCCTCCGCCGGCGCCACCTTCCTCCACCGACCCACGGTCGAAGCGGATGACGTGGTTCTTCCGCCCGGCGTGCTCGAGACCGTGGTTCGCCATGTCGTCGGCATCGGTGAGCAGCGCGAACGCCTGCTCGCTGCGGGACAACATCTCAAGCGCGGCGTATTGCTGTACGGGCCTCCCGGTACGGGCAAAACGCTCACGGTGCGTCATCTGCTCTCGCGCACTTCAGGGACGACAGCGGTTCTTCTCACCGGATCGAGCATTCAGTTCATTACACAGGCTGCTGAGCTCGCGCGGGCCATGCAGCCCGCGATCGTCGTGCTTGAGGATGTGGACCTTGTTGCTTCCGAGCGTGGAATGCACGGACCCCAGCCGCTCCTCTTCGCTGTGCTTGACGCGCTCGACGGCCTTGACGGGGATGCCGACGTCACGTTCATCCTGACGACGAACCGCGTTCAGGTGCTTGAACGGGCGCTGGCGGAGCGCCCCGGGCGCGTCGACTTGGCGGTCGAGATCCCGCTACCCGACGTGGGCTCCCGCCGGCGTCTGTTCCGGCACTATGCCAGTGGCCTGCCCTTCTCCCCGCGGGCGATCGATGCCGCTGCCGACCGCGCGGTCGAGACGACCGGATCCTTCGCCAAAGAACTGGTGCGTCGAGCTGTGCTGTCTGCGGCAGAGCAGGATCGCGTCGTCACCGACGAGGACCTCTCGACGGCCCTCGACGAGCTACTGGATGCGGGAGCCCAGCTCGCTCGCAATCTTCTCGGTGGCGGAGCAACCCTCGAACAGGATGGTCACTCGCACGGGTCGTGGGGTGCATACACGCCGCTGACTTCGAGCTGACCGTTCGAGTAGCGCTGCAGAAAATTACAGCTTCTCGATGGGAGCCAGTTTGATCAGCAGCCGCTTGCGACCGGCGGTGTCGAACTGCACCTCGGCGATCGACTTTGGCCCGATGCCGGTGACCGCCGTCACTCGACCGTCGCCGAAATCGATATGACGGATGCGGTCGCCGATGGCAAGCGTGAGGTCGCCGTTGTCCCGCACCACGTTCGTCACCCGGTTGGCCCACTGCGTCTTCGGCTGGGCCGCGCGCTCGGCGCGGGCCAGCCTGGCCAGAGCCGTTGCACCCGGTCCGCTGGACGATCCGTAGCCGGTGCCGAGGGCTGGGGTATCCTCCGCTCCGAATCCGCCGCGACGGGCGTTGAGCGCGCGCGGTTGGGTTCCCCCGCGGGAGGTCGCCATTCCGGGCGACTGCCGCCAGTCGATGAGCTCCGGCGGGATCTCCTGCAGGTAGCGCGACGGCATCGCGACCGAGACTTCGCCGAACTGCGCGCGGGTCATTGCCAGGGAGAGATAGAGCTTGCGGCGCGCCCGGGTGATGCCAACGTAAAAGAGGCGGCGTTCCTCGGCCGGTCCGCCCGGCTCGTTCGCCGACATCCGATGCGGAAGCAGGTCTTCCTCGATGCCGGTGAGGAATACGGCTTCGTATTCCAAGCCCTTCGCGGTGTGCAGGGTCATCAGCGAGACTGTGCCGCTCGAGTCGTCGATGTCATCGGCCGCGGCCACGAGTGAGGTCTCGGTGAGGAAGTCGAGCAGGGTGCCTTCTGGGTTGTTCTTGTTGAATTCCTTAGTCACCGCCACGAGCTCTTCGATGTTCTCGGCGCGGGCCTCATCCTGCGGGTCGCGGGAAGCCCGGAGCACCTCCACGAGTCCGGTCTTGGCGATGAGGGCGGTGAGGATGTCGGCGACCGTGGCCGTGTCCGAAGTGAGCGCGACCTCGTCGAGAATCGCACCGAGTCCCAGAATGGCGCCGGTGATCTTGGGGCCGAAACTCATTTCGTCCGCGTGCCGAAGCGATTCGCGCAGGGTGATCTCGTGCGTCTCGGCATAGCGCTGCAGGGTGGCCTCGGTGACGCCGCCGATGCCGCGCTTCGGGGTGTTCAGGATGCGGCGCAGCGCCATCGGATCCGCCGGATTCGCGATCGCGATGAGGTATCCGAAGGCATCCTTGATCTCGGCACGCTCGTAGAACTTCGTGCCGCCGAGCACCCGGTAGGGGAGCGCTGAGCGAATAAAGATCTCTTCCAGCGCCCTGGTCTGGGCGTTGGTGCGGTAGAAGACGGCGATGTCACGGTACTCGATGTTGCCGGTGGAGTGCAGCTCGGTGATCTCGTCCGCGATGAACTGCGCCTCATCGTGCTGGCTGTAGCCGGTGAAGCCAACGATCTTGTCGCCATCGCCGACAGTCGTGAAGAGCTTCTTGTCTTTGCGGTCGAAGTTGTTCGAGATCAC
>JANYIZ010000071.1 GCA_025408445.1 Frigoribacterium sp. | reverse complement strand
GGATGGTCACGATCAGCGCGCCCTTCAGGTCCTTGGCATCGAAGAGTGCACCAATGATCGGGGTGAAGATGCTCGCGACTATGGCATTGACGATCGCCGTGAAAGCGGTGCCGATAACGACGGCCACAGCGAGATCGATGACGTTGCCGCGGAGGATGAATTCCTTAAAACCTGTGAGCACTTGGTCTCCTTTGCTTCTCTGTTCGAGTTCTACGAACCGGTCGCGCCGGGGGCGCTCGAGGATGCCGTTCCAGATTTCGGCGCGGGGGGCTTCGTCGCTTTTGCGTCGGGCTTGGAGCTGCTTGACTCGGATTTCTTCGGCGAAGCTTCGGATTTTGTCGCCGGGGTCGAGTCTGCTGACGAGGTCGACGACACGCCGGACGAGTCCTTCGACTTCTCGGCGCGACTGTCGTTGCGATAGAAACCCGATCCGGTGAAGCTCACGCCGATCGAATTGAACACCTTGCGCAGCTGCGATTGGCCACAGTTGGGGCACACGGTGAGGGACTCATCCGTGAATAACTGGTACTGGTCGAATGCGACGTCGCAGTTCGCACAGCGGTAGGAGTAGGTGGGCACAGAGGTCCTTCGAGCGTAGGGGAGGAGTTAGAAGCGAGTGATGGCGCTGGGGGTGATGACACCGTCCACACGCTTGTCGTGCACTTCGCTTGGCACGCTATCGACGAATTCCCGGTCGAAGATCACAGCATAGACCGGCGGGCACTTTTCCATCGATCCCAGCGTGCGGTCGAAGTAGCCACGGCCCCAGCCCATCCGCATTCCCGTGCGGTCGACGGATGCGGCTGGCACGAGGATGAGGTCCACATCGTTGATGGCGATCGGGCCGAGCAACTCGCCAACGGGTTCCAGCATGCCGAAGAGTCCCTCGACCTCGGTCTCGCCGTCGCCAACCGTCCAGTCGAGCAGGCCGTCATCGCGAGAGATGGGAAAGAGGATGCGGATCTGCTGTTCGTCCGCCCAGTTGAGGAAGGGACGGATGTTGGGCTCCTCGGTTGTCGGCAGGTACGCCGCCACCGAGCGCACGTGAAGTCGCGTGGCGAGTTCGATGAGGTGGGCGCTCAGTTGTGTGGTGGAAAGCTCACGCTCCCGGGTCGTCATGATCCGCCGCCGTTCTCGAAGCTCGGCACGCAGGGCGCGCTTCTGGTGGCTCTCGTCTCCAGTCATCCCAGTACCCCGTTCATTCCGGCAAGTCTACGGTTAGGCCGCAGTTAACACCCTCGAAGGAGAGGCCGTATACCCTAGGCCCCATGGCCTTCACAATCACTAAAGCTGTCATTCCCGCCGCGGGACTCGGAACACGATTCCTGCCCGCGACGAAAGCGATGCCCAAGGAGATGTTGCCCGTCGTCGACAAGCCCGCGATTCAATACGTGGTGGAGGAAGCCGTCGCGGCGGGTCTCACCGATGTATTGATGATCACGGGACGCAATAAAAACGCGCTCGAGAATCACTTCGACCGCGTGGGTGAGCTCGAAGCGACCCTGCTCATGAAGGGCGACATCGAGCGGCTGCGCAAAGTGAACTACGCCACCGATCTTGCCGAGGTTCACTACGTGCGCCAGGGTGACCCCAAGGGACTCGGCCACGCCGTGCTGCGTGCACGGATGCACGTGGGACACGAACCCTTTGCCGTGCTCCTCGGTGATGACATCATCGACGAGCGCGACGTGTTGCTCTCGCGCATGCTCGAGGAGCAGGGCAAACGCAATGCGACCATCGTCGCCCTGCTCGAGGTGGATCCCGCGCAGGTTCACATGTACGGAATCGCGACGGTCGAGGCGACGGAAGATGATGACGTTGTGCGCATTACCGGACTTGTAGAGAAGCCCTCCCGCGAGACGGCCCCGTCCAACTACGCGATTATCGGCCGTTATGTGTTGCAGCCTGAGATCTTCGACATTCTGGAGCACACGCCCGCGGGCAAAGGCGGAGAGATCCAGCTGACGGATGCCCTGCAAACCCTTGCAGCAAACCCCAGTATCGCGGGTGGCGTCTACGGCGTCGTCTTCCGCGGCCGCCGGTACGACACCGGAGACCGGCTCGACTACATCAAGGCCATCGTGCAGCTCGCGGTCGACCGCGACGACCTCGGCCCCGACCTTCGCCCGTGGCTCAAGGACTTTGCCAAAAACCTCGAGTAGCGCCTCACGATGGCGAGCCGGCGCATCGATGACCCGGCTCTAGACTGGGGCGGTGGCGACTCCGATCCCTACCCTGCGCGAGGGTAAGACGACGATTCGCCCTATCCGTCTCAGGGATGCTCGAGTACTCGAGCGCGAGTTGCTTGAGAATCGCGGATGGTTACGCAAGTGGGAGGCGACCAACCCGCACGGGGCGATGAGTTTCGATGTGCGCTCGAGCATCCGCAGTCTCCAGGCCAATTCCCGCGCCGGCTTCGGTCTGCCATTCGCCATCGAATACGACGGTGAGTTCGCGGGCCAGCTGAACGTGTCGGGTATCACCTACGGTTCCCTCTCGTCGGCGACGATCGGCTACTGGGTGTCCGAACGGTTTGCGGGGAAGGGCGTGACGCCGGCGGCGGTAGCG
>JANYIZ010000070.1 GCA_025408445.1 Frigoribacterium sp. | reverse complement strand
CGACAGCACCATGTCGAGGTTGTAGTGCTCGACCTTGTAGGTTTTTCCGTCCGCGGCAGTTGTCGCAAATTTTGCGACAACTGATTCATCGGCAAGTTCTTCGCGTCGTGCGTTCGCCACGTGCTTGCCGATGGTCTTCACATCGCGGCTGAACAGGTCACCGATCTGCTGTCTGGTGAGCCAGACTGTGTCACCATCCGTGCGGACATCCAACCTCACCGAGCCATCCGGGGACTGATAGATCTCGACTTCGCCCACAGCGTCTCCGTTCACTGCAGTCGACTGCAATCCTGTACTCGTCATGGTACTTCCCTGCGCGGCACGGCCGACCAAACGCAACCCTGCACATCAAGCACGGGCCGGGACGCTTGACCGGTGCGACCTCTCTGAGCCTGGATTCACCGGTCGGTTTGGGGTGGCTGGGTCCCATGAGTGTGATCCGAGTTTTGGGATGGTGGGCATGGTGGTGCTTCCGGCCCTGCCACTGGGGTGGGTCAATGACTTGCCCCATGGTTTGGTTACCTGTTTTGTCGTGAAGATCAGGCGGAAATGGGTGTCTGGGTGAATCGTAACTCGTGCTCGACCGGGCAGAGATACCCGAGCTGAGAATGGCGGCGCTGCCCGTTATAGAAGATCTCGATGTAATCGAAAATGGCCTTTGCGAGATCTAGCCGAGTTCGCCATTTCTTCCTATTCAGAAGCTCAATCTGCATGCTGGACCAAAACGACTCGTTCATGGCATTGTCATAGCAATCGCCGATCGTGCCGAACGAGGGCATCAGTCCAGACGAGCGGATCTTGTTGGTGAAAGCCCACGAGGTGAATTGAACTCCGTGGTCGGCGTGAACGATTCCATCGGCCGGTGGCTGCCGATTTTTGATCGCCATGTTGAGCGCGTTGACGACGAGGGCTGAGTCTTGGGCGTTGTCGATCGACCAGCCAACGATCTTTCTGGAGAAGGTGTCCATCACGGCGCAGCAGTAGAGTTTTCCTTCTCTCGTGGGATGTTCAGTAATGTCCGTGATCCACAATTCGTTGGGCGAGAGCTGGTGAAACTTGCGGTGCACCAGGTGATCAGCGGTCGCGATTCCGTGAAGCCGTTTCACTTTCGCCGGCCCGGGAAGGCCGCGGATGCCGGCTTTGCTCATCAGGACAGCCACCAGACGTTCGTTTACCTGAAGTTTCATACCAATCGTCAGCTCCGTGTGAATCCGTCGGGAACCATAGGTTTGCCGGGACGCGATGTGGACTTCGCCGGTCAACCCGGTGAGCCACAGGCGACGCATCTGAGTGGGCGATAGCGCCCGGTTTTTGTATTTGTAATAGCCAGGGCTGCTGACACCGAGAAGTCGGCAGCACTGCTTGGCTCGGTAGCCCGACTCAATAAGACGGTCGACTACCGGGTGAATCCTTTTGGGCCAGGACGATCTTCCCCGAGGAGCTTCGCAGCGATCTTCAATATCTCGACTTCTGTTTCGAGCTGCCGAATTCGCTTCTTCGCCTTGGATAACTCTGCAGTTTCCGGCGTGGTTATCCCGGATCGTTCTCCTCGATCAATCTGATCTTGGCGCACCCAGCCATGCAGAGCTGCCGCGCTCACGCCGAGCTGAACAGCCGCAGTCGTGATGGGTTTGCCGGCGCGCACAAGCGCTACTGCTCGCAGGCGAAACTCGGCGGGGAATGGTCGTGGCATGGATGAAGCCTCTCAAAAGAAGGGCCGAATCCTTACACTGTTTCGGGTAACCAAACTGTGGGGCAGGTCAAGGAGTCAACCAAACCGGGGGCAGTCCCATCCATTGACACTTATTCCGACATCCAGTTCTGTGAGCTGCTTTCCCGCACGCAAAGAATGGGCGCGAGTTTCACTGCCTTGACGGTTTCGCCGTTGAGAACCCCGAGCAGGAGCTTCACGGCAAGACGTCCGATATCCATCATCGGCGACCTCACCGACGAAAGCGCGATTGGCAATTGCGCGGCCAAAGAGGTGTCATTGAAGCCAACGATCGCGAGATCCCGACCCACGAGTAGTCCGTGAGAGTTTGCTGCACCCATTGCACCGATTGCTGCGAAATCATTCACCGCAAAGATCGCGCTAGGTCGCCGATTTTTATCGCTGAAAATGGTGTCTGCTGCGGAACGTCCACCCAGGGTGTCGAAGCGCGACCACACGATCGCTCTCTCGGGGATCTGGCCGCCGAGGCTACGGAACCGGGACACGAAACCGTTCGTTCTGTCGACTGCGGTGCTAGCATATGGTTCCCCGGCGATGACGGAAACACTTCGGTGGCCCTTGTCCCAGAGATGCTGTGCGACCAGAGTACCGCCGAGGGTGTCATCACACGTTGCCGAGGGGAAACCGGGCACGGCGCGGTTCATGAGCACGAAAGGGACCTGGCGTTCGGTCAGTTCGTTGAGAATATCGCCGTCGAGGTGGGCGTCTCCGATGATGAGGCCGTCCACCCGACGGGTCAGCATAATCTCCGCTTTGCGCCGCTGCATCGCCGGATCATCGCGCGAGTTCATAACGAACGTGGAGTAATGGGCGTCGTCTGCTGCCTCTTCGATACCTTCATAAATAACGGCGAGAACAAGGTCCGAAAGGCGCGGAACGATGACGCCGAGAAGGTGCGAGCGCCGCGTTCGCAGGCCCTTGGCCTGAGGATTTGGGGAATATCCAACCTTCCGGGCCAGGTCGCGGATCCGTTGGGCAGTAGCTGGGGCTGCGGCGCCACGAGCGGTGTCGGTCTCCGCATGCAGGATGCGAGAGACGGTCGAGGCGTGCAAACCGAGCTCGGCGGCCAGGTCCTTCAGAGTGACGGCCTTTGATCCGGGTCTGATGTCTGTCATGTCGCCTGTCTCCAGTTTTGGGTACGTGCGAAAGCCGGCTCGGGAGCTTGACTAGCCCGCTCGTCACATTCTATAGTTTTGGTACTTCGCTACCCAAACGATTGGGTACAGGGCCTCGATTTCTTTTTTCACGATTTACTTACTCGCAACGAAGCGTGCTGTCAGCCGAAACATTGGGTTATTACGCTTCACCAACAACCCAATCGTTTGGGTTTAGACATTCGGAGAAGAAATGGCAGATCGTGAGGGCACTCATGTGGTGTTGCTGGCGACCGGCGGCACGATCTCATCGCGGGCTCAAGCGGCCGAACGGGGCGCAGTCATCGCCGCCGATAAAGGCGCCCAGGTTCTGGCCAGTCTTGCCGCAGCGCCCGCTTACCCGGTGAAGGTCATTGATGTGGCCTGCCAGGGGTCGTACCTGCTCACCATCGCCGACATGATTGCAATCTGCGCGCAGATCAAGACGGTCCTCGCCGACCCATCGGTACGGGGGGTAGTGGTGACCCACGGCACCGACACGATGGAGGAGACCGCCTACCTCGCCGACCTCACCCACGACGATGTACGCCCGGTTGTCTTCACCGGGGCGCAGACCTCCGCCGACGCCGCCGATCCAGATGGACCAAGCAACCTCGCGGGAGCGATTGCAGTCGCCGGGTCTGACCAAGCACTCGGCGAGGGAGCACTCATTGTTTTCGCAGGCGAAATCCTCCGCGTGCGCGGTGTGCGCAAAGCGCAGACAATAGCGCTGCAGGCCTTTACGAACTCGGACTTCGGCTCGGCCGGACTCGTCGCCCTGAACGGCGACGTCTCCATCAGTCGTCCCGAACCACGCTTGCCGCCGTTGCCGCTGCCGCTCATCGCTTCGAGAGAACCCCTCCGGGTCGACGTGGTGTCCGCTTATCCGGGTGCCGATGAAGTGTTGATTCGGGCATCCGTCGCCGCTGGAGCCCGCGGAATCGTCCTGCAGGCAACTGGCAGCGGTAACGCCAACCCAGCCCTCTGCGGTGCCGTCGCTGAGGCAACTGCGAGCGGCACTGTCGTAGTGATGAGCACCCGGGTCAGCGCCGGCCCGGTCATCGCGGTCTACGGTGCCGGCGGAGGCCGAGACTTGGTCTCGGCCGGGGCGATTCCCTCCGGACTGCTGAAGCCTTCGCAGTCAATGATTCTGCTCAGCCTGCTGCTGCATCTCGATCGTGAACCTGACGAAATTGCCAGAGCCTTCACTGCCCACGGCGCTCCACTCAGCCCGGGCGACAGGTCGCTCAGCCAGGCTTCTGTTTCCCCGCTCGGTCACTCCACAGAAAAGACACGTACATGAAAAAAGATATTCAAATCGCATTCGGAGTGGACGTCGACGCCGTAGCCGGAATGCTCGGCTCCTACGGCGGTGAGGACTCCCCGTGTGACATCTCCCGCGGCATGTTCAGCGGCGAAGTGGGAGGCCCACGGCTCATCCGCCTGTTCGACAAGTACGACCTCCCCGCCACCTGGTTTGTTCCTGGACACTCCATCGAAACCTTTCCTGAACTCACCCAAATGATCGTTTCTGCCGGCCATGAGATCGGAGTGCATGGTTACTCGCACGAAAATCCGATCGCGATGACCCGTGAGCAAGAGACCGCCATCCTCGATCGCTCCATTGAATTGATCGAAAATGTGTCAGGGCGACGCCCTACCGGGTATGTCGCTCCGTGGTGGGAATTTTCCTCGGTGACCAACGAGATTTTGCTTGAACGTGGCATCAAGTACGACCACTCGCTCATGCACAAGGACTTCGAGCCGTACTACGTGCGGGTCGGAGACAGCTGGAAGAAGATCGATTACGCCATGGACGCCCAGACGTGGATGGAGCCTCTCGTGCGCGGTGTCGAAACTGACCTCGTCGAGATCCCCGCCAACTGGTACCTCGATGACCTGCCACCGATGATGTTCATCAAAGCCTCCCCAAACTCTCACGGGTTTGTAAACCCACGCGACATCGAGCAAATGTGGAAGGACCAGTTCGACTGGGTCTACCGCGAGATGGACCAGGCCGTTTTCACAATGACGATCCACCCTGACGTCTCAGGGCGACCCCAAGTATTGCTCATGCTTGAGCGCCTGATCCAGCACTTCAACTCTCACGAAGGTGTCAGCTGGAATACCTTCGACCAGATTGCCGATTCGTTCTTCACCCGTTCCCCCAGAAAGGTCACCTCCGCATGAAACTAAAATCCCCCGCACTCGATCTCACGGCACCGACTGGTAACGAGAAACGTCGATTCCCGTCATTCACCGTCAAGCAGACCCGAACCGCTACCGTCTTGGCACTGCTGGCCTGGACCGTCGCCGTCTTCGACTACGGACTGTTTGGCACTCTTCTGCCAGCGATGCAGGCATCCTTTGGCTGGACCGCCCCCGAGGCGTATGCGATCAATACCTGGATTGCGGTGGGAACCGCGATCGTCTGCTTCGGTGTGGGACCGGTCATCGACCGTCTCGGTCGACGCAAGGGCATGATGGTCACCGTCGGTGGTACCGCTATCGTCTCCGGTCTCACCGCGCTGATTCCCGCCGGGATGGCCTTGCTCAGCAGCGGTCTGCTGGTGATCGTGAGGTCTTTCGGCGGACTCGGCTTCTCCGAGCAGGCTGTCAACGCGACCTACATGAACGAGGTCTACCAGGTCACCGAAGACGAGAAGAGGCGCAAACGACCGGGATTCAGCTATTCCTTCATTCAAGGTGGCTGGCCGTTGGGCTTCCTGCTCGCGAGTGCACTGGCCTTGGCCTTTCTCCCGACCCTCGGCTGGCGTGGCCTTTACCTGATGGCGACCATCCCGGCGGCACTCATTGTGTGGACCATCGCGCGCAAACTCAAGGAAACGCCTCAGTTCGAATTGCACAGTGAACTCACTCGCCTTGAAAAGACCGGGCGTACCGAAGAAGCCCACCTGCTCGCTGGTTCCTACGGCGTCGAGCACTCTTCGACCGCACCGCTCAAGCTCATTTGGGAGTCGAAGCTGCGCCGCAACACGATCGTGTTTTCGCTCGCTTGGATCTTCAACTTCATGGGCATCATGATCTTCAGCATTCTCGGCAGTTCCGTACTCAAAAACGCCAAGGGCGTGGAACTCTCCGATGCATTCTGGATGCTCATAATCATCAACGCCCTCGCCTACTTCGGCTACGTCTTCCACGGCTGGCTCGGCGACAAGATCGGCCGCAAGCGCACGATCATCAGCGGCTGGATCCTCGCATCGGTCGCCTTCGCGATCATGTTGAGCCCTCTCGCCAATAACCCCGTGACGATCATCGCAAGCTACGGGGCTGGTCTCTTCTTCCTCGTCGGCCCTTACGCGGCTATTCAGTACTTCATGGCCGAGTGCTATCCGGTGAGCTGCCGCGCCACCGGCACGGCGTTCATTGGCGCGATGAGCCAGCCCGGAATCATTGTCGGAGGCGCGCTGTTCACGGCCGTCGCCGCCAGCTCCAACACGGGTACTGCCGCGTTATGGATCGGAGCCCTCGGCACTCTGATCTCCGGTGTACTCATGTTCGCCGCCAAACCCATGGCAGAAGCTCCCCTTGCCATCGAGTCGGAAGACCCTCTGGAAGCCCAGCGTGTCTGAGCCTAGGGTGGCCATCATCACTGGTGCCGCGAGTGGCATCGGCCGGGCGCTTGCGGTGCACTACGCCGGGCAGGGGGTGCGGAGCATCATCGGCACCTTCGCTTCAGACCCACATGACCCGGAGGAGACGCTTAAACTGGTGCGGAATGCTGGCGGCGACGCCGTCATCCATGAGGTCGACGTGCGCAGCGCAGCGTCTGTCGACTCCTTCGCCCAACGAGCAGTTGACGAGTACGGACGTCTCGATTACGCCATCGCCAATGCCGGGATCTTGCGCAATTCATCGCTCACCGAGATGACCGATGCCCGATGGACCGACATGCTCGACGTTGACCTCACCGGCGTTCTGCGCACGCTGCGCGCTGGCGCCGAACGCATGACCGCTGGTGGCGCCATGGTGGCGGTTTCCTCCATCGCCGGCGCAGTCTACGGTTGGGAGGGTCACACGCACTATGCGGCGGCAAAGGCCGGAGTGCTCGGTCTGATTCGGAGTATCGCCGTCGAACTTGGGCCGCAAGGTATCCGCGCAAATGCGGTCATTCCCGGTCTCATTGAGACTCCGCAATCTCTCGACCCGGTGAATTCGCTCGGGCCGGACGGCCTCGTCCGTGCTGGTACAGATATTCCGTTTGGCCGCGTGGGGACACCGGCGGAGGTGGCAAGCGTCATCGCCTTCCTCACCTCGGCCGATGCCGGTTATGTCACCGGACAGTCCCTCGTCGTTGATGGTGGACTCACCGTGAAAATGCGCGCATAGAAATGGGATATAAATGACGATGCAGGGCCCTCGGCATCGGTCTGTCGGCGGTCGCGGAGTCGTCGTCACCGGCGGCAGCAGTGGAATCGGGCGGGCGATTGCCGAGGCGTTCGAGGCCAACGGTGACCGCGTGATTGTGCTCGACCGCTCGGGTGTGGGCGCAGAGGTGATCACCGTCGACGTATCGCAGGAAGAGAGCGTGCATGCCGCCTTCTCGACGGCCCGTGAGCGGCTTGGCACGATCGACGTCTTAGTCAACAGTGCCGGTCTGCTCACCGAGTCACCGATGCAAGAGATGACTCTTCAAATGTGGAACGAGACCCTGTTGGTCGACCTCACGGGCGTGTTCCTGTGCTGCCGCGAGGTGGTGGGGGAGATGCGCCAGCAGAAATGGGGACGCATTATCAACATCGCCTCCCAACTCGCGGTCAAGGGTGGTGTCGGCCTTAGCCACTATGCGGCGGCGAAAGCGGGGGTCGTTGCTTTCACGAAATCCTTGGCTCTCGAGGTCGCAAGCGACAACGTCCTCGTGAACAGCATCGCTCCCGGTCCGATCGAGACACCGCTGGTCGCGGGTATCTCCGAGGAATGGAAGGTTGCAAAACGGCTCGAGTTGCCGTTGGGTCGATTCGGTGGAGTAGAAGAAGTGGCTCCCACGGCATTGCTTCTGGCCAGCGAGCCTGGCGGAAACCTCTACGTGGGTCAAACCCTTGGACCAAACTCCGGGGACGTCATGCAATAGAAACCACGAGATTGATGAAGGAATCAGAATGTGTGGAGCATGCGGTTCGATTAGTTACTCCGACTCGGTCCTGGGGAAGGAACCCACTTTCAGGAAACGAATACTGGTGGCGCAGGTGGTGACTGCAGCGTGCGCTCGGCTGCCCGGCGCACCCCGTATTACGGCTCTCGCCGAGGGGTGGTCGGTGAGCGGAGCCACCGGGTCGATCGAGCTCTGCCACACGGTGGGGGACATCTGGCTTGTAGTGCGCGACCGAGGCGGGTTGCCCCTTCAGCAGGCGCTGGAAGCGCGGGTACTATCTGAGGAACCCGGCTCCCTCGAAGCAAACGTCGTTAGCCTCGGGCTTAGGTTGACCCAGCAACGTCAAATTGATAAATCCCATTCGACGCAATTGACGGGTATCTGAGATGACAACCAGATTTACTCCTGCTCGCACGGTCACCGTGAACTCCGACCTGGGGGAATCCTTCGGGCTGCACTCCTTTGGCAATGACTTGCAGTTGATGAAGTCCGTTGACGTGGCCAACGTCGCGTGTGGCTTTCATTCAGGTGACCCAGACACCATGACTGCCACTGTTCAGGCCGCTGCCCAGCATGGGCTGAAGGTGGGCGCCCACCCAGGCCTGCCTGACCTGGTGGGGTTTGGCCGCCGAGAGATGAGGCTCACTCCGGCCGAGGTCGAAAACCTCATCCTCTATCAAGTGGGGGCCCTCACCGCTTCCCTCCGCCGGTTCGGCGTCGAGCTCAACCACCTAAAGCCGCACGGATCGCTCTACGGGATGCTGTCCCGCGACGCCGCGCTCATGGATGCGGCTGCCAATGTTGCCCTTCTCTACGGAGTTCCTTTCTACGGCCTCGCTGGCACACAACACGAAACAGTGTGCCGCGAACGAGGCGTCCCGTTCGTGAGCGAGCTTTACGTCGACCTCAATTACGGGCCAGCCGGCGAGCTTCTCATCCAACGCCGACCCGAGCCCACCGATCCGGCCGCCGCCGCCGCACGGGTGCGACGCGTGCTCGCCGACGGCGTGGTCGAGGCCATCGATGGCACCCTGTTAAACCTCCAATGCGACAGTATCTGCGTGCATTCCGATGCTCCGAATTCCGTGGCCGTGGCCGCCGCGGTGCGCGGTGCCCTCACGTCCGTTTCCTAATTGTTTTCCATCACTGAAAGGACCCCCGTGGCCGACATCCTCTCCCCACTCCCCGGCATCTTCTACCGGAGTCCCAGCCCCGACAAACCTCCCTATGCCAAACCGGGCGACACCATAACGGTGGGGCAGACCATCGGAATTGTGGAAATCATGAAGCAGTTTTCCGAGGTTCGAAGTGAGGTTGCCGGCACCCTGGTGAGCTTCAGTATCGAGGACACCGGCACCGTTGATCCCGGCGATGTGATCGCCACCATCACTGAGGAATGAGTATGCAGAAACTATTCATTGCTAACCGTGGTGAGATCGCGGTTCGCATCATCCGGGCCGCCCGCGAACTCGGTATCCGCACCGTTGTCGGAGCCAGTGAAGCAGATGCAGGTTCCTATGCTGCAGGTCTGGCCGATGAATGCGTCATCATCGGCCCAGCCGCGGCAGGCAAGAGCTATCTCAACCAACAGGCCGTACTCCGGGCGGGGCTCGATAGCGGATGTGATGCCCTGCATCCGGGCTATGGCTTCCTCTCCGAGAATGCCAACTTCGCCCAGACGGTGATGGATGCCGGCCTCTTATGGGTAGGTCCGTCCCCGGAGTCCATTGAGATGATGGGCAATAAGGCGAGGGCGCGCCAAGCCGCCGAGGCGGCCGGGGTGCCGACTTTGCGCGGTAGCCGGGGAATCGTCACACCCGGCGACGAACTCCTCTCCGAAGCCGAAGCGATCGGCTATCCGCTCGTCGTCAAGGCGTCTGCCGGAGGTGGCGGCCGCGGTATCCGGCTGGTGGGCAGAGTGGAGGATCTCGTGTCGACAGTTAACTTGGCGCAGGCGGAGGCCCTCGCCGCCTTCGGCAGCGAGGACGTTTATCTCGAACGATTCGTGCAACGTGCTCGTCACGTCGAGGTGCAGGTACTTGGCGACGGGGAAAATGTGATCCATCTGGGTGACCGGGACTGTTCAATGCAACGCCGCCAGCAAAAGATTGTAGAGGAGGCTCCGGCGCCGAACCTCCCCGATGCCGTGCGTGAGCGCATTCGTCGCACGTCAGTTGAACTCGCGCGTCGGTGCCACTATCGGGGACTTGGAACAGTCGAGTTTCTCTACGACCCCGAAACGAATGAAGCAGCGTTTATCGAGATGAACACTCGCCTGCAAGTCGAGCATCCCGTGACCGAGATGATTACCGGACTCGACCTGGTGCGCGAGCAATTGCTTATTGCCGCCGGTGGTCATTTGCGCTTGACGCAAGAGCAGGTGGAATTTCGCGGGCATGCCTTCGAATTCCGCATCAACGCGGAGGACCCCGCGAATGGATTTATGCCAAGTCCTGGGACCCTTCACACAGTGGTCTGGCCGGGCGGGCCTGGCGTGCGGGTGGACTCCGGCGTCGTGACCGGCTCGGCGGTGGCACCCTATTACGACTCACTGCTCGCCAAGATCGTGGTCTGGGATTCCACTCGAGACGAGTGCGTGGCGCGATCGGTGCGCGTTCTGGACGAGGTGGCGATCGAGGGAGTCAAGACCACTGTTCCGCTTCTGTCGGCGCTGCTGCGTCGGCCGGAGTTGCTCACTGTCGACCACCATTCGACGTTCATCGAAACAACGCCCGACCTGATAGGAGCGCTGGAATGACTGAGCCCACGACACTCGAGCACGCCGCTCGTTATACCTGGGGTGGTGACGAATTTCTTTTCGTGGAGATTGATGAAGCGATGAGCCTTAGGGCCAATTTCACCTCAAACGCCATGGCTGCACACCTCGCGGCAGACGGGGTGGCCGGAGTAATTGATATTTGTCCCGCGAACGCCAGTCTGCTGGTCCGCTTCGATCCGGACATACTGCCGCATCGAGAACTCGAAAAACGAGTACGCCGCATTGAACGCGAGGTGGAAGGCGTAGCTCACCCAACGCTCGCGACTCGGGTCGTAGAGGTTCCGGTCTGGTACGACGACCCCTATACCGGGGCGACCGGAGCACGTTTTCGCAAAGGTCATCAGCGCCCTGAGGGCAACGACCTCGACTTCGCCGCCGAGGAGAACAATCTGGCATCAGCAGGCGAATTCATCGAACGCCAC
Organism: Frigoribacterium sp.; assembly: GCA_025408445.1. Classification (GTDB taxonomy): domain Bacteria; phylum Actinomycetota; class Actinomycetes; order Actinomycetales; family Microbacteriaceae; genus Lacisediminihabitans. The sequence continues at coordinate 6,809 of JANYIZ010000070.1, read as the reverse complement.
CATTCGTCACCCTGGCTTGTGTCTATGGTGGGCTTCGTTGCCGGACTGCCATTTATGTTTCAGCTGGTGCCGGAGCATGAGCAACTCGAGGTCCCCAAATACCTAAGTCCGCGCACCGATACCCCAGCACTCTCTGTAGGCCATGGTGGGTGCTTCGCCTGTATTTATTCGGTACGCGGGGCTGGTGGATATCAAATGTTTGGCATCGCCGCGGCACCCATCTTCGATCCGGCTCGCAGACTCCCCGACTTCTCCGACTTCATGGTGTTCTTTAAACCGGGCGATATTGTGAAGTTCAAACCGATCGACGAGTCAGAATATCTGCGAATCCAGGCCGAGGTCGATGAGGGTAGCTTCACCTATCGCCAAGCATCCGTTGTTTTTGACCTCGAACTAGCGCTCAAGGACCCTGCTGCCCATAACCGACAGATTTTGGAGGCTCTCAATGGCGTTTGACATTCTTGAGTCCGGGTTGGCAACGACGGTTCAGGACACCGGTCGCCCCGGATATTACAGTGTCGGGATTCCTCAAAGTGGATCCATGGATCAACTCTCCGCCGAGATTGCCAACGCCTGCGTCGGCAACACTGTAAATGAGGCGGTGCTCGAGTGCACCTACATTGGTCCAGTGTTGCGCACGACTGCCCCTGCGGTCGTTGCGGTCACCGGTGCCCCGGTTGACGTGTTTGTGAATGGAGAACCGCGCGAGCAATGGAGCCGCCTTGAGCTTGCCGCCGATGACGTTATGTCGTTTGGCATCATCAAGGGGGGCACTCGGTACTATTTGGCAGTCGCCGGTGGCATCGATGTGCCGGTCGTACTTGGCAGCCGGTCTACCTACGTGCTCGGCGTGATCGGCGGCTTCGAGGGCCGCACGTTGAAAGCGGGGGACCTCGTGCCGGTTGGCACGGCTGTCGAAACCGACGGCCTCTCCGCAGTCTTGTCGGGACTACGACCCAAATATCTGAAGCAGCTCGACGTTCGCGTTCTCGTGGGGCTCTACGACCACCGGCTCACAGACGTGGGACTTGAGACGTTGCTCACGGCCACCTGGAAGCTCACCTCGGTCGCCGACCGCATGGGACTTCGTTATTCCGGCCCAGAGGTGGAGTGGAAGCCGCGAGAACAACCGTTCGGTGCGGGGTCCGATCCGTCCAATATCGTTGACGCCGGGTACGCGGTCGGATCCATCCAAATTCCCGGTGGAAAGGAACCAATTGTTCTGCACCGTGACGCCGTATCGGGAGGCGGCTATGCCATGGTGGCCACTGTAATCAGCGCCGACATGGACCTTCTCGCTCGCAGCTCTCCCGGTACCGCCACTCGCTTTCGCGCAGTCACCATGGACGAAGCCCTTGCCGCTCGTAGCGAACTCGCCGCGGTTCGCGCTGCGATCTGGAGCTGAAGGGACTGCTGTCGGTTTAGTTGACACCTGACTTGCTGGAATTAGGTTCCGGCGGTGGAAGGATCAACACCATGACCCGAAAGACCTACCCCCTCGAATTCAAACTCGATGCTGTCGCACTTGCTCGTGAAAACGGGGCCCAGATGGCGCAGGTCGCGAGGGATCTCGGATTGGCTAAAACGACTCTGCTGAACTGGGTGCGGAAAGCCGAAAAGGACGACACCCCACGGTCAAACCTTAGCCAGGCAGACATGTCGGAGCTGCGGGAATTGCGCCGCCGCAACAAGCTATTGGAGCAGGAAGCCGAAGTCATGCGCCGGGCGGTGGGATACCTCTCTCGGGAGATCAACCCAAAATGATGTACCCGCAGGTCCCTGACCTTGCCGCGAAAGACGCCCGAATTCGGGTGCCAGTCGCGGTGGCCTGCCGGGTATTGCGTTTCTCCACTCAAGGAATTTATATGTGGTTGAGGAACCCTGTCACCGACCGGGACTGGTCGGACGCACATCTGACAAACGCAGCCGTCGACCTGCATGCCGAAGACCCCGGCTATGGTTACCGCTTCATCTCCGACGAGCTACCCGCCCTGGGCATCACCGCATCGGAAAGACGCGTGTGGCGGTTGTGTTCCCAGCAGCGGCTGTGGTCGACCTTTTCCAAGAAACGGGGTCTGAACCGGAAAGCCAGCCCGCCTGTGCACGACGACTTGGTGGAACGGTTGTTCACCGCGACACGGTTGAACCAGCTGTGGCTGACTGACGTCACCGAACATTGGACTGACGAGGGAAAGCTGTATCTTTGCGCGATCAAGGACGTGCGGTCGGACAAAATCGTCGGCTATTCCATCGATGACCGGATGAAAGCAAGCCTGGCGGTGGCCGCGCTGAACTACGCGATCAAGGCACGACCGCACGCCGGCACCATCGTGCACTCCGATCGCGGCTCTCAATTTCGTTCCCGAGCTTTCGTGAAGACATTGGCCGAGAACGGGATGAAAGGCTCGATGGGCAGAGTCGGCGCGTGCGCGGATAACGCGGCGATGGAGTCTCGTTCTTCGCGCTGCTGCAAAAGAACGTGTTGAACCGGCACCGGTGGTCAACAAAGCAGCAACTTCGCCTCGCGATCGTGCTCTGGATCGAGGGAAGTTATCACCGTAAACGACGCCAACGTCGACTCGGTCGCCTGACGCCGATCGAGTTTGAAATAATGGACCAACCGGCCGCCTTTGCAGCCTAAACGAAGTGACAACTAAACCTTCAGCAGTCCCTTGTGTGCTCGATCACGCTTCCGCCATCGGAGTGCGTTAGCTGACGCGTCCGTCCGACCCGATCCCAGTCACGGGTCTGGTCGCGGACCTCCACGACGGCAGGCAAGAGGCCGACCTTCGGGTAAAGACCCACCGGAGTGTAGATCGTCGCGACATCCCATATGAGGTTGAGGGGAGCGGTGGCAAATAATTCAGTAACGGCGGTAGCGCTGCGTCCGGACATTCGATTCCTCTTTCCTGAGCATGCCTGGTGATTCGGAGCTGTCGTGCTTGAGGTTTGTCAGGAGATGGCGGACGACGTTCCCAAACTAAGGGACGATGACGATCTCGCCCGGAATCATTTCGGTCAGAGGCTAGCGTCAGGTCGTCACCGGCTGTCAAAATGTTGGAGCCCGCAAGCAGTAAACGCCTTTCAGTGGAGCATCTCGATGACTGATCCGAAGTCTCGCCGTCCTGGACAGGATGCGATCACGCAGCGACGTGTGCCGATGGGGGCGATCCTCGGCATCATTGCAAGCATCGTCACGATCGCCGCGTTCGGATTCTTCATCTTCGATCGGCTGAATAGTTCGACGACATCGGGTACCAGGACAACCGTTCCTTCGATCCCCAGCAGCACGCCGCCGCCACCGGACCCGATGCTTGCGATTCACGCCGGCTACCAGGTTGAGAAGGTGATCGAGGCGGCGGGGAGTCCGATCGTGAGTCGCGCACTCCCTGGCGAACCCGGCTGGGTCGAACAACTCTTCGCACACGGAAGCTATGCCGCCACCGTGCTCGTCAGCCCGACCAATACGATCGTGCTCTATTCCGTGCTGGTGTGCGATCGTTCGCTCACTCCGACATTCACAACTCCGGCCCATACGCGCGTGACTCTAATGGGCGTGCCGATCTCCCGGGCCGAGTCCGCGACGCCCGCCGATCAGGGCCCCAACAATCGACCGCTGTTCTATCTGGACGGAGAAACCGGCAACAGTCTCGGGCAGCTCATCGAGGTCTCTGTAGATCAGCCTCGAAGCGGAAACGGCAACCGTGGGTATCTCGTTGGAATCAATCGCGCCTGCGGAGATACTGCTTTTGGAAGCAAGACGAACTCTGAAAACAACGGATACCGGGGATCCATCGATGATGCTCCCGCGGAAATCCAGGCCTTCCGCAAGAAGACTCCCGCCAACTTCTATGCCGAAGTCATTGGTGACTTCTCGATCAACAATGACGGCACGGTGGATATTCAACCGCAGGACAACAGCGCCACGATCGTCGGCGTGCTCGCCAGTCCATTCATCCACGAACTGCCCGCGCAGTTCCTCTCCCAGGCCGGCAGCGGCTGAGGGCCATCGGTGTCGCGAGGTACGGGATGAGGGCGAACTTATCGCCCGGATACCCGGCTTCCAGAAGCACGAGAGCGTCGATCGCATCGGCGAGGGGAACGGTGCGGGCGATCGTTACCACAAGGGTTTCCGCCCCGGCGAGCGCGATGAGTTCAGCGCGAACGCTGTCCCAGTAGGTGGCGCTCACGGGGAGTGCGCCCATGATCACGCGGATGCCAGCACTCTCGGATCGCTGCATGGCGGCGATCGTGGCGATCCTGCCGCGATCCGCGAGCAGCGCCAACGAGACATCCACCGCCTCGTCCGTTCCCACGATATCGAGCGCTGCGGCAATGCCGTCGGGCACCAGCTCACATACTCGCTGTTCGAGGCCATTCCCGTGGACGACCGGCGTCGCTCCGAAACGCTCCAGGAGCGGAAAACTCCGCTCGCTCGCCATTCCGATGACGCGAACGCCTTTCAGCATCGCCTGCTGGATAACGCTCAATCCGACCGCGCCGGATGCACCGCGCACGAGCACCGTCTCGCCGGAGAGGGCCCCGATAACGTGCAGCATCTCGGAGGCGGTGGTGGCCGCGAGCAGCAGGTTGCCGCTTCCGGGAACGGCAAGGGAGTTGGTTTGGCAAACACGTTCTTCGCCGCATCCGTAAGGGCAACGGCGTATCCGCCGTGAACGCGGAAGGCGATCACTCCATCGTCGATTGCTCCGCCGCCCGACGCCACCGTCGTATCCGCACCGATCGCGGAGATGACGCCCGCGATCTCCTATCCGACGGAGATGAGCGGCAGACTGCGATCCGACCCGCGCGCGACATGCTTGAAATCGGCCGGATTCATTCCAGCAGCACGAACGTGGATCATGACTTCCCTGATTCCCGACCGAGGCACCTCAGCCCCTTCGCGATCAAAGACGTCGAGTCCGCCGAAGTCTGTGGCTATCCAGTGCTGGGCCATAAGGTTCCTGTCTGTGAGCTATTGATGCGGTACTGGCCTTGACCCCGTTGGGTGGACATCTCACAAGAGAGAATGTTCACCATGGCAAGATCACGTCGGGAGTTCACTCCTGAGTACAAAGACGAGGCTGTGAAGCTGGTCTTCACTACCGGGAGAGCGGTCGCGACCGTGGCCCGCGAGCTCGGAGTTAACGAGGCCACGCCGGGCCGTTGGGTGGCCTCGTTCAAGGCCCGCAATGAGGCTGGGCAGACCGAGGTGACGGAGTCGGAAAGGGCCGAGTTGCTGCGGCTGCGGAAAGAAAACGCGGACCTCAAACTGGATCGGGCGTTTCTAAAAAAAGCGTCCATCTTCTTCGCCCAAGGAAGCATCGGATACGAACGGAAAGCGTTCGAACTGATGTTGGCGGAGAAGAACAACTTCACCATCACCCGCATGGTCCGCCTCCTCGAGGTCTCCCGCTCGGGCTACTACGCCTGGATCGACCGAGCACCTTCGCCGTCGGCGATCCGGCGGGTGCACATTGAACAGAAAGTCGCTTTCTTCCACGGCGATTCTGACGAAGTTTATGGGGCTCCGCGGATCCTCGCCGACCTGCGCGCAGACGGAGAGATCGTCTCCCGCAAAACCGTCGCCACGATCATGAAACGTCTGGGCTTGGTAGGCATCTGCCCGAAGAAATGGAAGACGACCACCATCATCGACCACGCTGATGCCTATCCGGTCGAAGCCGTGAAACGGACGTGGGACACCGGGGTGCTGAATCAGGTCTGGGTCGGCGACATCACCTATCTGAGAACGTCTTGGATTCAAGGGATCAGTGCAACACCTCTTGCCTTGAGGGGTCGCAGCAATGTCGCCATCAGCACCATCGAAGAAACCGAACCGACAGTACACACCGGAGGAGAAGGCAGCCTTTTTCCGCCGGTTGGATCGCGGGGGAACCATTCGGGCTGTGGCAGCAGAACTCGGGCTCAACGTTGAAGCCTGTTACCGGTGGCGTCACGAGACGGGCCAATCCACCGCGCGAGGTAAGGACCGTACCTACTCGGCTGAGGACAAGGCGGAGTTCTTCCGTCTGCTCGCACTGCACGGGAACGTGTCGGCGGTCGCGAAGATGCTGGGTTTCGTGCGGGTGACCTGTTACAAATGGGCGCATCAGGCTGGCATTTTCACGGGCAAGAGCGCCGACGCACAACGAACCGAATTCCTCCGTCTGCGCGCTGACGGCATCAGCCGGGCGGCAGCGGCGCAGCAGCTGAAAGTGGATAAACGCACCGCCCAGGACTGGGACAAAGGAATCCGCCAATTCAGCGGTGGGCGTGTCCACACTGACGGAACCGTTGTCCGCTACAACAGCAGGGTGAAACAATCTCTCGTCAAGAACCCGCGACAAACCTACGCCCGGGAGGTCCCGCTGGATCCGAGTGCGCTGGAGCGGGTGGTCGATCCCTGGTTTCTCAGCTTGCAGGAACGAGAACTCATCCACGACCTCCATGCGCGCGGAACGTCGATGCGTTTCATTGCGGTCACGTTGGCACGTTCACCGTCAACGATCAGTCGGGAGCTGCGCCGAAACCTACAGCACACCGTGGGTTACCTTCCCTATGCCGCGCACCGCGCCACGGTGTTGCGCCGCACGCGTCCCAAGCTCCGAAAGCTGCAGCCGGCCAGCGAGTTGCGTCACTATGTAGCCGGAAAGCTGATGCGGAAGTGGTCACCCGAGCAAATCAGCAACAGACTGGTCAAGGACTTTCCTACGGACCTGGAGATGCGGGTGTCTCACGAAACGATCTACCAGGCGCTATACATCCAGGGCCGCGGTGCTCTCAAACGAGAAGTCGTCGCCGCGCTC